>NZ_CP140098.1:1995714-2311785 GCF_034440735.1 Deinococcus sp. AB2017081 | reverse complement strand
TGCGCTCCAGCCGCTCTTTCGAGTCGTCCGACAGGCGCTCCACGTGGGCACCGAACAGCTCACGCAGGTAGGCGTTGTACGCGTCCCGGTCGGCCGGGTCACCGATGCTCCCGAGTTTCACGCGCACGCCGCTCAGGCCCAGCGCCGCAACCACGTCCACCATGAGAGAAATCGCCTCGGCATCCACCAGCGGATCGGTGCTGCCCAGCACCTCGTAATCGACCTGGTGGAACTGACGCAGGCGGCCCTTCTGGACGTTCTCGGCACGGAACATCGGGCCATGAGTCCAGAGCTTCAGGGGCGAGGGTAACTGTTTGAGGCCGTTCTGGAGGTAAGCCCGGACAATACCTGCCGTGCCCTCGGGCCGCAGGATGAAGCCGCCGTGGTCACCGAAGTAATAGACGGTGAACATCTCCTTTCGGACGATGTCCGTACTGCCGCCCACGCCACGTTTGACGAGTTCAGGGTCTTCAAAGACCGGGGTGTTCAGGAACTGAGCGCCGGCCCGCTCCAGTACCCGGCGGGCCGTGTCCTGCACATGCTGGAAGGCGGCTGCCCGTGTGTCGAGGCTGAGCTTCGGACTGCCATCCGGCAGATGATCCTGTGTTCCCTTGGGCCGCTGAATCGCCATAACCAACGGAGTGTAGCGCCCCGTGGCACACGCCGGCAGGGGAGAGGGCGGCCCCCGCCGGTGCGAGAGCCGCCCCGTGTGGACGCTCGTCTACTGGCGGACGCTGTACGGCAGGCCGGTGGAGCGTTTTGCGCCGACCTCGACGAACAGCCAGCTCCCACCGATGGGCGCGTCGGCCGGGATGGTCAGGACGATCTGAGAATCCGTCCAGCTGACGACTGCATTGGCCGGGAACACGTAGCCGCCCGTGCCGCGTTCATCCGCACCGAGACGGACCTTGCCGATGTTTGGCCCACCCAGGTAGCGGCCCTGGATCACGACCTGGCCGCCACGCGGCGCGGCCTCGGACACCTTCACGAGCATGGGGGTGACCGTCACCATCTGTTCGGCGGTCTGGATCTGCTGACGCGGCGCACAGGATGCAAGCACCCCGGCGAACAGTAAAGGAGCAACAAAGAAACGCAGCATTAGGCAGCCTCCAACGGCAGTCTAATGACCTTTGATATGACCGGTCAAACGCCCCCCCCCAATGCCGATACCTCGGCCACCCCAGCGCCAGGGGCGACATCCATTCCCTCCATGACCGGTCAGCGGGTGCTGGTCATCTTCAATCCAAAAAGTGGCAGCGGCGACAGCGGGCTGCCGGTGTTCCTCGGTCTGCTTCGTGCTGCCGGTGCCCAGGTGGTCGAGCGCGATCTGGACGCCGACACGCCGATGAGCGAGTACGTCCGTGACGTCGAGTCCTTCCACGCCGTGGTCGCGGCGGGTGGAGACGGCACGGTCAGTTCGGTGTCCTACGCCAGCCGCTACAAGAATGTGCCGCTGCTCGCGTACCCGGCCGGAACGGCGAATCTGATCGCCCAGAACCTCGACCTGCCGACCACGCCGGAGGAGCTCGCGCGGGTGGTGGCCACCGGGCACGCCGTCCGGGTCGACATGGGCGAGGTCGAGGTGCGCGGACAGACCCAGGGGTTCGCCATGCTGGCGGGCGCCGGAGCCGACGCCGCCATGATCAAGGGCAGTGAGGAACTCAAGGAGAAATTTGGCGCACTGGCCTATGTCATGAGTGCCATGAAGCAGATGAACCCCAAGAAGACGACCTTTACGCTGACCATCGACGGCCAGCCGAGGGAATTCGAGGGGATCGGCGTGATGGTCGCCAATTTCGGCATGGCGAACTTCCGACTGCCGATCACGACCGACATCAGTCCAAGTGACGGGCGCTTCACCGTCATCCTCATGCAGGCGGGCAACCTGCTGCGGCTGGTGCCCAACATCATCGACTCGGTGCGATCGAAACTGAATCTGGGTGATCCGCTGTTCGCGGGTAACCTGGAGACCATCGAGGCCCGGGAGGTGACGGTCGCCGCCGCCGATCCGTTCCCGCTCCAGTACGACGGCGAACTCCACGAGGAAACGACGCCGTTCACGGCGCGCATCCTGCCCGGTGCCGTGCGGTATCTGACTCCCAGTACCGAGGCGGAACTCACCACCTGAACTGCACAGAGCTCTGGCCGTCCCGTCGAAGGCGATTGGGACGGCGTTTTTTGTGCAGGCTCACAGAAAGGCCAGGAAGGGGCCTCGGCGTCGCGCCGAGGGGTCAGGGTGCTGGCCGTCTGCGCGCCTGGGCGGACGCGGATCGCCGGATGGGCACCTCCGAGGCCGCTCCGATCAGTGTCCGTTGATAATGCATGTTATCATCGGAAGTGATGGCAAACGATCTGATCCCGTTCACCGGCGACCGCCTCAGCCAGGCGCGCGCCTTCACCGGCCTGAGCGATGAGGCCCTGCGTGTCCGGGCGGTCACCGCGGCCCGGGACAAGGACTTCGACGCACTGTGGAACCTCACGCAGGCGTACCTGCTGAGCGACACCAGCTCAGGTGTACGTCTGAGCCCACACACGCTGCGTGCGTACCGCAAGGGCGTCGAAGTCCTTGTCGGACACGCGCATGAACAGGCGTGGAACCTGCTGCACCCGGGGCGGCGGGAACCGGGCATGTTCGTGGCCTCCCTCACGGCATCGGGGCTCACGCCGGCCACGGTCATGGCGCGGGTCGCTGCCGCATCGGCACTGTACCGGGCGCTGCGCTGGGCCGGCGCCACCGACGCCGACCCCTTCGCAGACGTGAAACGCCCGAAAGACCGGACGAAGGGCATCGTGAAGAACCCCCCGTACCGCGCCGATGTCGTGCAGGCGATGCTGGCCGAGTCCGATGCGCAGGAGCGTGTCCTGCTGCTCCTGATGGCCCACGCGGGGCTGCGGATCGCCGAGGCACTGGCCGTGCGCTGGGAGGATCTCGACCTGCCGGCCCGGCGTCTGCGGGTCGTGCACGGGAAGGGTGACAAATCCCGTGTGGTGCCGCTGAGTGCCCGCCTGCGTGACGCGCTGACGACGCTACGGGCGGAGACCACATCGGTAGGCGGGCATCTGACGACCTTCCGGGCCTATTCCAGCGCGTATGAGCGACTCCAGAAGGTCGCCCTGAAGGCCGGGGTGGCACACGAGTTTCGCGGCTTCCACGCGGGGCGCAAATACGCGGGAACCCAGCTCTACGCCGCCACGAAGGACTTCACACGTGTGGCCGGGTTCCTGGGCCACGAGCAGGTCGACACGACGCGCCGATACGTCGAGGTGCCCGAGGATGACCTGAACGATGTCGTCGAGGGCTTCCGCTGACTACCACCGTCGCGCCCGCGCCTCCATCCGGAACGCGACCCCGATCATGACCAGGGCCAGCAGCAGTGCAGGAATATCGCCCATCCGCACATAGAGCGTCGTCCCGGCCAGCAGCTGCGGGCGCACGTGCAGCACCTGGAGGGTCTCCCCTGCGCTGAGCGTCTGCACCGGCTGACCCAGGTCGTTCACGCTGCCGGCTACGCCCTTGTTCACGCTGCGCACCAGCCAGCGGCGCGTCTCGATGGCGCGGATACGGCCCATGGCAAAATGCTGCTGCACGCCCCAGCCGTCGTACCACCCGTCATTGCTGGGATTGACGAGCAGCCGGGCACCCTGCTGCACCAGACTGCGGGCCACGGCAGGAAACACCGAGTCGTAGCAGATATAGGCACCGTACAGAACGCCCCCGAGACTCAGCGGCCGTGGCGTGCCGCTGGCCTCGACACCGCTCAGGTCGAACCGGAGGGCATTCTCGATGATGCCGTACAGCGGGCGCAGCTGGGCGTACAGTGGGAAATACTCGCCGAATGGCACGAGCTTGCTCTTGTCGCTCCAGCTGGTGGCGCGTGACTGGGCGTCGATGGCGGCCACAGCGTTGAATTCTGGTTTGGCATTCCCGGCGCCGACGCCACTGATGCCAGGGCCGGGAAAGGCCGCCAGCAGCTCAGGCCGGCCAGGGGCGGTGATGGCCGTCTCGCTCCACACGGCGATCTCGCCTTCTGGACGATTCAGCGAGGCGGCCCGCTGGAGGCGTTCCTGTTCGGCTGGACTGACGCTCCCGACGGCCCGGCCGAAGGAATCGAAGGCGGTGCGCAGCACCAGTGCCGGCTGCACCGGGCCCTGACCGGGGGTGCGGGTCACGCCGTAGGCAAGGGCTGCCGCCCACGCCACGGCAGCCAGGATCACCGGCCGAGCCCGGCCCCATGGATCGCGGCTCAGCACGAACGACGCGAGGCTGGCCGCCGTGACGGTCACGAGCACACTGCCGAGCAGCACACCGCCCAGATCCGCGATCTGGATGGCGGGCGACGGCAACAGGGTCGAGCCCAGCGTGGGCCACGGGAAGGCCAGCGGCCCCAGGAAGCGCAGCCATTCCAGGATCACCCAGCCGCCGGCGAGGCCCCACACCCGTGCGGCCGGATCACGCAGCCGTGTGGCGATCGGGTACGCCATGACCGCCAGGAAGGCGCCCTCGAGGAAGAACAGCGCGAAGGCCAGGACGCCGGTGCCGGTGCCCAGGAGTTTGTTCAGGAAGGTGGTCAGCCACCACAGATGGATGGTGAACAGCCCCACACCCGACCACAGCAGCCGGACACTGACCTGCCGGGCGTCGTGGCCCTGGGCGGCGTACCACAGCACGGCGGCCAGGGGCAGGAAGGCCAGCGGGCTCCACGGGAGCGGCACGCTGCACAGGGCGAGGAGCACGCCGAGCAGGGCGGCCGTGACGGGAACACTCAGCGCGGGCACGCCCGCCATCATAGGGGGTGGGGGGGGAGGACACGGACACGTGGCCGAGGATGCTCTAGGATGCACGTACCTTGAGAGTGGCCTTCATCAGTGATATTCACGGGAACATTCACGCCCTGACGGCGGTGAAGCGCTTCCTGACCGACAACATCGTCAATCAGGTCGTGGTGGTCGGTGATCTGGTGGGGTACGGGGCCAGTCCCGGCCCGGTGATCGACTTCGTGAAGCGCGAGGGCTGGGCGACCGGTCTGGGATCCAGCGACATGCGGGTCGCCATTGATCTGGGTGACCGCAACGACCGCAAGGGCGTGGCCGACCAGGTGCTGGTCTGGACGAAGAAGATGCTCTCGCCGGAACAGATGGACTTCCTGCGCCGACTGCCGCCGGGAGGCCGGATCACGACGCCGGTCGGGCGCATCCGGTATTTCCACGGCAGCCCCCATGACCCGGAAATCCGTATGGATCTCATGGCGAACGAGCGGGATCTGGAGGCGCTGGCCGACTCGCTGGCGGCCCGCGTGGTCGTGGTGGGCGGGTCGCACGTTCCCTTCGTCCGCATGATCGGTGAGACGACCTTCGTCGACCCCGGCAGCGTGGGGCTGACCCTGAACCACGAGCCCGGCGCGGACGTGGCGATCGTGGACTGTATCGGCCGCAAGCCGAAGGTGACCCTGCACAAGGTCACCTACGACTTCGCGTCGAGCGCCTTCGACATCATGGCGTGGAACCTGCCGCCCGTGATCGCGGACGTGATCAAGACCGGCCGCATGGGCTGACGGACGGCGGAACAGGGGTCGGCGACCCCTGTCGTCGCCGGATTACGCCGGAACCGTGGTGGCCTCCACGGCCTCGTCGAAGCGGCGCACCAGGCCCGTCTCGCCCAGGATGGCCTCCAGGGCGGTCATCAGGGCACGGTACGGAGCGGGGTGGGCGGCCTCGCCCATCAGGCCCAGGCGCCAGATGACGCCTGCGGTGGGGCCGAGGCCACCGGTCACGCTGATTTCACGCTCGCGCAGGGCCCGGCGCACGGCCGCGTCGTCGAGTCCGTCGGGCAGACGCAGGGCCAGCACCGTGGGCAGGCGGTCTTCAGGGCGCTTGACGTAATGGGTGAAGCCCAGCGGCGTCAGGGCGGCCAGGATCGCGGTGCCCACGTCGTGTACCCGCTGCTGGCGGGCGGGCATGCCCTCTTCCAGGGCGGCCCGCAGGGCCGCGTGGAACGCGTAGTGCAGGTTCACGGGCACGGTGTGGTGGTAGGTGTGCTCGACCCAGTAGTCGCGCAGGCCCTCGAAGTCGCAGTACCACAGCGGCGTGGGGGTGCGGCGGGCGCTGTAGCGCGCAAACGCACGCTCGCTGATGGCCACGGGTGCGAGGCCGGGAGGAGCCGACAGGCACTTCTGTGCCCCGGTGTAGGCGTAGTCCACGCCCCACTGCTCCATGTGGAAGGGCTCCATGCCGGCGGTCGTCACGGCGTCCACGGTCAGCAGGGCCCCACTGCTGCGGACGAGTTCCGCGATCTCGGGCACCGGGTTCAGGACGCCGGTGCTGGTCTCGCCGTGCACCACCGCGACCATCTGCACGCCGTCGAGATGCGCGGCGACGTCTTCAGGGCGGATCGCCTCGCCGAGGTGGGCCGTGACCAGGCGCACGCGGGCACCGTAGCGGGCGGCCATCTCGGCCATCCGGCGGCCGAACGACCCGTTGGCGCACACCAGGATCTCGTCGCCCTGCTCGACCAGGTTCGCGAAGCCCGCCTCCATGCCCAGGCTCCCGGTGCCGGCCAGCACGGCGGTGAAGGCCTCGGGTTCGGTGCCGTACATGACGCGCAGATCCGCCTGGATCTCGCGGTTGAGCTTGAACACCTCGGGATCCATGTGCCCGAGCATGCCGCGCATCAGGGCCTGCTGGGCACGGGGGTGGATCGGGGTCGGGCCGGGGGTCAGGAGGATGTGGCCGAGGTGCAGGTCGTCGAACATGCCGACAGGATAGCCGGGCGCGCCCCTTCACGCAATCATGTTGCTCAGACGTGGGCCTCTGACCAATGGCCTGCAAGAATTATCTGAAATTGTGGTTCGCGGTGCTCGAATATTGCTCAGATGATGCGTGCCGTGGAAGTGAAGGAAGAGAAATCCATGTGGCGGTGGAATTCTCTAGCATGCGGGGTATGACCGTCTTGCCTGCCCTGCGCGCCGTGCTCTTCGACCGGGACGACACCATCGCCTACACCGACCGCAGCGTGTACCGTGACGCGGCGGCGTGGGGCGCGGCCCACTTCGGACTGGATCCGGCGCAACTGGGGCACACGCTGGCTGCGCTGTGGCAGGAGTCCACGGTGACCGATCACGAGCGGTCATGGTGGCACCTGCGCTCCTTGGAGGACGAACAGACCTTCTGGGACACGTATGGCCGCGAACTGGAGCGCCGGCTGGACCTGCCGGCCGGTGCCGGAGCGGAGTTCGTGGCCCGTTTTCCCTACGAGGTCTATATCAAGGCAGTACCGGGAGCGCGGGAGGTGCTCACGGCCCTGCGGGCCCGTGGGCTGAAGGTCGGCGTGCTGAGCAACACCCTGCCCAGCATCGACCGCACGCTGGAGGCTGTCGGGCTGGGCGACCTGATCGACGTGGCCGTGGCGAGCTGTACCGTCGGCGCCCACAAGCCCGAGCCGGCCGGGTACCTGCATGCGGCGCAGGCGCTCGGGGTGCAGGTGCCCGAGGTGCTGTTCATCGACGACAAGCTGGAGAATGTCGAGGCCGCCCGGAGCCTGGGCATGGCGGCGGAGGTCATCGACCTGACCGGCCAGCGTCCCGGCGCGCTGCACTCGCTGGACGACGTGCTCACGCTGGTCGATGCCCGGACGGCGCGCGCGTGACCCGGCCTCCCCTGCTGATCGACGGGCATCTCGATCTCGCGTACAACGCCGGACTCGGGCGTGAACTGACCGGCAGCGTCGAGCAGCTCCGCGCCGCCGATCCGGTGTCCGGGCAGGTGGCCACCACGACCTTTCCGGAGATGGCGGCAGCGGGGCTGAGGCTGTGCCTGGGCACCCTGTTCGCGGCGCCGCGCACCCCGGACGCAGACGGCTACACCGACGCCGCTGGAGCACGCGCCCAGGCCCTGGCCCAGCTGGATCAGTACCACCGCTGGGAGGATGCCGGGCACGTCCGGCTGCTGCGGAGTCGGGGCGACGTGGCCGTCCATCTGGAACAGCCTGACGCACCGCTGGGGGTCGTGCTGCTGATGGAAGGGGCGGATCCCATCCGCACACCGGACGACCTCCCGTTCTGGGTTGACCAGGGAGTGCGGCTGATCGGCCCGGCGTGGGGCCGCACCCGCTATTCCGGCGGCACCGACGCCCCAGGCCCCCTGACGCCCGAGGGCCGCGACCTCGTGACGGCCATGCGGGAGCTGAGCGTCACCGTGGACGCCTCGCACCTTGACGACGCTGCGTTCTGGGACGTGGCGGAGATCGGGCCGCGCGTGATCGCGTCGCACAGCAATGCCCGAGCCCTGATCCCCGGCAACCGGCACCTGACCGATGACATGGCGCGGGCCGTGGCGCAGAGCGGCGGGGTCATCGGCCTGGTGTACCTCAGCCGCTTCCTGCGCCCGGTGACCGACGACGTGCGCGTTCCGCTGGAGGCGCTGGCCGAGCACGCCCGGCACTACGCGGCGCTCGTCGGCTGGGAGCATGTGGCCCTGGGCACCGACATGGACGGCGGCTTCGGGGCCGAGAAGACGCCTGAGGGCATCGGGCGCTATGCCGATGTCCCCCGCGTCCTGACGGTACTGCCTGAAGACGTCCGGGCCGATGTGGCGGGCGGCAACTGGGCGCGGTGGCTCACCACGCATCTGTAGCTGGCACGCACCACCTGGCCGCCCACCCTCAGTCGGCAGCGCTACGCTGGGGGGATGAGTCCTGATCTCGATTCCCGCGTCCACGCCATTGACGACGCGACCCGCACAGCCGAGGCCGCGCTGCGCCCGCAGCTGAAGGATGACGGGTGGACGTTCGTGACCCCCACGCCGGCACTGGCCGGGAACGCCCGCGTGTCGCTCCGGGCCGCGCCGTCCGCCACGGCGGCCCAGGTGAGCGAGGCGCTGCCCGGAGAGGCCCTGGAGCTGCTGTGGGACGGCCCGGCCGGCTGGCAACGGGCGCGCACCCTGCACGACGGGTATCTGGGGTGGGTGCAGCGTGACGCCGTGAGCACGGGGCAGCCGGGCGAGCTGCGGGTCACGGCGCTGCGGGCCCACGCCTACGCGGGGCCGAAGGTCAGCCAGCCGGTGGTGGCGGAGCTGTGCCTGGGCAGCCGCGTGGCACCGGCCGACGGAGAGATCGTCGAGGAGCAGGGCCGCCGCTGGGTGCCGGTGCGCCTGCCCGACGGCACCGGGGCGTGGGTGCAGGAGGTCGTGCTGGCCCCGCTGGGCACCGTGGACGCGGCGGCCCTGGCCCTGCGCTTTCTCGACACGCCGTATGTGTGGGGCGGGCGCAGCGCGTGGGGGCTGGACTGCTCCGGGCTGACGCAGGTGGTGGTGGCCCAGTGCGGGCACGCCCTGCCACGGGATGCGGATCAGCAGCACGCGGCGCTCAGGGCCGTCGAGTCGCCCCGGCGCGGGGATCTGGCCTTCTTTCCCGGCCACGTGGGCCTCATGCTCGATGCGTCGCGGATGATCCATGCCAACGCCACCCACATGCGCGTGACGGTCGAGACGCTGGGCGAGGGCGACTATGGGCGGCGGCTTGCGGCGTCGCTGGAGGGCTACGGGCGGTGGACGGCGTGAGTGGGGCTGGCCTGACCTGGCAGACGCTCGACCTCCACACCGCGCAGCCTTTCGGGATTGCCCGCTGGACGCAGTCGGTCTACCCGCGCACCATCGTGACCCTCGACCGCGACGGCGTGCAGGGCCGGGGCGAGGCAGCCCCGAACGCCTTCTACGGCGAGACGGGCGGTACGGTGGAGGCGGTCTTGCCCCTCCTGATGGACGCGCTGGAGGATCCGTGGGACTGGGACGGCCTGGGGGCACGGCTGGCAGCGCGGATGCCGCAGGGGCATCCCAGCGTGAAATGTGCGCTGGAGATGGCGGCCGTCGAGTGGTGTGCCACCAGCGTGGGCCTCCCGGTGTGGCGGCTGCTGGGACTGAGCCCCTCGCCCCTGCCCCAGAGCAGCTACACGGTGTCGATCGCGGACCTGCCGGACATGCGGCGGCAGGCCCGGGAAGCCGTGGCGGGCGGCCACACCATCCTGAAGGTGAAGCTGGGCACGGAGCGTGACGAGGCGATCCTGGAGGCCCTGCGCGAGGAGGTGCCGCACGTGCGGCTGCGCGTGGACGCGAATGCCGCGTGGAGCCGGGCCCGGGCCCGCCGCCTGCTGGGCGTGCTGGAGGCCGCGCGGGTGGAACTGGTCGAGCAGCCGCTGGCCGCCGGGGATTTCGACGGTCACGCGGAGTTGCGGGCACGTTCCGGGGTGCCCATCGTCGCGGACGAGAGCCTGCACCACGTGTCAGATGTCGTTCAGCTGGCACGGGCCTTCGACGGCGTGAACCTGAAACTCGCCAAGCTGGGGGGGCCGCTCCAGGCGCTGCGGGCCCTGCGGATCGCACGGGAGCATCACCTGACCGTCATGATGGGCTGCATGATCGAGAGCAGTCTGGGCATCAGCGCGGCGGCGCACCTCGCGGGCCTGTGCGACTGGGCCGATCTGGACGGTGCTCTGCTGCTCGCGGACGATCCGTTCAGCGGGCTGGAGTGGGAGGCAGGCTCGTTGAACCAGCCGCTCGCGCCCGGCTGGGGCGTGACCCGGCGATGACGCCGCAGGTGGCGATCCTCGGCTGCGGGAACCGGGGCGCGGACGTGTACGGCAGGCACCTGACCGCACAGGGGGCCACGGTCGGGTACCTTGTCGATCCGCGTCCGGCACGGCTGGCCGAAGTCGCCGTGCGGCTGGGGGTTCCAGAGTCAGCGACCTTCACCCACTGGGACGACTTCTTCGCCCTGGGACGGGTCGCCGACGCGGTCGTGATCGCCACGCCGGATCACCTGCATGTGGAGCCGTGTGTGCGGGCGCTGGCCCTCGGGTACCACGTGCTGCTGGAAAAACCGATCTGCCTGGACGAGCAGGAACTGGACGTCATCGCGGCGGCGCAGGCGGCGTCCAGTGGCACGGTCACCGTCTGCCATGTGCTGCGGGCCACGCCCTTCTTTCTGGACGTGAAGCGGGTGGTCGAGTCCGGCGTGCTGGGGCAGCTGATCGGGATCACATGGACCGAAAACGTCGCGTCGTGGCACTACGCGCATTCCTACGTGCGGGGGAACTGGCGCCGCAGTCCGCCCGCCGCGCCGTTCATCCTTGCCAAGGCATGCCACGACCTCGACCTGCTGCGCTGGCTTGCCGACAGTGCGCCGGTCGCGGTCAGTTCGACCGGCCGCCTGAACCACTTCCGGCCCGAACACGCGCCGCCCGGGGCCAGCGACCGCTGCGTCACCTGTTCGGTCACGGACTGCCCCTACGATGCCCGGCGCATCTACGGCCCGCGGCCCGCCGGACAGTGGCCGGTCACGGTGCTGATGGCAGGTGGCGTGTCTCTGACGGACGCGCTGGAGCATGGGCCGTATGGCGAGTGCGTCTACGCCGGGCACAACGATGTCGTGGATCACCAGGCGGTGACGGTGGAGGTCGCGTCGGGCCTGACCGCCCAGCTCACGGTCAGCGCGTTCACGCACAACAACACGCGCACCTTTAAGCTGGTGGGCTCACACGGCGAACTGCGCGGACACATGGAACGCGGGGCGCTGGAGATGCACGACTTGCGCACGGGCGAGGTCTCGGCGTGGACGGTCGAAGCGACCGGGAATCATGGGGGCGGGGATGTCGGACTCATCGCCGGTTGGCTGGCGGCTCTGCGCGGCGAGGCGGAGTGGCCGTCTCCCCTGCTGGCGTCGCTGGATTCGCACCGCATGGCGTTTGCGGCCGAGCGGAGCCGGGGATCAGGTGTGGTTGTTGCTCTGGAGGGTTGAGTTGTTATGCGGGGATAACATAGAAGTGTACAAGTGAATAGTTTCACGATCAGCTGGGTTCGTGAAAATGTCTCGGCCATTGTTTTCCCATGGCAACTCTTGGTGCCTCAACGCCCCGTCACAGACCTAAACCTCATCTATGCTGTCTGCGTGCATCTCGACGACCTGCCCGTGCTGCCCACCAGCCCCGGCGTGTACATCTTCCGCAAGGGCGGTGTGCCCATCTATATCGGGAAGGCGAACAACCTGCGCTCGCGGGTCATGCAGCACTTCAAGGCCGGCGGCAAGAGCGGCAAGTTCACCGCGCTGGCCGAGGTGCTGGAGTTCATCACCGCCCGCAACGAGGTCGAGGCCCTGGTGCTGGAGGCCAACCTCATCAAGCAGCACCGGCCGCACTACAACGTGCTGCTCAAGGACGACAAGCACTATCCGTTCCTGAAGCTGACCAACGAGGCCTTCCCCATGCTGGTGGTGACCCGGCGGGTGCTGAAGGACGGGGCGCAGTATTACGGGCCCTACCCGGACGCCTCGGCGGTGCGGCGGGTCAAGCACCTGATCGACACGATGTTTCCGCTGCGCAAGAACAGTGGGCTGCCCCTCCAGAAGAAGGCGCGGCCGTGCCTGAACTTCCACATGGGCCGCTGCCTGGGGCCGTGCGTCGACCGGGCTGATCCGGCCGACTACGGGCGCGTGGTGGACGATGTCCGGGCGCTGCTGGAGGGCCGCGCCGCGCCGGTGATCGCCCGGCTCCGGGCCGATATGGCCCAGGCCGCGAAGGGGCAGGATTTCGAGCAGGCCGCCCGGCTGCGTGACCGCGTACAGGCGGTCGAAAAACTGTTCGGCACCGAGCAGCACGCCTTTGTCAGCGACGAGACCGACCTGGATTTCCTGGGCGTGGCGCAGGCCGGCGAATACGCCATGGTGCAGCTGTTCCGGATGCGGGCCGGGCGCGTGGTGGGCCGCGACAAGCGCTTCCTGACCAACGCCGAGGACGGCACGCTGGGCGAGGTCGTTGAGGCCTTCGTGCAGGACTACTACACCCAGGCCACGCACGTCCCGCCCCTGATCCTGCTGCCCGAGGGCTTCGATGATGCGCCGCTGTGGAGCGTCTTTCTCTCGGAGAAGGCTGGGCGTAAGGTCGAGATGCGCACGCCCCGGCGCGGCGACAAGGTCGATCTGGTCGCCATGGCGCAGCGCAACGCGAGCACCGGCCTGGAGAGCGAACTGGCCCTGCTGGAACGCCGGGGCGACCATCCCGGCCTGGACAGCCTGCGCGAGGTGCTGGCGCTGCCGGATCGTCCGTGGCGCATTGAGGGCTACGACAACAGCAACCTGTTCGGCACGAATATCGTCTCGGGCATGGTCGTGTTCGAGGGTGGGCGGTCGCGGCGCGGCGAACACCGGCGGTTCAAGGTCAGGGGCCTCGATCATCCGGACGACTACACCAGCATGAAACAGACGATCCTTCGCCGCTTCACCGGCAGCCTGTCAGACAAGCTGCCGCTGCCGGACCTGATGCTGATCGACGGGGGCCGCGGTCAGGTGAACGCCGCGCTGGACGCGCTGAACGAGGCAGGGGTGCAGGTGCCGGTCGTGGGTCTCGCCAAGCGCGAGGAGCGGCTGATCCTGCCGGGCCGCTTCGGAGCACAGTGGTGGCTGGAGTCGGGCAGCGAGATCGGCGTGAACCGGGAACTGCTGCTGCCCCACACCCATCCCGCCCTGCGGATGCTGATCGCGGTGCGCGACGAGGTGCACCAGTACGCGATCACGTACCACCGCAAGCTGCGCGGCGACCTGATGCTCCGCAGCGTGTTCGACGACCTGCCGGGGATCGGGCAGAAACGGCGGGACGCGCTGCTGGAACACTTCACCAGCCTGGAAGATCTCGCGTCGGCCAGCGTGGATCAGATCGCGGCCGTTCCGGGCATGACGGGCCGGGCGGCGCAGAGCGTCAAGACCTTCCTGGCGCAGCGCGAGGCGAACATGGTGCCGGTCAGCGAGTAGGTGCAGGGTCATGGAACGTGGCGTCTCCCCTGCTGCCGCGTCCCTCTGCCGCCTCAGCCGCTCCACCACAAGCAAAGCCGCCTGCGACTTATCGCAGGCGGTGGTGTGGGGTGCAGCGGATGGTCATGCGAGGTGCAGTCGAACCAGCAGGCGGCGCAGGTCGAACGCCGGGCGGGCGGGAGCGGCGGGGCGGGCCTTGCGGGCCAGACGGGCCAGGTGGTCGCGGCGGGCTTCCTCGCGGAGGTACTCGGGTCGGTGCTGGGCGTGGTACAGGTGGGCATTGAGATTCACGGTGGTCTCCGGGTGAAGCCGCTGCCCCTGTGGCATCCTTGCTCGGCCCTCTCTCGTGTTCCTATGGTGCGCTGTCACCCCCCTGACGCACATGCGCGGGGTGGCTCACCGCCGACTGAGCCGGGTGGCCTAGAACCACTGAGCCAGACGCACCGGGCCGCGCACGGAGCGTGAAAGAAGGCGCAAGTCATGACCGGACGGGGTGGAGTGTAATGACCGGATGATCCGTCAGCTCCGCTCCGAACTGCTGCCTCTTCTCCGCGTGCACTGGCGGCTGGTGCTGGTGGTGCTGCTCGGAGTGCTGGGGCCGCTGGTGCTGATCGCCCACGTCACCGAGGAGATCTTCGACGACGGCGGCTACGCCTGGGATCGCGCGATTCTGTCGTGGTATGTCGCGCACCGGACACCGGAACTCACACGGGCGGCCGAGACGCT
The DNA here is from genome assembly GCF_034440735.1 of Deinococcus sp. AB2017081. NCBI lineage: Bacteria > Thermotogati > Deinococcota > Deinococci > Deinococcales > Deinococcaceae > Deinococcus > Deinococcus sp. AB2017081. The sequence continues at coordinate 2,297,270 of NZ_CP140098.1, read as the reverse complement.
GGCGCTGCTGGGCGGCATCCGGGTGCTGCCGGTCGTGACGGCGGCGGTCGCACTGCTGCTGGCCCGCTACCGCAGCCGCGCCCACGCGTGGTTTCTGATCCTGGCCGTGGCCGGCGCGACGCTGCTGAACGGGCTGGCCAAGATCTCGTTCCAGCGCCCCCGGCCCGAGGAACTGGGCGCGGTGCTGACCGAGCCCGGCTATTCATTTCCCAGCGGGCACGCCATGGCGAATGCCGCCTTCGGGATCGCGCTGGGACTCGTGTTCTGGAAGGGCCGCTGGGGCTGGCCGGTCATGCTGCTGGGCGTGGCATGGGCGCTGGTCATCGGGGCCAGCCGCAACTATCTGGGGGTGCACTATCCCACGGACGTCATGGTCGGCTTTCTGAGCAGCGTGGCGTGGGTGGTCGGACTGTATCTGGTCGTGCGCCGACGCTGGACCGTGCTGGCCGCCCCCGATGCCCCGGCGAGTCCGCACCACACGACCTCGCCGGAAGGGAACGCCGTGGTCAACCAGCGCTGACCGCAGTGCCCAGGCTGAAGGCCGCGTGCACCGAGCGCGTCGCATCGTCCACGTGAGCGGGGGCCGACACGCCCTTCTGACCGCGCATGCCGCTGCCCACGATCGCCAGGACGGCCACGTTGTCCTGCTGCTCGACCTGCAGTTCCAGGCTCACGCCGGCGCGCAGGGCGTTCAGGGTGCGCTCGGCATCCACGGTCTGCACAGCCAGCGACACGTTGCTCATGCTGGAACTCTGCGACACCATCAGCAGGGTGACGTTCTCGCGGGCGATCGCGTCGAACACGCTGGCGATCACCTCGGGGATGCCCAGCACGCCGGCTCCGCTGACATTGATGATGCTGACGTTGCGGATGGCAGTCACGGCCTTGACCGGGTGCCCGGCCTCGTCGCGCGGTTCGGCCTGCACGAGCGTCCCGGCGAAGTCCGGGTCAGAGGAGTTCTTCAGCCGCAGCGGAATGCCGCTGTCCTGCAGGGGCGTGACCGCCAGGGGGTGCAGCACCTTCGCACCGAAGTACGCCAGCTCCATGACCTCGCCGTAACTCAGGACATCGATGTTGCGGGCGTCCTTCACGACCCTGGGATCGGCACTCATGACACCGTCCACGTCCTTCCAGCCCCAGACCTCGGTGGCAGACAGGGCCTTGCCGATGATGGTCGCGCTGAAGTCCGTACCGCCGCGCCCCAGGGTGGTGATCGCACCTTTCTCGGTCTCCCCCATGAAGCCCGAGACGACCGGGGTCACACCTGCACCCAGCAGCCCGCTCAGGCGATCCTTGATGCGCCCGTATGTCCCGGGCAGCGGCCGCGCATTGCCGAAATGGGTGTCGGTCACGATCCCGGCCTCGCCGCCGGTGAGGTGGTGGGCCCGCTGTCCGAGCTGCTCCAGCGCGAGCTTCATGAGGGGGGCCGACAGCCGCTCCCCGAAGGCGACGATCAGGTCACGGCTGCGCGGCGTGAGTTCGCGCAGCAGATACACGCCGTACACCGCCTGGCGCAGGGTCTCGTGCATCTCGCGCAGTTCGCGCACGGTGTCGCTGTCCGGGGCCGCACCGAGTTCCTGGGCAGCCGTGAAGTGCCGGGTGCGCATGGCGGCGATCTCATCGTTCGCTCGGGCGATATCACCGGCCTGGGCGGCATCGGCGATCTGGAGCAGCTGGTTGGTCACACCGGCCATGGCGGACACCACGACCACCACCCGGATGCCCTCCTGAATACTGCGGGCCGCCAGGGTCGCGCTGTGGCGGATCGCCCGGGCGTCCTGCATGTTGGTGCCGCCGTACTTCATGACCAGGAGGGTGTCGCTCATGGGGTCAGTATGGCGCGGTGGTCTCCGGAGGCGGTGGGAGGTCTGGGCATTTCCCCGCCACCGGCCACTGAACCCAGAGTTAGATGCAGTGTAAGTGAATATATTCACGATTACGCCAGATCGTGAACTTTGTGTCTCATATGACTTTCTACTCGATCAGCGGCGGTCTCGATGACCAGTACAGCGATCCGGGCTGATCCAGTCTTCGGTCTAGGTTGGTGTCCTGTTGACACGAACCTGGCATCAGCCTTTGCGCGTAGACTGGGGCACGCGGGGTAAGGCTTTCCGACGTGGAGAGGCCCCAGGACTGGAGGGACGCATGAAAGTAGGCATCAACGGCTTCGGCCGCATCGGTCGACTGGTGTTCCGCGTGCTCGAAGCGCGCGGCGTCGAGGTGGTCGCCATCAACGACCTCACGGACAACAAGACCCTCGCCACCCTCCTCAAGTACGACAGCACGGCCGGACGCTTCAACGGCACCGTCGAGTACGACGACGCGTCCCTGACGGTGAACGGCAAGAAGATCCACGCACTGGCCGAACGCGATCCCGCCGCCATCAAGTGGGGCGAGATGGGTGTGGACATCGTCATCGAGTCCACCGGGATCTTCACCTCGCGCGAGGGCGCGGGCAAGCACATCGAGGGCGGCGCGAAGAAGGTCATCATCACCGCGCCGGCCAAGAACGAGGACATCAGCATCGTGCTCGGCGTGAACGAGCAGGACTACGACCCCGCCAAGCACCACATCATCAGCAACGCGAGCTGCACCACGAACAGCCTGGGCGCGCCCATGAAGCTCCTCGACGAGGCCTTCGGCATCGAGAAGGCGATCATGACCACCGTGCACTCGTACACCAACGACCAGCGCGTGCTCGACCTGCCGCACAGCGACCTGCGCCGCGCCCGCGCCGCCGCCGTGAACATCATCCCGACCAGCACCGGGGCCGCCAAGGCCGTGTCGCAGGTCTACCCCGCCCTGAAGGGCAAGTTTGACGGCACCTCGCTGCGCGTGCCCACGCCGGTCGGCTCGATCAGCGACGTGGTCGTGATCCTGGGCCGCGACGTGACCGCCGAGGAAGTCAACACGGTCTTCCGCAACGCCGCCGAGGGCAGCCACAAGGGCATCATCGAGTACACCGAGGACCCCATCGTGCTGCAGGACATCGTGGGCAACCCGCACAGCGCGATCATCGACGGCGGCCTGACCATGGCGATGGGCAGCCTGGTGAAGTTCTTCAGCTGGTACGACAACGAGTGGGGCTACAGCAACCGAATTGCCGATCTGACGCAGCTCGTGCAAGACAAGGGCTGACGCTCCGCCGCAGGTGGCGAGCGAAGCGAGTGATCTAAACCGCGCCGGGCCGCCCCGGCGCGGCAGGAGAGCAGCCAGACGGGTGGTTCCGCTGGCTGCTTTCGCCTCAGGAGGACGTATGCAGAACCTGAACCACCTCGACGTGAAGGGCAAGCGCGTGCTCGTGCGCGTGGACTACAACGTGCCGGTCAAGGACGGCGTCGTGCAGGACGACACCCGCGTGACCGCCAGCCTGCCGACCCTGCGGGCGCTGCAGGCGGCCGGCGCGCGCAACATCATCCTGATGAGCCACTTCGGGCGGCCCAAGAACGGCCCCGAGGACAAGTACAGCCTGAAGCCGGTCGCGCCCGTACTGGAGCAGGTGCTGGGCCAGCCGGTGACGTTCATCGGCGGCACGGCCGACAGCGACGACACGCTCGCGGCGGTGCAGGCGCTGCCGGAGGGTGCCGTGGCGCTGCTGGAGAACGTGCGCTTCAGCGCGGGCGAGGAGAAGAACGACGCCGACCTGAACGAGAAGTTCGCGCGGCTGGGCGACGCCTTCGTGCTCGACGCCTTCGGCAGCGCGCACCGGGCGCACTCCTCCGTGAGCGGCGTGGCCGGGAAGCTCCCGCACGCGGCGGGCACCCTGCTCCAGACAGAGGTGGACGCGCTCGGCAAGCTGCTGGACGGCGCGGAGCGGCCCTACGTGGTCATCATTGGAGGGGCGAAGGTCAGCGACAAGCTGCTCGTCATCGAGAACCTGCTGCCCACCGTCGACCGCATGCTGATCGGCGGCGGCATGGCGTACACCTTCGTCAAGGCGCAGGGCGGGAAGATCGGCAGGAGCATCCACGAGGACGACTTCCTGGACAAGGCGCGCGAGCTGCTCGGGAAGTATGGCGACAAGATCGTCCTGCCGACCGACACGCTGGCCGGCGACGCCTTCAGCGCCGACGCCAACACCCGCGTGGTGCCCACCAGCGACATCCCGGACGATTGGGAGGGCATGGACATCGGCCCGGCCAGCCAGGCGGCGTTCACGGCCGCCCTGAAGGGCGCGAAGACGGTGTTCTGGAACGGCCCGATGGGCGTGTTCGAGTTCGAGAAGTTCGCGTCCGGCACGAACGCCATCGCCAAGGCCGTGGCCGATCTGGGGACGGACACGTACTCCGTGATCGGCGGCGGCGACTCGGTCAGCGCCATCAACAGGAGCGGGCAGGCCGACCGGGTGAGCCATATCAGCACCGGGGGCGGCGCGAGCCTGGAACTGCTGGAAGGCAAGGCGCTGCCGGGCGTGGAGGCGATGAAATGAAGAACCTGCTCGCCCTGAACTGGAAGATGAACAAGACCCCCAGCGAGGCCCGCTCGTGGGCGGCCGAACTCACCGAGCGCTTCGAGGAGGGCGACGCCGAGCTGGCCGTCATGGCCCCCTTCGTGACCATTCCCACCCTGGCAGCGAACCTGCCGGCGGGCGTGGGGCTGGGCGCGCAGGACGTGTCCGCGCACGAGTCCGGCGCGTACACCGGCGAGACGAGCGCCGCCATGCTCGCCGACCTGGGCGTGCGCTACGTGGTCGTGGGCCACAGCGAGCGCCGCGAGTACCACGCCGAGTCGGACGCCACCGTGGCCGCCAAGGCGAAGCTCGCGCAGGCGAACGGCGTGACCCCGATCGTGTGCGTGGGCGAGAAGCTCGACGTCCGCGAGAAGGGTGAGCACGTCGCGTACACGCTGGAGCAGCTCGCCGGCAGCTTGGACGGCGTGGGCGCGGACGTGGTCGTCGCGTACGAGCCCGTGTGGGCCATCGGCACCGGCAAGACCGCGACCGCCGACGACGCCGAGGAACTCGCCGCCGCGATCCGCACGGCGCTGGAGCAGCGCTACGGGAAGCGGGCCGCGGACATCCGCGTGCTGTACGGCGGGAGCGTCAAGCCGGACAACATCGCGAGCATCTGCGCGAAGCCGAACGTGAACGGCGCGCTGGTGGGCGGCGCGAGCCTGAAGGCGGCGGACGTGCTGGGCATGAACGACGCGCTGAAGTCGAGCTGAACGACCCTCTGCCCTGCCAGACGTGGCGGGGCACTCCCCATCTTACATTAGTGAATTAATTCACGATATTGCCAGATCGTGAAATTTCTGTCCGCCGCATCCCCCGCCCTGCCGAAGTCTCTCTATACTGACGCGCGATGAGCTCCCACACCACCATCCGCGACCTGAAACAGCACGTCGGCGAGACGGTCACGCTGGCCGCGTGGCTGACCGACAAGAGCGGGAAGGGCAAGATCCAGTTTCTGAAACTCCGCGACGGCAGCGGCTTCGTGCAGGGCACCGTGTTCCGGGGCGACGTGACCGACGAGGTCTTCGAGGCCGCCAAACGGCTCACGCAGGAGCAGGCCGTGACCGTCACCGGTGAGGTGCGCGCCGACGAGCGCGCCCCGGGCGGCGTGGAACTCGCCGTGCGCGGGCTCTCTCCCATCTCGGAGAACCACGCCGAGTACCCGATCACGCCCAAGGAGCACGGCATTGAGTTCCTGATGGATCACCGGCACGTGTGGCTGCGCCACCGCCGCCCGTGGGCGGTCATGCGCGTGCGGGACTCCATTCAGCGGGCCATCGTGGACTTCTTCCACGGCGAGGGCTTCGTGCGCTTCGACGCGCCGTTCTTCACGCCGAACGCCGCCGAGGGCACCACGGAGCTGTTCGAGATCGACCTGTTCGGCGAGGACAAGGCGTACCTGAGCCAGACTGGGCAGCTGCACGCCGAGGCCGGAGCCTTCGCGTTCGGCAAGGTGTACACCTTCGGGCCCACGTTCCGCGCCGAGAAGAGCAAGACGCGGCGGCACCTGCTGGAGTTCTGGATGGTCGAGCCGGAGGTCGCCCCGAGCAGCCACGTCGAGAACATGAACCTGCAGGAGCGCCTCGTGTCCTCCATCGTGCGGCGCGTGCTGGACGAGTGCCAGACGGAACTGGAGCTGCTGGGCCGCGACCAGGCGAAACTGCGCGGCGCGGCCGAGGGGAACTACCCGCGCATCACGTACACCGAGGCGCTGGACATCGTGCGGCGGCACATCGAGGAGCGCGACCTGCCGCCCAACGTGCAGGAGGACGTGCAGCCCGTCGAGTGGGGCGACGACCTGGGCGCGCCGCACGAGACGATCCTGGGCCACCACTTCGACCGGCCCGTGATCATCGAGCGGTACCCGGCCGCCATCAAGGCCTTCTACATGCAGCCGGACCCGGCGGATCCGCGCGTGGCGCTGTGCGACGACATGATCGCGCCCGACGGCTACGGCGAGATCATCGGCGGCAGCGAGCGCATCCACGACTACGACCTGCTGAAATCCCGCATCGAGCACGAGGGCCTGCCGCTGGAGGCCTTCGACTGGTACCTCGACCTGCGCCGGGTGGGGAGCGTGCCGCACGCGGGCTTCGGCATGGGCCTGGAGCGCGTGGTCGCGTGGATCACGGGCATCGACCACATCCGCGAGGCGATCCCGTTCCCACGGATGCTGACGCGGATGCGGCCCTGACGGCACGCCGGTCACTCCACTGCTCCCCTGGCATGTGACCGGGGAGCAATGGAGTGGCCGGCCGCACGCGAACGGCGCGGCCATACGCCACCGCGCGCAGACCTCACCGGTATCAGATGTTCGTGCCGGAGGCAAGCGGATCTGACGGCTCCCATTTGACAACGTTTTCAGAATCCGTGTAAGCTCACGTTGTTCCACAATCCGTCCGCGCTGCACGGCAACCGCGCCGTGCCATACTCCGCCATCTGCCCTGCCGTGCAGGGGAAGGATCCGTATGACCCGAGCCGTGACCATCCGCGACATTGCCAGCGCCGCACACGTGTCGATCAGCACGGTGTCGCGTACCCTGAACGGTCAGGCGACCGTGGCCCCGGACAAGCGCCAGCGGGTGCTGGAAGCCGTGAGTCGGCTCGGCTACCAGCCGAACGCCCAGGCCCAGGGCCTGGTCTGGGGACGCAGCATGACCATCGGTGTGCTCACGCAGGACATCGCCAGCCCGTTCTACAGCGAGGTCGCGCGCGGCATTGACGCCGGGTTCGCCGGCAGCGGCTACCAGCCGGTGTTCGTGAACGGCCACTGGCAGATCCAGGACGAGGCCGAGGCGATGGTGGCCCTGACCCGCCGGCAGGTCGACGGGCTGATCATCCTGGGAGGACAGCTGGGCGTCTCCCAGTTGCGTGCCCTGGCGGCCCGGTATCCGCTCGTGCTCGTCGGTCGCCGGGTGACCGGCCTGGACGACGTGTCGCTGACGGTCGACAACGTGCAGGGAGCTGCCATGGCCACCCGGCACCTGCTCACGCTGGGGCACCGCCGGATCGGGCACGTGGCGGGCGTGGCGACCCAGCAGGACGCGATCGACCGCCTCCAGGGGTACCGGCTGGCCCTGGCCGAGGCCGGCGTGCCCTTCGATCCACGTCTGGTCTTCGAGGGTGATTTTCACGAGGCGAGTGGTATCCAGGCTGTCGAGCACTGGCTGGGTCTGGGGGTGGGCCTCTCGGCCATCTTTGCCGCGAACGACCAGATGGCCTACGGTGTCCGGCTGGGCCTGTACCGGCGCGGCATCCGGGTACCCGACGACATCTCGCTGGTCGGCTTCGATGATCTGCCGGCCTCGCAGTTCACGCTGCCGCCCCTGACCTCGGTGCGCCAGCCGCTGTTCGAGATGGGCCGCCACGCAGCCAGCACGGTGCTGCTGCGCCTGCGGGAGCCGGAGGTCCGTCCAGAAGTCAGCGCCCTGCCCCTCACCCTGAGCGTCCGCGAGTCCGTACGCTACGCGCCGGAGCGTGCCCTCTGACACCGGCGTCCCCGGCTGTCCTTCAGTTCTGAAAAGGTTTTCGACTCCCGCCTTCACGACGGTGGCCCAGCGCGGCACACCGGAGGTCATCCATGCCACGAACCCGTTCCGTCCTGTCCACCGCGCTCCTCGTGACCGTCGCCCTGTCCGCATGTGCGCGGGTCGAGCCCCAGGCCAGCGGCCCGACCTTCCAGGCCCTTGACTATGGCACCACGCCCCCCCCAGGGGCCAAGGGCGGCCCCACCAACACCAGCGGCGCGATCCTGACCCCCGCGTGGACGGCGAACGCCGCCGCGAAGGGCAAGGCCCCATCCAACGAGTTCTGGTCGTCGATCCTGTTCAAGCGCAATGCCGGGAACGCCTACAGCGAGAACATGTTCGCGCACCCGCTGGCCATGCACGCCCGCTCGGGCGGCCTGGAGATCAGCTACCCGACCACTGTGCAGGTCGTCGGAGCACCGGGTCTGGAGAAGTACGAGTACCCGTACACGCCGGACCTGACCCTGGGGGTCGCGGGCCTGAACTCACCGGACACGAAGACCGACGACTTCGGGGACTGGACGACCACCGCGTACTGGGCCGACGGCACGCGCACGCTGCGGGCGACCTTCGGGCACGGCCTGCCGTTCGTGTATGCCACCAAGACGGGCGGCAACGCGCAGATCACGACCATTGCCACGCCGACCGTGTGGTCGAACCAGGGCAACGTGCTGGGCGTGACCATCAACGGCCGCCACTACGGCATCTTCGCGCCCAGCGGCAGCACGTGGTCGGTCAGCAATACCGTGCTGACCTCCACACTGGGCGGCAAGGACTACTACTCGATCGCGGCGCTGCCGGACAACACGGTCGCCACGCTGAACGACTACAAAACGTATGCCTACAACTTCGTGACGGGCAGCACCGTCACCTGGAATTACAACGCGGGCACAGCCACCATGACCAGTACGTACGCGGTCACGACGACGGCCAAGGAGGGCACGGCGTCCGGCACCGTCATGGCGCTGTACCGCCACCAGTGGATGAATTCTGGCAGCGTGAACACCGGGTACACGTACGTGTCGCCGCGTGGGCAGATGAAGGTGGTCAAGGGCAGCACCAGCTTCACGACCTCGCAGAAGTTCCAGGGCGTGCTGCCGTACTTCCCGGACAACGGCACGGCCAACACGCTGAGCAGGACGCAGCTCGCCGCCTACGTGAACGAGGCCAACACCAGCGCGACGCTGAACCCCACAGGCGACTCGTACTGGGTCGGCAAGGGGCTGGGGAAACTGGCGGAACTCGTGCCGCTGGCCGAGCAGGTCGGCAACTCGGCAGCCCAGACGGCCTTCCTGGACGCCATCCAGCGTGTCCTGCAGGACTGGCTGGACGGGCAGGGCAGCAACTTCTTCTATTACAACCCCACCTGGGGCACCCTGATCGGCTACCCACAGGGCTACGGCAGCGAGGAAGAATTGAACGACCACCACTTCCACTGGGGGTACTTCATCAAGGCTGCCGCGCTGCTGGCCCAGTACCGCCCCGCGTGGGTGACCGGGGCCACGCCGCAGGGTAAGACCTGGGGAGCCAGCATCAACGACCTGATCATGGACGCCGCGAACTGGACGACGAACACGAGCCAGTTCCCGCGCCTGCGCAACTTCGATCCCTACGCCGGGCACTCGTGGGCCGCCGGGCACTCGGGCTTTGCGGCAGGCAACAACCAGGAATCCAGCAGCGAGGACATGAACTTCAGCACGGCGCTGGTGACCTGGGGGGCCGTGACCGGCAACACGGCCATCCGAGACCTGGGCATCTACCTGTACACCACCGAGACCACCGCCATCGAGCAGTACTGGTTCAACCAAAGCGGCGCGGTCTTCCCGGCGAACTTCGGCAAGCCGGCCGTGGGCATGGTGTGGGGCGACGGCGGCGCGTACTCGACGTGGTTCAGCGCCGAGAAGGAGGCGATCCAGGGCATCAACCTGCTGCCGATCACGGCCGGCAGCGTGTACCTGGGCCGCAACCCCACCTACCTGAAGACCAACTACGACTTCCTGGGCCGCGAGCCGAATTCGTGGAAGGACATCTTCTGGAGCACCTACGCCTTCTATGACGCCGCCGGGGCGCTGGGCAAGTTCGGCAGCGGCGGCTACACGCCGGAAGACGGCGAGACGAAGGCGCACACCTACCAGTACCTGCACGCCCTGAATGTCATGGGGCAGGTGGACACCACCGTCACCGCGAACATCCCGACCTACTCGGTGTTCAGGAAGGGCACGACGCGCACCTACGTGGCGTACAACCCGACCGCCAGCGCCGTGACCGTCACCTTCTCGGATGGCGCGACGCTGAACGTGCCCGCCCGGCAGGTGCTGTCCTCGCGTGGGACGGCCACGCCGCCGCCCACGTGCTCGACCGACACCACGGCCCCGAGTGCTCCCAGCGGCCTGACCTCGCCCGGCAAGACCAGCACCAGCGTGAGCCTGTCGTGGTCGGCCGCGACGGACAACTGCGGCCTGGGCAGCTACGAGGTCTACGTGAACGGGGCACTGAACACCACGGCCAACGGCACCAGTGCCACGGTGTCGGGCCTGAGCCCGAACACTGCCTACACCTTTAAGGTGCGGGCCAAAGACGCCGCCGGGAACGTCGGGGCATTCACGGGCGACCTGGGCGTGACCACGAGCGCGGCGAGCACCTCCACGAACCTGCCGGGCACCGTGACCACCAGCGGCGGCGCGATCGCCAACGGGGCGAGCAGATCATTCCCGGTGAACGTCACATCGGCGGGCACGTACCGCCTGTCGGTGCAGAACGCCTCCAGCCTGAACAGCCGCCTGATCAACGTGGCCTTCAACGGCACGAACTACGACCTTGCGGTGGACGCCGGGCAGACGGTCATCGCGGACTACCCGAACGTCGGCACGGGCGCGAAGACCATCGTGATTACGGCCAAGAGCGACGGTGTGGTCATCGGGACGGTCAGCGGCGCAAACCTCAGCGCGCCCAGCGATCCCTGCGCCGCCGATACCACCGCGCCCAGCGTGCCCACGGGCCTGACCTCGGGCAGCAAGACCAGCAGCAGTGTCAGCCTGTCGTGGAGCGGCAGCACCGACAACTGCGGCGTCAGCAAATACGAGGTCTACGTGAACGGGGCGCTGAACGCCAGCCCGACCGGCACGTCGGCCACGGTGAGCGGTCTGGCGGCGAACACCGCGTACACCTTCAAGGTGCGGGCCGTGGACGCGAGGAACAACGCCAGCGCCTTCACGGGCGACCTGAGCGTGACCACGGCGACCGGCGCGACGGTGGTACCGGGGGTCGTGACGACCAGCGTGGGGGCCATTTCCAACGGCGCAAGCAGGAGCTACAGCCTTCAGCTGAATGCCACCCGCAACGTCCGCCTGCTGATCACGAACGCCAGCACCACGGCCAGCACGGGATTCACGGTGAACTTCAACGGCACGAACCTGCCGCTGTCCATTGGCGTCGGGCAGACCATCCCGGTCGATTTCGCGGGCGTCACGGCCGGCACGAAGACCGTGACCCTCACCGCCACCACGGCGAACGTGAACCTGGGCAGGCTGGAGGCCGTGACGTACTGAGCCTCACCCTCCCCATCACCGGATGTCGCTCCACCGGCCCTGGCAGGTTCAGGGCCGGTTCGTCTGCTCCCCTGGCGACCGGAACGCCTCCAGCGCAGCGTCCAGGGTGCCCAGCCGCGCCGCGATCAGCGTGGCCGGATCACGGTGGTAGCCGCCCGCCATGACGGTGACCAGCGGCACCCGCGACCGAGCCGCCCAGCGGAAGACCACGTCGTCCCTGGCCCTCACGCCCGCCACACTCAGGGCCAGCCGGCCGAGCTGGTCGCCCTCCAGCACGTCGGCCCCGGCGAGGTAGCAGGCGAAGTCCGGGCGAAAGGCGGCCACGGCGGGCATGACCACGCCCTCCAGCGCCGCGAGGTAGGCCGCGTCCCCGGTGGCGTCGGGCAGGGGCACGTCCAGATCGCTGCGTTCCTTGACGAAGGGATAGTTGTTGGCAGCGTGGACGCTGACGGTCATCACGCGGGGGTCGTGCTGGAAGATGGCGGCCGTGCCGTTGCCCTGGTGGACATCCAGATCGATGACCACGACCCGCTGGGCCTGGGCGGTGTCGAGCAGCCAGCGCACGCTGATCGCCACGTCGTTCAGGAAGGAAAAGCCCTCGGCGTGGTCGGCATAGGCGTGGTGCGTGCCGCCGCCGAGGTGGAGACCCAGACCGCTGGCCAGCGCGTCGCGGGTGGCGGCCAGGGTTCCGCCGCTGCTCGCCACGCTCCGCCGGACGACGTCGGGCGACCACGGGAAGCCCAGCGCCCGCTCCTCGGCCCGGGTCACCTCGCCCGCCCGCCAGCGGCGCAGGTAGTCCGGGTCGTGAACCTGCCCGGCCAGCGCCCAGTCAAGATCCGGGGCGTCCTCCAGCTGGACGCGCTGCGCGGCTCCCTCCAGGAGCGCCGCGATGAATTCGCGCGGCGGAAACTGACGGCGGGGGGCCGGGCCGGGAAACCGCCCCGCGCGGCGGGACACGGTGTAGGCCCGGACGGGGGGCAGGGGGTCGGGCATGGGTGCAGGGTAGCGGCCTGTGCGCCCCAGGGCGCGGCATCATGGATGGATGGGAGCCGTTCTGGAACGCCTGGGCCTGACCGTGCCGATCGTTCTCGCGCCGATGGCGGGCGGGGTGGGCACGCCGGCCCTGGTGGCGGCGGTCTCGCAGGCGGGCGGGCTGGGCAGCATCGGGGCGGCCTACCTGACACCGGAACAGATCACTGCGCACGGGCAGGCGGTGCGGGCGCACACCGACCGGCCGTTCGCGGTGAATCTGTTCGCGCCGCTGCCGGTACCGACGGTCAGCGCAGATCAGGTGGCCGGCGCGTGTGCGGAGCTGGCTCCCTTTCACGCCTCGCTGGGCCTGCCGGCTCCTGCCCTGCCGGAGCACGTGCAGGAGGACTTCGAGACCCAGTTCGCGGCGGTGGTGGCCCTGCAACCCGCCGTGTGCTCGTTCGCATTCGGTCGGCTCGTTCCTGCCCACCTGTCGCAGCTGCGCAGGGCGGGCATCCTGGCGGTGGGCACCGCCACCAGCGTGACCGAGGCCCGCGTGCTGGAGGCCGACGGCGTGGACGCCGTGGTCGTGCAGGGGGGCGGGGCCGGCGGGCACCGGGGCGGGTGGCAGGAGGACGCGCTGGCCGACACGGTGGCCCTGACCCGTGCGGCGGTGAACGCGGTGCGCGTGCCGGTGATCGCGGCGGGTGGGCTGATGACTGCTGCTGATGTCCGCGCGGTGCTGGGCGCTGGCGCCACGCTCGCCCAGTGCGGCACCGCGTTCCTGCTGGCCGACGAGGCGGGCACGTCGGCCGCGTACCGGGCGGCGCTGACGGTGGGCGGCGAGACGGTGCTCACGACCGCGTTCAGTGGGCGCACCGCGCGTGGGCTGGCGAATGCGGTGAGCCGCGAGGTTCACACGCCGCTGCCGTACCCGCACCAGAACGCGCTGACGAGACCGCTCCGGGCGGCGGGGGCGGCAGCGGGCCGTGCCGACGTACTGAGCGTGTGGGCCGGGACAGGGTACGCGCAGGCGACCGCTGCGCCGGCAGCGTCCATCCTGGCCCGCCTCACGCCGTGACCGTCATCCTGAGGCCCCTGGCACCGGGCGACGAGGACGCAGCCGTGCGCTGGGCCGCCGACCCGGAGTTCTGCGCCGCCGCCGACTGGACACCCGGACTGTCCGCCCGCGCGGTGCGCCGCCACTGGCACGCGATCATCGCCGGGGGGGATCCGACCTTCCGGCGCTGGGGCGTCACGCACGGCGGTGGGCTGGTCGGCTACGTGGACCTCGCCCACCTGGACGGCCGGTCGGCGGAACTCGGCATCGCCATCGGCGACCGTGCGCTGTGGGGGCAGGGGCTGGCGCGGCAGGCGTGCGTGCAGGTGCTTGAAATCGCGTGGGCGCTGGGCCTGGCCGAGGTGACGGCCCTGGTGCATGAACCGAATGACCGCTCCCACGCCCTGATGCGCTCGCTGGGGCTCGTGGAGGCTGGTCAGGTCGAGCCGGAACGGTACCGGGGCGCGGTGGTGCCGGTGCGGCGGTACGTGATCCGGCGGCCAGACTGACGAACGGTTCCCCATCCATCCGGCCAGGACCCGGCCCGTCCGTTCAGGCGGCGCGTTCCGGCGGGCTGCGGCGCACCATGTCGGCATGACGACCTTCTCTGATCTGTCTACATCTCTGGCCGACGCCGTCGATGCCACCGCCAGCAGTCTCGTGTCCGTGCGCGGAGGCCCACCGATCAGCGGCAGCGTGATCGGCGCGGGTCTGGTGCTCACCGTCGCTCACGTGTTGAATGCCGACGACGTGACGGTCGTCACCGCCACGGGCCAGAACCTGGCCGCCACGGTCGCGGGCCGCGACCCGACCACCGATCTGGCACTGCTGCGGGTGCCGGGTCTGGACGCTCCGGCCCTCTCTGCCGGTGGCCCGGTTCGGGTCGGCGAACTGCTGCTGGCGGTGGGCCGCCCGGCGCACGGTGTCCAGGCGACGCTGGGCTTCATGGAACGCGGGGCGCCGGCTGGCGGCCCCGGCCGGGGCTGGCTGCTCAGCGGCGCGGCACCGTTCCGGGGCGTGAGCGGTGGGGCGCTGGTCGATGCCCGTGGCGGTCTCGTGGGCATCCTGAATGCCGGCGTGTCACGCGGTGACCTGCTGGCGGTTCCGGCCGACCGTGCCCTGAAGGTGGCCGGTCTGCTGGACGCCGCTGGGCGCGTGCCCCGTGGCTACCTGGGCCTCTCGACGCAGCCGGTGCGTTTTCCCGGCGAGTCCGGTGAGGACGCGGCAGCGGATCCCCGGCGCGGCGGGCCGCACCTGCACGGCCGGGGAGGCTGGGGTGGCCGCGAGTGGGGCGGCCGTGGCCCGGACGGACGGGGTCGCGGTGGCCCGCACTGGGGTCGGGGCGGCGGTCGGCTGGGCCTGACCGTCGTGCAGGTCGAGCAGGACAGCCCAGCCGGGTTCGCGGGCGTGAAGGTCGGGGACATCCTGCTGGCACTGGATGGCGAGATGATCCGCCACCCCCGCGAACTGCTCGACCGTGTCCGCGACCGGGCGGGTGAGCCCGTGACCCTGCGGGTGCTGCGGGGCGGCGAGGAACAGGATGTGGCCGTGACCGTCGGGGAACGCTGAGACCGGCGGTGACCATGCCGGACGCCATCCCCGCCGTACGATCAGGCATGACCGACGACCGGCCCACCCGCCCGACCGTGCGGGTGCTGCTGGCCGCTGGAATGCTCGGGGCGGGGGTGCGGGCCATTCTCGCGGACGCCGGGCTGGACACGGCAGACGACGCCGACGTGCTCATCGTGGACGACTCGTGGCTGGCCGACCCCTCGGAGCTGGCGGGGGCTCCGGCAGTGGTGGCGCTCGGCGGAGCCGCGTGGGCGACCGTGCTGCCGGCGCTGTCGGCAGGCGGCTGGGCGGTGCTGCCCGTGGATGCGACCCCGGCGGAACTCGTCGCCGGGGCGCTCGGGGCGGCGGCGGGACTGGCGGTGCTGCCGCCCGCGCTGCTGGGTGCCGACGAGGATGTGCCCGACGACCTGCCGCTGACGGCCAGTGATGTCTCCCTGACCCCCCGCGAGCGGGACGTCCTGATCCTGCTGGCCGAGGGCCTGAGCAACAAACGCGCCGCCCGCGACCTGGGCGTGTCCGAGAGCACGGTCAAATTCCATGTCCAGGCGCTGTATTCCAAGCTGGGTGTGCAGAGCCGGGCGGGTGCGGTGGCACGCGGCATCGCCCTGGGTCTGGTCAGCGTGTAGGGCGGGGGACGGCGGCTGCCGGACGTGGTGGAGATGACCCGCAGCCTTGATTCTGCATTATCATATCCAATTCAAGAAACAACCCAGGTTCAGCCTCAGTGGCCGGTTCGCGACCATGCCCTGAGCAACGGCTCATCTCCCGACCCTCCCCTGCTCCACGGTCTCCAGCAGCAGCTTTGGCGTGAAGTTCAGGACGTCCGCCGCGACGAGGTGGGCGGGGATGCCGTGCACGTGGCGCATCGAGCGTTCCACGGGGACACCGTGCAGGTGGCCGTAGACCACCAGATCCGGACGGGCCGCCTCGATCACGCGGGTGATCGGATTCGGCCGGTACGGCGCGGTGGCGGGCGGATAGTGCTGCATCAGGATCAGCACGTCGCCCGGCTGACGCAGGCGTTCGGCGGCCTGGACACTCAGGGACAGGCGTTCGGCCTCGCGCACCAGCAGGCGCTCGTCGTCGGGGGCGAGCGGCTCGTGGCCGGGGGTGAGCCAGCCGCGTGTGCCGCAGATCACGACCGTGCCGACGCGCACGGCGTCGTTCACCACCGCCAGCATGCCCGGCGGCAGGGCGGCGCGCAGTTTGGCGGCGGTGGGCCACCAGTAGTCGTGGTTGCCGCGCAGCAGCACCTTCGTGCCGGGCAGCGCGGTCAGAGTGCCCAGATCCTGCATCGCCTCCGGCAGTCGCATCGCCCACGACAGGTCACCGGGAAGGAGCACCACGTCGTCCTCTGTGACGGTTTCTCGCCAGCGGTCATAGATGGCCTGGGGGTGATCCGCCCACTGCGGCCCGAACACCGTCATCGGTTTGGGCGTGACAGTGGCGAGGTGCAGGTCGGCGATGGCATACACGCGCATGGGGGCCTCCGGGCCTGAACAGCAAAATCCTCCCACGGTGGGGAGGATTCTGTGACCTGTGGTCGGGGCGAGAGGATTCGAACCTCCGACCCCGTCGTCCCGAACGACGTGCGCTACCAGGCTGCGCTACGCCCCGAACTTCCCGACCACGGCCCCGCCGGAAGCAGGGCAGGGCGTAGTCTACGCGGCCCCCCCGGTGCCGTCAAGCGCGGGCGGCGGGTCACCCGTCCTCGTCGATCCATGCCGCGTCGTCCGGAACGTCTGCAGCCGCGCCGGCTGCGGCCGACACCTCGCGGATCGCGGCCCAGATGGCGTCGCCCGCGAAACCACGCCGGGCCAGAAAGGCGTAGGCACTGGCCCGTGGATCGCGCTTGCGGGCCAGGGCGGGCCAGCGCCGCTCCAGCAGGGCCTGCGCCGTCTGCGCCTCCTGGTCGGGGTCGCGCGCCTCCACAGTCTGCTGGATCAGGGCCTCAGAGACGCCCCGGCGCTTCAGGGTCTGCCGCACGCGGAACCGTCCCACGGTATGACGTCCACCCTCGGCGCGGGCCACGTGGGCATCGTCCTGGTAGCCGAGTTCCTGCACGCGCGCGAGCACCTCCTGCACCAGCGCCGGGTCTGCGCTGCGCTTCTCGAGCTTGCCGCGCAGCTCGGCCTCGGTCAGGGCGCGGCCGCCCAGGGCCCGGAACGCATAGGCAAGCAGCGCGTCCCGCTCTTCCTGCGGCGAGCGGGGTGCGGGTGGCGGGTTCGACTCACGGGAGCGGCGCACACTCCAGTATGCCGCTTGCCACGGCCCGGCACTCCGGATATAGTCACGAGGTTGCCATCCGACAGGGTGGACACCCTGCACGCTGTGCAGGTCGCGTGGACGTTCCGTCCAGCGCTCGCGTTTCCCGCCCGGGAAGCCGCCCCACCCCCAGACCGGGCCGGTGGGAGAACAGGAGTCACGACCATGGCCTTACGTCACAAGTCCGCCCAGAAGCGCCACCGCCAGAGCCTCAAGCGCCGCATGATCAACCGCAGCCGCAAGAGCACGATCAAGACCTACACCAAGAAGGCGCTCGAAGCCGTCACCGCCGGTGGCGACATCGCCGCCGCCCAGAGCAAGGCCGAGAGCCTGATCGACAAGGCCGCGAAGGGCAGCACCCTGCACAAGAATACGGCGGCCCGCAAGAAGAGCCGCCTTGCCAAGGCCATCAACAAGGCCAAGGCCGCGCAGCAGGCCTGAGCTCAGGCCCCAGCGGATCGGGGGGAGCATGGACATTGTGTCCATGCTCCCCCCGATCCGCTGGCCTGCCGGCGGCGCGGCCCGCTAGTCCTGCCGGGTCTCCGTCAGGTCGAGCACGCCGGTGAACTTGTCCAGATCGACTTCCAGGGTGTACTTCCCGATCTCGCCGGCGGCGAGCAGTTTGAGGGCCCACTCGCCCTTCGGGCACGCCTGCCCGGCGACCTGGGCCCCCTTGGCATCGAGCAGCCGCAGGGTGACTGCCCCGGAGCGGACGGTGCAGCGGCCCTGGACGCCGACAGTCTGGCCGGAGTCATAGATCTGGTAGCTGTAGCGGTTGGTGCCGGTGGCGTTGAGCATGTATGTGGGCGTCAGGGTGACGTACCCCGCCCGGAGACCGAACGTGAAGTACATCAGCGTCAGCACCAGGGCGAGGGCAACGAGAAGCAGGCGCATTGCCGGCAGTGTACCGTGTGCGCTCCCACAGTCGGCTGACAGGTTCGACCGGCCGGGTCACGCGGGTGGCGACCGCAGGGCCACACCCAGCCGCTGGACACCGTCCCTGAGCGCGTCGATCGGCAGGTGGGCGAAGGCCAGCAGCACGGCCGGGCCGTGCCCCCCCCCGGTCAGGGGCTCAAGCGGCGTGAGCGCGACGCCGTGTGACGCCGCGTGGCCTGTCACCGCTGCCGCACGCCAGCCGGGCGGCAGCGGCACATACACGTGCAGGCCTGCGCTGGCCGGCCGGGCCGACCACTGCGGCAGATGGTCGGCCAGCGCCGCGAGCAGCACCTCGTGCCGGTGCCGGATGATGGGCCGGCTGCGGCGCAGGTGCCGGGTGTACGCTCCGGACGCCAGGACGTCGCCGAGGGCCAGGGCATCGAGCGTACCCGGCCCCCGGTCGGTCAGGGTGCGGGTGGCGGCCAGGATCCGGATGACCTCACGTGGCGCGGCCAGGAAGCCGCTGCGGGTGGCGGGGGCCAGCACCTTGCTGAAGGTGCCCAGCAGCACCGTGCGTTCCGGGGCCAGACCCTGCAGCACCGCAGGCGCGCGGCCGGTGTGGTGCAGGTCTGCGGCGTAGTCGTCCTCGAGGATCAGGGCACCGCGGCGACGCGCCCACGTGATCAGGGCGTGGCGTCGGGGCGCCGGCAGCGTGGCGGTCGTCGGGTACTGGCAGCCCGGCGTGACATAGACGACGGTGGCGTCCGCATCGGGCAGGGCGTCGGTCTGGAGGCCGGACTCATCCACGGGCACCGACCACACCCCGGCTCCGGTGGCGGCCAGCGCGGCCCGGGCACCGGCGTAGGTGGGCGCTTCGACGACCGCGCCCCGGCCCGCCTCGAGGAACACGCGGGCCAGGGCGTCCAGGGCCGCCTGCGTCCCGGCCGTGAGCATGACCATGTCCGGCGTGACGCGGGCGCCGCGCTCGGCGTTCAGGTACGCCGCCACGGCCCGGCGGGTCTCCAGTGGCCCCAGGGGGTCGGCATGGCGCCCGGCCCGCTGGCCCGCCTCGCCGGCCCGATGGGCCAGCGCGTGGGTCCACGCGGCCTCCGGGTACAGCTCCGGCACGTCCTGCCCCACCCGGAAGTCGACCGCATACCCGCCGGCAGGCAGGCCGGGCTGACCGCGCAGCACCCGCGTGGCCCACGCGCTCAGGGGCGGCGCGGCCGCGTCCGGCGGCGGGGCGGCAGGACCGGGAACGCGGATGACCGTGCCGCTGCGCCCGCGCACACCCAGGTAGCCCTCGGACTGGAGCTGGGTCAGGGCGTCGACCACGGTATTACGCGACACGCCCAGCCGGGCGGCCAGCGGCCGGTGACCGGGCAGGCGGGTGCCGTCCGGAATCAGGCCCCGTGTCACCGCGTCACGCAGGCTGCGGGCCACGCGGGTGTGCAGCGCCTCGCCGGGGTGGGCGTCGAGCAGCCGCAGCACGTCCCAGCGGTCACCTCCCGTGTCCGGTGTCAGCGGCCGAACTCCCGGACGAGCCACGCCCGCTGGCCGCCCTCGGCCTCCAGCGCCTGCCCGGCGACGTCGAGAAAGCGGTCCCGGGCCGCGTCGGCGTCGGCCGAGGTCACACCGTGGGCGGCAGGATCGGCGAGCAGGCCCTTCAGGAACGGATACACGGGCTGTTCGCCCAGATCGCGGCCGTGCACCCGGATCGGGGCCGGCCAGCGCAGCAGGTAGTCCAGGGCATACGGGCCGGGTTCGAGCACGCAGCCGCCGGGGTAGGGGATGCGGCGCGGCGCGGGAAAGGTCACGGCGGGGTCGCTCATGTCCACAGTGTGCACCCGCGCCGGGGGGCACGGGTGTACGGCGCGGCGCGGGCAGGAATCAGCCGACGGCCGGGGAGGTCTCCAGGGCGTCGAGCACGGCGCGGGTGAAGGTGGCCGTATCGGCGGTGCCGCCCAGGTCGCGGGTGGGCGACTGACGCAGCGCCAGGGCCACGGCGCGGTCGATCTGGTTGGCGGCGTCGGGGCGCTTGAGGCCGTGGCGCAGCAGCATGCCGGCGCTCATGATCGCGGCGGCGGGATTGGCGACGCCGCGTCCGGCAATGTCCGGCGCACTGCCGTGGATCGGCTCGAACAGGCCGGCCCCGTCGCCCAGGGACGCGCTGGGCATCAGACCCAGGCTGCCGGGAATCACGGCGGCGAGGTCGCTCAGGATGTCCCCGAACAGGTTCTCCGTGACGATCACGTCGTAGCGGCTGGGATCGGACACGATCAGCATGGCGACCGAGTCCACGTATTCGTGGTTCAGGTGGATGCCCCGGTACTCTCGGTCACGGAGCGCGGTCACGTCGCGGCGCCACAGCTCGCTGACTTCCAGCACGTTGGCCTTGTCCACGCTGGTGACCCGGCCTTTCCGCTGTTCGGCGGCCCAGAACGCCACCCTCGCCACCCGCTCGACCTCGGGGGTCGTGTAGCGCATGGTGTTGTACGCGGTCGCGCCGTCGATCTTGCGGTCGCCGTCGAAGTACACGCCGCCCAGCAGCTCTCGCACGATCAGGATGTCCACGCCACGGGCGAGCTCCGGCTTCAGGGGAGACAGGTGCTCCAGGCCGGGCTGCACCCGCACCGGGCGCAGGTTGGCGTAGCAGCCCAGGGCCTTGCGCAGCGCCAGCAGGCCGCTCTCGGGGCGCTTGGGACGCGGCAGGGTATTCCACACGCTGTCCTGTGCACCGCCCACGGTTCCGAGCAGCACGGCGTCGGCTCCCGCCAGGGCGTCGCGGGTGATCTGGGGGAAGGGATCGCCGTGGGTGTCGTAGGCGATCCCCCCGATGGCGTGTTCCTCGATGGTGACGTCGGGAGCGACCTCACGCAGGATCTGGGTGGCAGCGGCGGTGACCTCGGGACCGATCCCGTCGCCGGGCAGGGTGATGACTGTGGGCATGGTGTTCCTTGCGGGGGAGAGTGAGGCGGTGGACATCCGGATGTCCAGTCGTGGTGCCGGTGCGTTCAGCTTAAGTCGTGGGCGGCCGGAATGCCCCGAGTTCGGGGGGCAGATCCTCGTCGTACAGGTCCCGCCAGGTGGTGCCGTCGAACGAGACCTCGGACTCCATGAAGGTCTGCGACAGGGGGTCGTCGTCGTGCAGCGCGTCGGTGGGGAGGTCGAGCTTCACGGCGAGCGGCACGGGCAGGGCCGTTCCCTCCGGCACGTCCAGCTCCTCGCCGTAGGTCTCGCCCAGCACGGACGCCGTCCACGCGGCCCAGTGCGGCGGGTCGCCCGCACCGGTCGCGTCGCGGAGGTTCTCGTTCAGGGCGTCCAGACGCTCACCGGGCAGGTCGGTGTCCGCCCACTCCACGCGGCCGTCGGCATGGACGATGACGCTGACGGTCTCCAGGTCGAAGAGGCTGGCGAGTTCGGGTGGCAGTCCGCCGCCGGGCAGCGCGGCACGGTCCGGGTCATAGGCGATCCAGTCCTCGCCGTCGAGCGTGTACGCCGCGCCGTCCTCCACCGGGACGAACTCGATGCCCCGGCGGATGGCGAACACGCGGTTCATGGGGCTCTGGAGCGGCGCGGGGCGGCGCAGCTCGAACACGGTGCGGCGGGCGACAGGAACGCCCTCGCCACCGAGTTCGGTGTGGATCTCGCTCCAGTCCTGCACCGAGGTGCCGTGCCACTCGCGGACGATCTCCTCGGTGCCCTCCAGCAGCGCCTCCGGCGGCTCCGGGTCGAGGTCGATGCGGCCCTCGAGCCAGTGCTCGGCACGGAGCTGTGCGATCAGTTCACCCTGCAGCGAGAACGCCGGGTTGTCCTGCAGGACGCGCAGGAACGCCTGGGGATCACGGGGCGCCGACGGCGAGACCCACGTCAGGCCGTCCATCGAGTGCTGCTGGCCGCGCAGCCGCAGGTGCCCGCCCTCGACCGGCAGCAGCACGTCGTCAGTCTCCGGAGCGCTGGGCCCGATGACGAGTTCGCCGGTCAGCTGGCGGTACGGGGCGACGGGCACGCGCTGCACATCCTCGGCGGTCACGAACCGCCCCGGCACCCGCCCGGACAGCACTTCCGCCGAACGGTACTCGCTGGCCCACGCCTCACCGGTCAGCTGCGTGTCGGCCAGCGTCCGGGTGATCAGCGCGTGCAGGGCGGCGTCCGCCGGGCCACTCACGATGGTCGCGTTCCCCTCTGCGTCGAGCTGGGCCACGAAGGGATGGACGGCGGGCATCAGGCCCAGCGCCCGGCGGCGTTTGGCCTCACCCATGGCCGTGCTCCCGGGTCGCGAGCAGGGCCGCGCCGAAGCCCAGCATCACGCTGCCGGCCACGCGATCCACGGCGCGGCGGGCACGGCGGTAGGCCTGCTGCATGGGCACCGTGGACATGCCGGCGGCGACCAGCGCGAACCACACGGCGCTGAGCGTCACGATGATCGCGAAGGCGGCGAGCTTCATGCCGCTGCCCGCACCCGTCCCCAGCACACCCGAGAACACGCTGCCGAAAAACACGGCCGCCTTCGGATTGGAGATGTTGGTCAGGAAGCCGCGCCACAGGGCGCCCAGGTCGCTGGCGGGGGCGGTTTCGAGCCCACTGGCCTCACCTGGCTTCAGGCTGCTGCGCCACAGGGTCACGCCCATCCACAGCAGGTACGCGCCGCCCGCGACCCGCACCGCGCCGCTGATCCACGGAAAGGCCTCGAACAGCAGGCCGATGCCCAGCAGCGCCAGGCTGGCCCACACCGCGATGCCCAGCACCACGCCCAGCCCGGCCAGCAGTGCGGCGCGGCGGGTGCGGCTCAGCGCCGTCTGGCTGACCAGCAGCACGTCCGGGCCGGGTACGACCAGCACGACCACGTGCAGCGCGGCCACGGCCAGCAGAATCTTCGTGTCCATGACTGTCTCCTTGCCGGCGCGGCCGCGGTCGGCCGCCGGACGCGCCGGGCACGCCGACAGTGTAGGCGGACACGTCCGGGGAGACCAGCGACTGCGTAGACGGCGGGCGGCCCACGGCGCCTTCCGGGCGTTCGTCAATCCTCCCCGAAGCCACGCTCATGCGGTGACGGGATGGTCCGGCGCTAGACTGCGGATCCGATGACACGCCACGCGCCCGTTCCCGCGATCCTCGTCCTGTGCGCCGCGCTGGCCAGCTGCGGCTCCACCACGACGAGCAGTGCCGATCGCCTGACCCTGCAGGGCACCGCGGCCGGCGTCAGCTTTCCGGATGCGGTGGTGTACCTCGCCAGCGGTGACGCCACGCACACCGGCGTGACCGGCCAGCTCACGGCACCCGGCACCTTCCGCCTGGACGTGGGTACGCCTCCGCCGGCCGCCGACGCCTTCGACCTGCTGACGGTACCGGACGGGTGCACCGTCAGCGGCGCGGCCCAAAACCATCCGAAGGTGCAGTTCTACGACCGGCTGGTCGTCGCCAGCCCCGAGGGCGACCCGCTGGGACACATCCGCGAACTGGTCAAGGCCGGCGGCACGTTGCCGTTCTCCCGCGTGGCCCGCGTGTACAGCGACCGCGCCGCGACCGTTCAGGCAACGATCCGCTGCGGCGGAACCACCGAGGTGAACTACGACGTCACCCTGCGCCGGGGCTGGAACGCCGTGGAATTCTCGGACGCCCAGACGGTCTCCATGAAAAGCCTGGGGACGGTCACCACGGCCTTCGAGTCCAGCCTGAACCTGCCGTACATCTCGGTGGTGCTGGCCCCGGAACTCCTGACCTTCCGGGACAACGCAACGGCCCAGGTCGCCGCGACCCTGTACCAGGAGGGTGGCCTGGGCGGCACCTTCACCCTGAAGACGGACATCGAGGGGCTGACCGTGACCCCCAGCGAGGTCACGCTGGGCGGCCCGCTGTCCGTGGGTCCCCGGCCTGGCAGCGGGCTGCGCCGGCTGGGGCTGGGCACCCAGGCCCTGCGCACGACCCTGGCATTCACGTATACCGGCGCGGTGAACGGCGTGCGTCCCTTCGTGATCACGGTGACCAACGAGTCCGGCCAGCAGGTCGGCCGGGGCGACGGCACCCTGGACGTGCAGCGTCCCTGACACGCCGCTGGACAGGCAGCGCCGCACCGGCGGCACCGGCACTAGCATGGGCCGCGTGACTGACCGACCGCTCAACTGGGTACCGGCGGCCCTGCTGGTCGGCCTGCTGTCGTGCGCCCCGGAGGTGCCGGCACCGGGGCCGGTCGCTGGCACGGTCGTCGATCCGGGCCGGATCGAGGGTCAGGTGCAGGGGGCCAGCTTCCCGGAGGCCCGGGCCCTCCTGGCGGGCGGTGGGCACCTGTTCACCGGCGTGGCGGGCTCGCTGCACTCTCCCGGAACCCTGACGCTGCCCCTGGACGCCGCCCCCGGCACACCCACGGCGTCTCCCCTGCTCCCGCTGGACGGAACGTGCGCGTTCAGCGGCCCGCCGCCGGACGCGGCGCTGAGCGTGGGCGACCGCGTGACGATCCTCAGCGCCGGGGACGACCCGCTGGGTCAGGTCACCGAGTCCCTGAGCGGCGGGCAGCCCGTCGTGCGGATCCACAGCGACCGCGCCACCACTGTCAGCGGCACATTGACCTGCCCGGAACAGCTCCCGGTGACGTACGCGCTGACCCTCCGGGCAGGCTGGAATGCCGCCACCGTGAACGCCACGGCCAGCGGCACGGCCATCACGGATGTCCCGGCAGGTTCCCGCAGCCAGCTGACCGGAGCGGCGGCGACCCCGGCGGTCACGCTGCTGCTTCCCGAGACGGGCCTGCGGTTCGAGACCGCCGCACCGGTCGAAGCGGTGGTCACCGTCCGGCAGGTCGGCGGCTACAGCGGGCCGATCACGCTGTCCACGGACCTGCCGGGGCTGACGATCCAGCCCGCGACCCTGACCCTGCCGCCGCTGGGCCTGCACGCCATGGGGAGCGCCCTGCACCCCCAGCAGATCACGACCCGCCTGCGCTTCCACTACGCGGACGGCCCCAACCTCCGGCAGCCGTTCACCGTGATCGCGACCGGCCGTGCCGGCGACGAGGTCGGCCGCGCCCGGACCACGGTCGAGGTGGCGCGGTCAGGCTTCACCCTCTCGGCCCGCAGTACCGAGCTGGAACTGGATCCGGCGGCCCCCCGTCCGGTGCCGCTGTGCGTGTCCAGTGAGGGGCCGTACCACGGCGCGGTGATGCTTGGCGCTGCCGATCTCCCGCCCGGCGTCACGGTGTCGCCCACCACCGTGGATCTGCAGGACTACACGTGCGGCCTCGTGACCCTGCGCGGCGACCGGCTCACCCGTGGCAGCACCACCCGCATCCGCCTGACGGCCGAGGGCGGCGGCTACCAGGCCCAGCTCGCCGCGACCCTGACGGTTCTCGGGCCGGCAGTGTCGCTCCGCCTGACAGCGCCGACCGTGACCGTGTACCAGGGCCACGCCACGACCGTACCGGTGCAGGTGACCGGCGAGTACGGCTTCAGCGGCCCGGTACAGGTGGGACTCCGTGCCCGTGTGGACGGCGTGGAGACAGGGGTGGTCACGGTCACCGTCCGCGCCGGTGAGACCACGACCGCGGAGGTGCCGCTCCGGGCATCACCGACGGCGGCGCTGGGTGTCCGTCCCATCGTGCCCGACAGCCCGGAGCAGCTCAGCCCGCCGCCGGAAGACGACAGCGGCACGCTGCGCGTCCGGCCCCCACGGTTCCCGGTCGTGGCCGGTCGCCTGCTGGCCCCCGCCACGGTCGGCGTGTGGCAGCGGACAGACACCGGAACCCCCGCAGTGTCCAGCACGCTCACCCGCTCGGACACCGGCGGTCGGATCTCGGTGCAGGTGCCGGGCAATGTCGACCAGCTGATTGCCACCCCGGACGGTGTGCTCGCCCTGGCCGGGGCGGCGGCCAGCGCCCTGGTGCACGACGACGGACGGGTCGAGCTCCTCACCGCGCCGCCCGCCGGCCCCGGGCACGATCTGGCCGACGCCACCGACCTCGCCGGACTCGTGTGGTTCACGCGTCCCGGAACGGCGGAGCCCTCGCAGCTGTGCACCTGGAATCCGCGAACCGGACAGGTGCGGGTCGTGGACACGACCGGCATCGACAGCACCTACGGGAGTACCCTCACCCTCAGTCCGGATCGCCGCACCGTGCTCGTCCTGCCCCGCCACGCCGGCGTCGCGCTGACCGTACAGGCCGCGACGGGAGTCGTCACCCGCCACGTCCTGGTGGGCGGCTACACCAGCGCGGCCGTGTCGGATCAGGGCGACGTGTGGTTCGCGCGCTACAACACCCTGAGCCGCAGCCCGGCCCGTGGCGCGGCCGAGTACGTCAACGTGGGCACGGGGCAGCTGATCGGCTTCGATGCCAGGCATCCGGAGACGCTGTGGGGACGTGACGCCGGTTCGGTCTACCGTATCGACACGGGGAGCGGCACCTCGACGCGGATCGCCCTGTCGGATGGCCCGCCCCTGCGCGCCGTCCCGCTCGGCAGCGGTGGTCTGGCCGCCATCACCTCCGACCTCAGCGACGCCGGCACCGAGCAGACGTACCTCACCGTGGTCAGCCCGTAGGGCCACTCCTCCGTACCGGCGCTGTCCCGTTCCGGCGGTCAAGGGCGCCGGAGAGCGCCCGGCCGCGCGACGGTCATTCCATCTTCAGGTCGATCACCGGCGGCTTCTCGGCGTCCTCTGCGGCCGGCGCGTCGCTGCGGCGCTTCACGTCGGGAATGGCAATCGGCGTGCTGCGATCCATCCCGACCGGCTGGCCGTCGGCGTCGGCCCAGCGGGTGCCGGGCAGGGCGGGGCCGCTGCGCCGGGCAGCAGGCGCCGGGCTGCTGGCCTGCTTGGCCGCGCGGATGATCGAATCGACCTCGGCCTGGCTGAGCAGTCCCTTGCTCTCGAGGGTGCCCAGGATTCCGAGCACCATCTTGCGGGTGAACGCTGCTTCCTGCTGGTCGTCGTTCTGGGGGGGTCGTGGCGCCATGGCCGCAGGGTAGCGCGTGCTGCTCCCCGGCCGGTGACAGGGCGCCGAGTTGCGTCAGGAGTGACGGTTGTCCGGGTTCACGGTGTTATCCTGATCGGGTCTGACAGCGTGGCGTGAGTCTTCACCCACACGGCAAACCCGCCAGCCCGACAAGGGGTGGATGACGGCGGGCGGAAGCTTCAAGGAGGTCTGACGAATGTACCGAGGGAGAGAGGGGCAGTGGGCATTCCTGCTTCACCGCTTGTCTGGACTGGCCATCCTGGCGTACCTGATGCTGCACGTGTTCAGCATCGGGTCATTCGTGTTCGGCGAGCGGTTCTACATGGCGATTCACGAGACCTACGACCTGTGGCCGTTCCGGATCGGTCTGGTCTTCGTGACGGCCGGGGTCGTGTACCACGCCTTCAATGGCCTGCGCATCATCGTGATGGACTTCACCGGCGCGGGGGTCGCGTACCAGCGCCAGATGTGGTACGCGGTTCTGCTGATCAGTGCGGCGTCGTTCGTGTACGCGGCCCTGACGCTGTGGCCGCGCCTGGTGGGGGGCTACTGATGATCCGCGCTCGAACCTTCACAGACGCCCGGCAGCAGGCCCACAGCAATGCAGAGCTGAACTGGTGGGTGTTCATGCGGATCAGCGGGCTGATCCTGGTCTTCCTGGTGCTGGGCCATGTGTACATGACCTTCATCCAGGTCAGTGAATCGGACGCGACCTTCGACGCGGTGGTGGGCAAGCTCGCCAACCCGGCGTGGAAGTTCTACGACTGGCTGATCCTGTCCCTGGCCCTGCTGCACGGCGCGAACGGCGCGCGGTACTCCATCGAGGATTACGTGCGCTCGCGGCCGACCCGCGCGTGGGTCAAGGGGCTGTTCTACACCGTGGTGGCGCTGCTGTTCGCATTCGGCACCGTCGGGCTGTTCTCGATCTAACAAAGGCGGCATTGATGCATCACCGGTATGACGTGCTGGTTGTGGGGGCGGGTGGAGCGGGCCTGATGGCCGCGCTGTACGCCGCCAAGGGAAACGTGTCGGTCGCGTGTATCAGCAAGCTGTACCCGACCCGGTCGCACACGGGCGCGGCGCAGGGCGGGATCGGCGCGGCGCTGGGGAACGTGGCCGAGGATCACTGGGAATGGCACATGTTCGACACCGTCAAGGGCGGGGACTACCTGACGGATCAGGATGCCGCCGAGGTGTTCGCCAAGGACATCATCGAGGCGGTGTACGAGCTGGAACACATGGGCCTGCCGTTCTCGCGCACGCCCGAGGGCAAGATCGCCCAGCGGAAGTTCGGCGGTCACACGCGCGACTTCGGCAAGGCGGCGGTCGAGCGCAGCTGCTACGCCAAGGACCGCACCGGGCACATGATCCTCCAGACCCTGTACCAGCAGAACGTCAAGGAGGGCACGACCTTCTTCAACGAGTTCCACGTCACGGACCTGATCATCGAGGACGGACGCTGCCGGGGACTGGTCGCGTACGAACTCGCGACCGGCGAGCTGCACACCTTCCATGCCAAGGCCGTGATCCTGGCGGCCGGGGGCTACGGGCGGATCTTCAAGATCACGTCCAACGCCCTGACGCTGACGGGCGACCTGATGAGCATCTACTACCGCAAGGGTCTGCCGCTCGAGGACATGGAGTTCTACCAGTTCCACCCCACCGGGCTGGCGAAGCTCGGGATCCTCGTCACCGAGGGCATCCGGGGCGAGGGCGGCATCCTGCGCAACAAGGACGGCGAGCGCTTCATGGAACGCTACGCGCCGACCATCAAGGACCTTGCGCCGCGCGACATCGTGTCGCGCTCGATGATCACCGAGATCCGCGAGGGACGTGGCGTGGGCCGCGACGGCGACGCCATCTACATCGACCTGACGCACCTGCCGAAGGAAGTGATCGAGGGCAAGCTGGCCGAGATCACGGATCTGGCGCGGACATACCTGGGCCAGGATCCGGTGAAGGATCTCGTGATGGTGCAGCCGACCGCGCACTACGCGATGGGCGGGATCCCCACGGATCTCAACGGCCTGTGCCTGAGCGACGGCAGCGGCGGCAGCGTGGAGGGCCTGTACGCGGCCGGCGAGCAGGCCTGTGTGAGCCTGCACGGCGCGAACCGTCTGGGCACCAACAGCCTGGGCGACCTCGTGGTGTTCGGCCGACGGGCCGGCATCGCGGCGGCGGCCTACGCGCGACAGGTCGAGCTGCCGACCATGCCCGAGAACCCCGAGCGCGACAGCGTGGACATGTTCGACCGCCTGAAGCACAGCAAGGGCACCGACAATGCCGCCGCGATCCGCAAGGCCCTGCAGGAGTCGATGATGAACAACGTCGGCATCTTCCGCAACGGGCCGGACATGGAAAAGCAGGTGGACATCGTCCAGGAACTCAAGGCCCGCTACGCGAACGTGGGGGTCAGTGACCCCGGCCGCCGCTACAACAGTGAGCTGGTCGAGGCGATGGAACTGGGCTTCATGCTCGACTGTGCCGAGGCCATGACGACCAGCGCCCTGAACCGCACGGAGTCGCGCGGCGCCCACGACCGCGCGGACTATCACGATCGCGACGACGCCAACTGGCTCAAGCACACCATGGCCTACCGGGATCTGGACAAACCCGGCAACGTCATCATCGGGTACAAGCCGGTGTCCCTGAAGGGCTTCACGCGGGCCTTCGAACCCAAGCCGCGCGTGTACTGAGAAAGGACGGAACATGACACAGACGGTCTCCCCCAGCACCACGCCCGGCCCGGTCACGGCCGCTCCTGGCGTGACCCTGCTGAAACTCAAGGTCAAGATCAAGCGCTTCGATCCCGACGTCGACAAGAAGGCCCACTGGGTCACCTACGACGTGGAGGCCCAGCCGGGCGACCGCGTGGTCGACGTGATCAACGAGATCAAGTGGTACCAGGAACCCGGCCTGACGTTCCGCCGCTCGTGCCTGCACGGCATCTGCGGCAGCGACGCCATGCTGATCAACGGGCGCAACCGCCTGGCGTGCAAGACGCTGGTGCGCGACGTGGCCAAGGACGGCGGCACCATCACCGTCGAGCCGATCCGGGGCCTGAAGGTCGAGAAGGATCTGCTGGTCGACATGGAGCCGTTCTTCGACTCCTACCGCGCGATCATGCCCTACTTCATCAACGAGTCCCCCGCCCCGGCCGCCGAGCGCATCCAGTCGGAGGCCGAGGCCGACCTGATGGCGCACTCCAGCAACTGCATCCTGTGCGCGTGCTGCACCACCTCGTGCCCGATCTTCTGGGTGAACGGCTCGTACCTGGGACCGGCATCGATCGTCCAGGCCCACCGCTTCATCTTCGACTCGCGCGATGAGGCGACGCAGCAGCGGCTGAACATCATGAACCAGAACACCGGCGTGTGGCGCTGCCGCACCGCCTACAACTGCACGGAAGCGTGCCCGCGCGACATCCCGATCACGCAGCTGATCGAGGAAGTCAAACGTGCGGTGATGTTCCAGCAGGCGTAGATCACCTCCACGGCGGCGCGGTGGGCTATACAGCCCACCGCGTCTGTCGTTGGGTGGTTCCGGCCAGCGCACGACCCCGCCCCGCGCACGGGCAGTCGCGATCTCATTCCGCGTGGCCCTGCCGGGAGAGCCACCGACGTTGACGTCGACCACCAGAAGCACGTCCGCACCGTCGATCCTGTGACGTGCAGGACATCCGACCCGCCCAGGATCGCTTCACGCCCCTGAGCGGATCGTCAGGACTCTGCGGCGGGCGTTTCGGGCAGTGAGACGGCGTCGACGGTGTCCTGAACGTACATGCGGCCGCACAGTCAGCCGATGATGGAGCGGACTGGTGGGGTCATGCGGGCGCCGATCGTGCTGCGATGCCACCCACGCCCTGCAGCTGACGTGCGCGTGACAGCAGGTCAAGGACCCATCAAGGCCCTGTAACAGGAGGGTGAAGCGGGAGGAGGCGCAGGGACACACAACTGAGATTCCGGTCGTCACACTGGGGGATACAGACGCCAGGAGCGTCTCCATCTTCTGTGACGGGCGGCCGTCACTCCGGCCCAAGGACGACCATGACCTCATCCACTTCATCCATGTCACCGCCCACCCCCATCGAGATCCTGCTGGTCGAGGACAGCGAAGCCGACATCCTGTTGACCCAGGAGGCCTTCGCCGGCGCGGGCGTGTACAACCGGCTCCGGGTGGCGCGGGACGGTGTGGAGGCGCTGCAGGTGCTGCGGGCCCCCGAATCGGCCCGGCCGGACGTGATCCTGCTCGACATCAACATGCCACGCATGAATGGCCTGGAAACGCTCGCCGAACTCAAGCGCGATCCCCTGCTGATGACCATACCCGTGATCATGTTGACCACCAGCGCTGCTGAGGAGGACATCATGCGGTCGTATCAGGCCAACGCCGCCAGCTACGTGGTCAAACCGGTGGAATTCGAGCGCTTCTACACGGCCATCCGGGCGCTGGGGCAGTACATGCTCAGCGTGGTGCGGGCGCCCATGCCACGCGACGACCGGCTCTGAGCGACCGGCTCTGAGCGGGCGCCGCGTGACGACTGTCGGCGAGCCGAAGCTGCCCGGGCCGTTCAGGACTCGCTGACCAGCCCCTCCAGGAAGCAGACGGCCTCTAGGAAGCGGTGCCCCTGGATGCGGGCGGCGCTGCGCACCTGGCGCCACTCCAGGCGCACCCGGGCGATGCTCAGAGGGTCGCCGCCGGAGCCGGCGAGGCGCGTGGCCCGCTGCTCCAGGCCCGTCGCCTTGATCGAGAGCGTCCGGTACTGATCCTGGTGCCGCCGCGCGCCGTCCAGGGTGCTGTCGAGCTGCTCACGGGCCTCGTGTTCGGCGAGGTGCAGGTCATGCTGCGCCTGGAGGACACCGGGCGAGGCGTCCCCGGCATCACCCGCCTGCCACTGTGCGTAATTCAGGGTGTGGCGTGCCCGCAGGACGTTGGGATGCAGCGGCACGCCCAGCGCGAAGCGCGCACTGTCCAGATCGGTGTTCACCTCCGGCAGCGGGAGATCGGCGTCGGTCATGTCGATCAGGGGGGTAAAGGTGTCCAGGAAGGTGTCGGTCTGGGACGACATGAGGCGGTTGTGCGCCAGCTGGCCATCGACGGCCTGTCCGCTGCGGGCCGCCGCCTCCAGCTCCTGGACGGTCAGGCGCAGCACCTGGCCCTGGGCCACGGCCGCCGCGACCTGATCGGCGACCTCGATCCGGGCATGGTCGGAGCGCAGGCGGGACAGCCGGTCTTCCGTCTGCCAGCGCCGCACCTCGGCGAGGCTCGCCTGGACGTCCCACTCGGCGGCGCGCTCCAGGCTGGCCATGGCGGGGCTGGCCCGGATGGCCCCCAGACTGCGCACAGCGATTTCCGAGTGGGCCCGGGCCAGCAGCAGGGGCAGGTCGTGGGCCCGCCGGCCCCACCGCACCGGGGGTGGCGTGGGGAGCGCGCCCCGGGCCACGCCCTCCGAGGGCACCGGCACCGACTCGGCGAAGCGCGCCAGATCGACCGTGGTGACCTCCAGCCACTTGTCGGCCCGGCCGTCCCCGACGCGCTCCCGCATCAGCTCATAGACGTCCTGCAACACGGCCACCACGTCACGCGGACCGAGCGCCCGCACCGCCGGCCAGCCCCGGCGCTGCACCGCGCCCTGGATGGTCAGCTGCGCCTCGCGCACGCCGAGTTCCTCGCTCAGACGGCTGCGCAGCCAGTCGCGGTAGGGATCGGGGACGGTCGTCACGCCGGCGTCCCGCCCGCGGCGTGGACATGACGCTGACGGGCGCTCTCGTAGAGCATCAGGGCCGCGGCAGTCGCGACATTCAGGCTGTCGGCCCCGCCCGCCGGATTCATGGGGATGCGGACCGCGCCGTCGGTGCGCCACCCGGCGGGCAGCCCCTGGTGTTCGGTGCCGAGCAGCAGCGCCACGCGGCCGGTCAGGGGCACGTCCCAGTACGGGCGGGACGCGTCGGGCGTGCACGCGACCAGCCGGAAGTCCCGGCCGCGCAGCCACGCCAGGGCCGCCGCCTCGGGCCACGCGACCACCGGCACGGTGAACACGCTGCCCTGACTGGCCCGAATCACGTTCGGCCCGAAGGGATCGGCCCCGCGTCCGAGGACGATCACGCCGGCGGCCGCCACCGCGTCGGCCGTCCGGACGATCGCGCCCACGTTGCCCGGTTTTTCCAGGCCGTGCAGCACCACGACCACAGCGTCCCCCGGCGGCTCCAGGAGCGTCATGTCCGGGACGGCCGCCACGCCGATCACCCCGTCGGGGTGGTCGCGCATGCTGACCTTCTCGAATGCGGGCCGCGACAGTTCGGCCACCCGCCCCGGCAGCCCCGGCGCGAGCTGCGCCGCCTCGGGGGAGTACAGCGCCGGGCACACGTAGACCTCGTGGACGTCCACACCGGCCTGGACGGCGCGGCTCAGTTCACGGGCACCCTCGATGACAATGACATGGTCGTGCTCACGGTCCCGGCGGGCGCGCAGGCGCACCAGCCGCTTGACCTGTGGGTTGTGCAGGGAAGTGATGACGTCAGGGAGCACCATTGCGGCCATTATGCGCGTCCCGGACGTCGCCCCCCTGGCCGGGGGCAGCCGTGGTCACCACCCGACGGCGCTCATGTCGGCGTGCGCCCCCCCCGCCGGCACGCTAGCGTGGCGACATGCCGCTGGCGTACCCCCCGTTCAAGTCCTGTCCGTGTGGCACCGGCCGCAGCTATGCGCACTGCTGCGGGCCCGCGCACGACGGTTCCCGTGCCGCCGCGACCCCCGAGGCGCTGATGCGGGCGCGGTACACGGCGTATGCCCTGCATCTGGAGGCCTTCGTGCTGAACACGTGGCATCCGGACACGCGGCCCCCGCAGCTGCGCCTGGAACCCGGCACCCGGTACACCGGGCTGACCGTCCATGACGCCACCGGCCTGGAGGTCGAGTTCACGGCGACCCTGCGCCAGGGCACCCAGACCGTGAAGGTGCACGAGCGCAGCGTGTTCACGCAGCTGGGCGGCCAGTGGGTGTATGTGGACGAGGTGACCCCCCCCAGCGTGGAACCGGCCGGAGCGTGACGCCGGGTCGGATCCGCGAAACCCGGGGCGACCGGATCACATACTGGTGACATGACGACCCCACGCCAGGCCCCGAACGTGACGTTGCCGCGCATGTCCCTCTCTCCATCCGGACGCCGTGTGTGGCCGCTGCTGCTGGGCGCCCTGCTGCTCGTGTGGGTGATCTCGCAGGGCGTGAAGGTGATCCCGGCCGGTTTCGTCGGCGTGGTCTTCAGCTCGTTCAGCGGCGTCAAGCCCGTCGTGTTGCAGGAAGGGATTCACTTCGTCGTGCCGTTCGTCGACAAGGTGAACCTGTACGACGCCCGCCTCCAGGAGGTCACCCTGGCCCACGACGCCCCGAACGCCAACGACTCCGAGGGCGCCATCCGTGCCCGCAGCAAGGAGGGCCTGGACATCACGGCCGACGTGACCGTGCAGTTCCGCATCGACCGCGCCCGGGCCGCCGTCCTGCACAAGGAGCTGGGCCGCAACTACCTGCAGACCGTGATCCGCCCCCAGGTGCGCAGCAAGGTGCGCGACGCCATCGGGCAGTTCAGTGCGGCCGATATCATCAGCACGCAGCGCCAGGCGGTGGAGGCGAGCATCACGAAGGCCCTGCGCGACGTGTTCTCGCGCAACAATCTGGTGCTCGACTCGGTGCTGCTGCGCGAGCTGCGCATTCCGGAGTCCATCGCCAAGGCCATCGAGCAAAAGCAGGCGGCGGAACAGCAGGTCGCCGTGGAACGCAACCGGCTCCAGCAGAGCAGTATCAGTGCCCAGCGGGCCGTCGTGGAGGCGCAGGGCGCGGCGAAGGCGGCCATCGAGCAGGCCAAGGGGGAAGCGCAGGCGCTGTCGCTGCGCGGCCGGGCCCTGCGCGAGAATCCGCAGCTGATCCAGCTGACGGTCGCCGAGAAGCTCGCACCGACCATCCAGACGGTCATGCTGCCCAGTGGCGGCAATTTCCTGCTCGACCTGAAATCCCTGGGCAGCGTGGGCGCCACCGGCACGACCACGCCGGCCAAGACCACGCCCTGAGCGGCTAGGATGCAGCCATGACGGCCGTGCTGATCCTGATGGTGATCTTCGGCGGGATCGCGCTGATCACGTATGTCGACAACACCACCAAGGCGCAGCGGCGGGCGCTGCCGAAGCCGGACGTCCCGCCGCCCGCCGCGCTGCCCGCACCGACGGGTTCAGGTGGCGCGGAGACCCTGATGCCACCCCTGCCGGAACCCGCCCGGTCAGTCGCGTGGGGGATCCTGTGCGAGGTCACGGACGCGCTGGCCGCCGGTAACGGCGACGCCCGTACCACCTATCTACTGACCCAGACGCGCGACGCCTACCTGCCGGACACGCTGCGGGCGTACCACGGTCTGACGGACGGAGCGCGGCGCACCCTGGCCACCCAGGGCCAGCCCCCCGAGCTCCTGCTGCACGAACAGCTGCGCCTGCTGGAGGACGGGGTGCGCGAGGCCCTGCGCCACGACCACGCCACCGCCGACCGTCTGCTCGCCCAGGGACGCTTCCTGCGGGAGCGCTTCGGGCCGGCGGGCGGCGACCTGACACTCCCGGCGTCGTCACGTCCGCTGGACTGAGTCCACGGCGGCGGTGTGGCGACCACGCAGGGGCTAGCCTGACCCGCATGGACACGCCGCTGACCGAGACCTTCCACACGACTGCCTTCCTGGGGCTGGGGGCGATGGGGGCGCCGATGGCCGCCCATCTGTCCGCCCGCAGCCGCGCCTCGGGCGGCCAGACCCTGGTGTGGAACCGCACACCGGGCCGGGCGCAGGAGCACGCCGCACAGCACGGCAGCGTGGCGGCCACGCTGGAGGACGCCGCCGGAGCCGACCTGATCGTGTCGTGCCTGCCGACGAGTGCCGAGGTCGACGAGGTGCTGGACGCCGCCCACGCGCACCTGAAACCGGGCAGCGTGTGGGTGGACTGCACCAGCGGTCACCCGGACGCCGCGCCCCGGCAGCGGGATCAGCTGTCATCCGCCGGTGTGCGCTTCCTCGACGCCCCGGTCAGCGGGGGCACGGTCGCCGCGAAGGCCGGCACCCTGACCGTCATGGTGGGCGGCCCGGCCGACGTGCTGGACGCAGTGCGCCCGCAGCTGGCCTTCGCGGGCAAGGTGGTGCGCGTGGGCGATACGGGCGCGGGATTCGCGGTCAAGGCCGTGAACAACGCCCTGCTGGCCGTGAACCTGTGGGCCGCCGGCGAGGGGCTGGCGATCCTGGGGCTGCGCGGCGTGGAACTGGGCGCGGCGCTGGAGGTGATCAACGCGAGCAGCGGGCGCAGCAACACCACCGAGAACCTGATCCCGCAGCGGGTGCTGACCCGAGAGTTTCCGGCCACCTTCGGCCTGGGGCTGCTCGCCAAGGACGCCGGCATCGCGCTGGACATGGCCGAGCAGGCCAGGGGCAGCGCGCCCGTGATCGCGCAGGTGACGGGCCTGTACCGCGCCGCGTCGCGCGTGGTCGGGGCGCAGGAGGATCACACGGCCGCCCTGAAGCTGATCGAGCAGATGAACGGCGTGGTGCTCCGGTGACCGCCCCACTGTTCGGCATCGTGACCGACGGTGGTCTGGACGCCTACGGCGGCCTGAACAACGCCGTGCCGGTCGCGCCGTTCTCGGTGACCTTCGGGGAGACGTCCTACCGCACGGACGAGCTGTCCCGCGAAGCGCTGTTCCGGGAACTGGCCACCAACCCGGCCCATCCGACGAGCAGCCAGCCGACGCCGCAGGACTGGCTGGAGGCGTACCGCCGCGCCGGGACGAGGGACGTGCTGGCCGTGACCATCAGTGCCGGCCTCAGCGGCAGCCGCAACGCGGCCGAGCAGGCCCGCTCCCTGGCCGGAGCCGATGTGGCCGTCTCGATCCACGACTCCCGCACCCTGTCGGCGGCGCAGGCATTCCAGGTGCATGCGGCCGCGACCGCCGCCGCCCGGGGCGAGACGCTCGAGACCGCCGTGGCGTGGATGGAGGCCGTGGCGCAGGAGACGGAGCTGTACTTCACCATCGAGACGCTGGAGTACCTGCGCCGGGGCGGACGGATCGGGCGGGTGCAGGCCACGCTGGGCGGTCTGCTGGATCTGAAGCCCGTGATCACGGTCGACAAGGCGACCGGCACCTACACCAACGTGGGCCGCGCCCGCTCCTACCGGGGGGCCATCGTGGCCGTGGCCGACCGGGTCACGCGCACCTACGCCGAGGGCACCCCACTGCGCCTGGGCCTGCTGTACGGCAACGAACCGGCCGATTCCGACACGCTGCTGGACGTGCTTGCGGCGCGGCACCCCATCGTGTGGTCAGGCACGGCGGGCGTGAACCCGGTGCTGAATGTCCATACCGGCCCCCGGGCGCTGGGGGTGGCCGCCGCCCCCGGCCCGTGGCCCTGGGAACGCTGACGGCGGTCAGCCGGGGGCGAACACCGGCCGTGGGCCGGCCGCGTGGGGGGAACGCAGCCACGCCAGCAGCGCCGCCCGCGCCCCGGGCCGGAAGCCGCCGGTGATCACAGCCGGGGCATCCACCAACAGGGCGGCGTAGGGGTTGTACAGCGCGACGTGCAGATCGGGAGTCAGTCCCGCGAGGGCCGGATGCCGGTGGCGACCGGTGGTCACGAGCACCAGCGTGCGGCCCTCGTCGTCGGCTTGA
Source organism: Deinococcus sp. AB2017081 (assembly GCF_034440735.1). Lineage (NCBI taxonomy): Bacteria > Thermotogati > Deinococcota > Deinococci > Deinococcales > Deinococcaceae > Deinococcus > Deinococcus sp. AB2017081. The sequence goes on along the minus strand of NZ_CP140098.1, from coordinate 2,259,376 downwards.
CGGCGCAGCGCGGGCCAGTCGAGGTCGTCGGCCGTGTCGTAGGCGTGGAGCTGCACGTCGTAGAGCGTGCCCAGGTCGTGGGCCACCGTATCGGCGTCCACGCCGCGCTCGCTGACATTCTCGCGGTAGGCATAGCGCTCGCACACGAGCAGGAGGCGCGAGCCCGGCGCTGGTGGCTGGGGATCGCGGTACACGCTCAGCCCCCGCTCCCAGCCCAGCGCCATTAGGGCCGCGTCGTCCTCGGGATTCAGGGACAGGTCGGCGTGGGCCGGGGTCTGCCGCGCCAGCGTGCGCAGCCGCTCCACGCTCGCCTGCACGGCGGCCGGATCGAGGTCTCCGTCCAGTGCGGCGGCCACGGCCTCCAGCGTCTCGACCTGAACCTCCCGGCGGCCCAGCGCCATGACCATGTCCGCCCCGGCCTTCAGGGCCAGCACGGCGGCCTCGCCCCGGCCGTAATGGTCGTCGATCGCCTTCATGCCCATGGAATCCGTGACGATCACGCCCTCGTAGTCCCATTCCCCTCGCAGCAGGCCGGTCAGCACCGGGCGTGACAGCGTGGCGGGCAGCTCGGGGTCGATGGCGTCGAAGATGATGTGCGCGGTCATCACAGCCGGGGTGTGCGGCAGCAGGTCGCGGAACGGGGCGAGCTCCAGGGCGTCCAGCTGCTCGCGGGTTTTGGACACGCGCTGGAGCGAGTAGTGCGAATCGAGGTGGGTGTCGCCGTGGCCGGGGAAATGCTTGACACACGCGGCGACCCCCGCGCGGGCGTGTCCGGCCAGCGAGGCGCGGCCGTGCCGGGAGACCAGCGCCGGCGTGTTCCCGAAGGCCCGCTCGCTGATCACGGGATTGGACGCGTCGACATTCACGTCCAGCACCGGCGTGAAGTTCCAGTTGATGCCGACCGAGCGCAGTTGCCGCGCCAGGGCGGCATGCACGTCCTGCGTCAGGGCCGCGTCGTCGGCCGCGCCCAGGGCCATGGCGCTGGGCGCATACGGCCAGAACGTCGGACGGGTGATCGCGCCGCCCTCGTGGTCGATGGCGATCAGGGCGTCCTCGCCCAGCACGGCCCGCAGGTCGGCACACAGCGTGCGGAGCTGGGCGGCACTCTCGACGTTCTTGCCGAACAGACACACGGCCGTCACGCCGTAGCGCCGCAGGTGCGCGGCCGTCTCCGGATCGAGCACCGGGCCGGGGATGTCGACCATCGCCAGGGCACCGGGAAGGGGGGATGTGGTCACCGGCCCAGAGTAGTCCACGCGCCCGTGGACGTGGCACCGTACAGGTGCACACCAGCGGCATGAGAGCGGCCCGAATGAGTTCTCAGGCACGTGCCCGTGGGGAACGCTACAGTCTGGGCGTACCACGACACGACGCAGCGTTTCCACCAACATCCTGAAGGAGTCCACATGAACCGTGCCAAGACCTGGCTGCTGACCGCCGCCGTGCTCGCAACCGCCTCCAGTGCCAGCGCCCAGAAGACCACCATGGAATTCTGGACGATCTCGCTCGCACCGCTGTTCAACGACGAGATGAACCGCCTGGTCGCGGCCTTCCAGAAGGAGAACCCGACCGTGGAGCTCAAGTGGGTCGACGTGCCCGCCGCCGCCATGGAACAGAAGCTGCTGGCCGCCGTGGCCTCGGGCCGGCCGCCGGCCGCCGTGAACCTGTCGTCGGACATGGCCGTCAAGCTCGTGCAGCAGGGGGCACTGGAACCGATGACCCTGACCGACGCACAGAAGAAGCTGTACTTCGCGTCGCCGCTCTCGACCTTCACCTTCGACGGCAAGGTCATGGGCGTGCCGTGGTACTGGGCACCCAAGGTCGTGGCCTACAACAGCGACATCTTCCGCAAGGCCGGTCTCGATCCGGCCAACCCGCCGCGCACCATCCAGACCCTGATCGCGGCGGCCAAGCAGATCAAGGACAAGACCGGCAACTACGGCTTCATGCCGAACATCAACGGCATCAACATGCTGTACGTGTTCCAGGAAGCGGGGCTGCCGGTGTTGAGCAAGGATGGCGGAACGGCCGTGTTCAACGGGGCCGAGCACGTGAAGCTGCTCGAGACCTACGTCGACCTGTTCAAGAAGGGCTACATCCCCGAGGACACCATGCGCCGGGGCTTTGCCGCCGCGACCGAGCTGTACTCGTCCGGGAAACTCGGCATGCTGATCACCGGGCCGCAGTTCATCCTGCGCGTGGCGAACGACAACAAGGCGATCTACGACGTCACCAAAGTCGCGCCGTACCCGATCAACATCGCCGGCAACGTGATCCACACGCCGCTGATGGGCTTCACGGTGCCCAAGGGCGTGAAGGACAGGGCGATGGCGCAGAAGCTCGCGCTGTTCCTGACGAACGACGTGAACCAGCTGCAGTTCTCCCGCGTGACCAAGACGACCTTCCCTTCGACCGTGAAGGCCAGCACCGACAAGTTCTTCAAGCAGGCGGGCCAGAACGCGATCGACCAGGGCAAGCTGGTGTCCAGCACGGAACTCAAGAAGGCGCGTGACCTGACGCTGGTGTACCCCGACGCCAGCAAGCTGAACAAGGTCTTCAAGGACAACGTCGAGGCCGCCATGGCCGGCCAGAAGACCGCCAAGCAGGCGCTCGACGACATCGTGAAGGCCTGGAACGCCAGCCTCTGAATCTGTGGTGCACCGCACGGGGGTGTCCGGCCGCTGGCCCGGATGCCCCCTTCGTGTGCGCCACCGTCACCCCCCCGTCAGGAAGGACGTCCACCATGACCCGAATGAATCCATTGCTGAAGCTGGTGCTCAGCGGCCTGCTCCTCGGCCCGGCCCACGCCGTGCCAGTCACACTCTCCCCCACCCCGCAGGCGCGCGCCCAGGAGCCGCGCACCGCGCTGGTGCCCACGCCGAGACGCGCGACCTTCCCGGCCGGCACCCTGCCGCTGACCGGTCTGGGCGTGCGGGTGGTCGGCACCGCACCTGAACTGGGCTGGGCCGTCCGTGACCTGAAGGCCGAGTGGCTGGCCCGCCTGGGCACCGCGCTGGGCGACGCCGCCGCGACCGGCCCGGCGATCACCGTGGGAACCATGGCCGATGCCGGACTGGCCGCGCGGGCCAAGGCCGCCGGACTGGACACCACGGTTGCCGAGGGCTACGCCCTGTGGGTCGACCAAGGCGGCGCGTGGATCGTGGGGGCCGACCCGAAGGGCGCCTACGCCGGTGCCCAGACGCTGCGGCAACTGCTGACGCCGGACGGCCTGCGCTACGCCCAGGTCAGCGACTCGCCCGCCCTGAACGACCGGATCGCCATGATCTACCTGGATCAGTACAGCGCCCAGGTGAACGACCGGCTGATTCCCCTGCTGGCGCAGCTGAAGTACAACGGCGTGCTGATCATGAGCAACTACGTGCAGTGGGACACGTCCAAGGCCGGCGGCTACGCCCACCCCGGCGGCGCGACCAAGGCCGAGGCGCGGCGCGTGGCCGAGCTGGCCCGCTCGTACGGGCTGGAACCGATTCCGCTGATCGAGACCCTGAGCCACGCCGGGTGGATGTTCTACGGCGGCAAGAACCAGGATCTGCGCCAGGATGTCGAGAGCCAGAATCCGTGGGCCTACGACACCCTGAACCCCGCCACCTACGACCGCGTGGTGCTGCCGATCCTGAAGGAGGCCGTGGAGGTCTTCCGTCCGGCCCGGCTGCACATCGGCCATGACGAGCTGCGCAGCCGCGACCGCTTCCCCGCGCGCGACAACGGCAAGGCGGTGGGCCTGGAGACGCTGGTCACGGACGACATCCTGAAGCTGTATGGGGCGCTGAAGGCCCAGAACGTGGCAACCATGCTGTGGCACGACACGGCCTTCGCGGACTCTGTGATCGGCACGCTGCCCGCCCGGCTGCCCAAGGACATCCAGGTGGCGTACTGGAACTACACGGCCGGCACCAGCGTGGGCATGCTGGGACGGATCAAGGGGCTGGGCTTTCCGGTGCTCGGGGCCAGCTGGCAGGATCCCGGGAACCCCGAGGGCATGGCGAAGGCCAGCGTGGCCGCCGGGGCACGGGGCATGATCCAGACGCGCTGGAGCGGCTACTTCGGCAACCCGAGCATCTGGGACGGCCAGGCGGATCAGGGCGTGCCCTTCGTGCGGGCGGGGTCGGCGTACTGGAACCCCGACGGGCCGGTCGTGACCGACGCCGTCGCCCGGTTCCGCGACCTATACGCTCCGACGGCGTACCGCGCCGTGCCAGGAGCCACGGTGAACCTGTCGCCGGTGGTCACTCGCTCCCTGGCCGACCCCGACAACAAGGGCTGGATCTTCAAGGGGCCGGACATCGACCTGTCGGCCCTGAAGACCGGCGTGACCCGGGTGGGGGCCTACACCTTCGACGTGCAGGGGGCCGTGATGCTGCGCGGTTCGCGCCCGGCGGCGAAGGAGCTGCCGGAACGCGCGACCGTCGACGTGAACCGCCGCGCCGACGCCGTGGCCTTCCTGCACACGACCGGCTGGCCCGGTGCCCTGGCCCGCGAGGCCATCGGCCGCTACGAGGTCGCCTACGCCGACGGCACCACCCTGGCCGTGCCGCTGGAGTATGGACGGAACATCCGCGCGTGGACGGACACCGTGCCGTCGAGCATGATCCAGGCCCCGGGCTTCTCCGGCCAGACCCGCGACGGCCTCGCGGTGAATGTGCCGGTGCTGGAGTGGGCCAACCCGAAGCCCGACACGGTCATCCGTTCGGTGACGCTCGTCAGCGACGGCAAGAATGCCAACCCCACCCTGATCGGCCTGACGCTGATCGGCGACCGGCCGTGAGCGCCGGGGGACCGGGCCGCGCGACGACCTTGACACCCCTACACCCGGCCCCTACCCTGAGCGCACGTTTGTTTTCGACTGACTCCCTCCCGTGCCGCCCCTTCCCCCACATGGTGGGCGGGGCGGGTCTCGCGGAGGGCTGTGGAGGCTCTATGAAGAAACTGCTGCTCACTGCCCTGCTCGCCACCCTTCCCGCCGCGTCGGCGGCCGGCACCCTGGTCTTCGGCGCGAACGGCGATCCGATCAGCCTGGAATCCGGGAACATCACGGACGGCATCTCGATCCTGGTGCAGCGCCAGATCTACGACACCCTGGTGGACTTCAAGGACGGCACCACGGATCTGAAGCCCGGCCTGGCGACGAGCTGGAAGGCCACCGCGAACAACACCTCGTGGACGTTCACGCTGCGCCGCAACGTGAAGTTCACCGACGGAACGCCCATGAACGCCGACGCCATCGTGTTCAACCTGACCCGCTGGTGGGACAAGGCGCACCCCTACGGCTTCCGCGACCAGGGCCGCACCTACGAGATCGTCGGTGACCTGCTGGGCGGCTACAAGGGCGACGCCTCGGCCGTGATCAAGGACGTCGTGAAGGTCAACGACACCACCGTGCGGGTCGACCTGAACAAGCCCAGCTCGGTGCTGCCCAACGTGCTGGCCGCCGGCTACTTCGGCATCGCCAGCCCCACCGCGATCCGCAAGGACGGCGCGAAGTACGGCACGCCCGCCAGCAGCCCGGTCGGCACCGGCCCCTTCATCTTCCAGAGCTGGCGCACCGGCGACCGCGTGACCCTGACTGCCAACAAGGCGTACTGGGGCCAGAAGGCCAGCGTGGACACCGTCGTGATCCGCGCCATCAAGGACGCCTCGCAGCGCCTGAATGAGCTGAAGGCCGGCACCATCGACTTCGCCAACGACTTCACGCCGGACGCCCTGAAGAGCATCCAGGCCGACCGCAATCTGGTCGCCGTCAAGCGCCCCAGCTTCAACGTGGGCTTCGTGTCCATGAACAACCGCAACCAGTACCTCAAGAACGAGACGGTGCGGCAGGCGATCAGCATGGCCATCAACAAGAAGGCCATCGTCGACTCGTTCTGGAACGGCCTGGGCACCAGCAACGCCAGCTTCCTGCCGCCGGTCATGGCATGGGCGAACTCCACCAAGGTGCCGGCCGACTACAAGTTCGACCCGGCCGCCGCCAAGAAGATGCTGGCCGACGCCGGCTACCCCAACGGCTTCTCGATCGACCTGTGGTACATGCCGGTCAGCCGCCCGTACTTCCCCACCCCCAAGCCGATCGCCGAGGCCATCGCCGCCGACCTGAGCGCCATCGGGATCAAGGTGAACCTCAAGACCGAGGACTGGGCCAAGTACCTCGAAGACCGCAACAAGGAACCGGGCTTCGACATGTACATGATCGGCTGGACCGGCGACTACGGTGACCCGGACAACTTCTACGGCGCGTACTACGGCGCGAACGCCAGCGACGACATCAACTGGGCGCCGGCCAACCTGGTGTCGCTGCTGGAACAGGGCCGCGCCGCGACCTCGCAGGCCGACAAGGCCAAGGTCTACGCCCAGATCCACGAGATTACCTACAACGCCGCGTACCGCGTGCCGGTCGTGCACTCGTCGCCGCTGGCCGCGTCGCGCAGCTACGTCAAGAACTGGATCCCCAGCCCGCTGGGCAGCGAGCCCTTCAACACCATCCGTCTGGTCGGCAAGAAGTAACGCTCCACGCTCGGGAGGGCAGATCCATGACGGATCTGCCCCCCTGTGCTGTCCACCCCACGCCCCCTGGAGGAACCGCCCTTGGGCACATATCTGATCCGCCGCCTGCTCCGAACCCTGCTGGTCATGCTGGGCATCAGCCTCGTGGTCTTCGTGTTCGTGCGCTCGATTCCGGGCGACCCGGCCATCGCCATGCTCGGCGAACGCGCCACCCCCGAGGCCGCCGCCCGCCTGCGCGAACAGCTGGGCCTGAACAAACCGTGGTTCTTCAATCCACAGAATCCGCTGGACGCCCAGTACCCCAAATACGTCGCGGCGCTCGTGCAGGGCGACCTGGGTGCAGGTCTCAAGAGCAACATCCCGGTCCGGGATGAACTGAGCTCACGCTTTCCCGCCACGGCAGAACTGAGCCTCGCGGCGCTGATCTTCGCGCTGGTCGTCGGCCTGCCGGCCGGGATTCTCGCCGCGCTGCGCCGCAACTCGGTGTGGGACAACCTCGCCACGACGATCTCGCTGGTGGGGGTCAGCATGCCGGTGTTCTGGCTGGGTCTGCTGCTGTCGTACTTCTTCGCCGTGAAACTGGGGTGGCTGCCGCCCAGCGCCCGCACCGGCAACGAGAACCTGCTTGAGCCGATCACTGGCCTGTACCTGCTCGACTCGCTGTTGCGCGGCGACCTGCGCTCGTTCTGGGACGTGCTGCGCCACCTGATCCTACCGGCCATCGCGCTGGGCAGCATTCCGCTGGCGATCATCGCGCGGATCACGCGCTCCAGCCTGCTGGAGGTGCTGGGCCAGGACTACGTGCGCACGGCCAAGGCCAAGGGACTGGCCCCGAACCGGGTCACGCTGGGGCACGCGCTGCGCAACGCGCTGCTGCCGGTCGTGACCGTGATCGGTCTCCAGGCCGGGGCGCTGCTGGGCGGGGCGGTGCTCACCGAGACGATCTTCTCGTGGCCCGGCATCGGCTCATGGGTCTACGAGGCCATCGGCCAGCGCGACTACCCGGTCATCCAGGGCGGGGTGATCTTCGCGGCGCTGGTCGTCAGCGTCGTGAACCTGCTCGTGGACCTCAGCTACGCGGCCCTCGACCCGCGCATCCAGTACAGGTGACGCCATGACTGCAGCAACCGCCCCCACGCCCGCCCGCCGGCCCCGCCAGGACAGCATCTTCTGGCGGCGCTTCCGGCGCAGCGGCCCCGGCAAGGCCGGCGCGGTCATCGTCGCGCTGTTCGTGCTGCTGGCCGTGTTCGCGTCGGTCATCAAGCCCTACGACCCCACCACGGACCGCAACTACCGTCTGAACCTCAAGCCGCCCAGCATCGCCGCGCTGTGGAACCCGGAGGTGGCCGAGGTTTACCGCGACCCGGTGACCGGCACCACCAACGCGTTCGCGTATCCCTTCGGCACCGACAACCTGGGCCGCGACGTGCTGGCCCGCACCCTGCACGGCACCCGCATCTCGCTGAAGGTCGGGGTCGTCAGCACCGTGCTGGCGCTCCTGATCGGCTCGCTGCTGGGGGTCGTGGCCGGGTACTTCGGCGGATGGTTCGACACCGTCATGGGCTACCTGACGGACGTGATGCTGGCGTTCCCCGGCATCCTGCTCGCCATCGGGTTTGCGAGCATCTTCAGCACGGACAATCCGCCCCTGCTGATTGCGGCGCTCGACCGGGCCTTCGCGCTGAACAGTCCGCAGCTGGTGACCGCCATGCTGGCCGTGTCGCTGGTGCAGGTGCCGGTCTACCTGCGGCTGGCCCGCGCCGTGGTGCTGAGCATCCGCGAGCGCGAATTCGTGCAGGCGGCCGGGGCACTTGGCGCGTCACAGTCGCGTACGATCTTCCGGCACATCGTGCCGAACTCCCTGTCGCCGCTGATCGTGCAGGGCGCTCTGAGCATCGCCACCGCGACCATCGAGGTCGCCGCACTGGGCTTCCTGGGCATCGGGGCACAGCCGCCCCTGCCCGAGTGGGGCACCATGATCAGCGATTCGCGGCAGTACTACGTCGATGCGCCGTGGACGATGGTCTTCCCCGGTCTGGCCATCTTCCTGACGGTGCTGGGCTTCAACCTGCTGGGCGACGGCCTGCGCGACGTGCTCGACCCCAGAAGCACGCAGTAAGCGTACACAGAGGAGAGGCACCGGAGCGCTGAACTCCGGTGCCTCTTCAACTGTGCTCACGCCAGCGCGGTCAGCAGCGGCGTCAGTTCATCCGAGTGGAAGCGCTGGCCGGTCGCGTGGGCCAGCTGCCGCGCCAGGCGCAGGGCCGGCAGCCGGCTCAGATCCATGACCGTGGCGGCGGCCTCGGGGCGGGCCCGGCCCGTCAGGTCGACCACGGTGTGGTACGGCTGAAGCAGGCCGGGCAGCAGGGTGCCCCCGGTGACGACCACCAGATCGGCGCGCTCGGCCAGGGTGGCGACGGACGGATCGGCGCGGCTGACCGGATAGCCCCGCAGCCCGGCGGGCAGGTGCCGCGCGGCCGCCTCGGCCTCCGGAACCGTGTCGCCCACCACGCCGATATCGGTGAAGCCCTGCCGGGTCAGCGGCAGGGCCAGGGCCAGATCGCGGGCGCTGTGACCGAACAGCAGGGCGCTGGCCCCGCGTGTGGCGTAGCCGCTCGCCTCGATGGCATCGGTCAGGGCATCGGCCAGGGCGAACGTGCCGTGCACCCCGCCCGCGAAGGCGACGGCATCGACCCGGCCGACCCGCTGCGCCACCGGATCGGCCTGCGTGACGGACACCAGCGCCGCCTCCTGCGACGGGTGCACCAGTGCCCCGCTGAAGCGCAGGGTTCGGCACGCCTCCAGGGTGGCGGCAAGGTCGTCGTGCGGCACGGCCACGCCGACCAGACCCAGGTCGCGCAGCGCGCGGGCCGCCGCCCCGGAATGGCCGATCAGGGCAACGGGCGAATCAGGCGCAGGCATTGATGAGAAGTGTAGCGTCCGCCGGGGGTCACAGGGCCGCCGGCCGGGTTCTGAGGGCCAGCGCCCCGGCCACCAGGAGCGCGAGCACGCCCAGCCCGACCCCCACCGTGACGGTCAGCACCTCGGGCCGCGCGAGATACACACCCAGGAACGCCCACACGAGCACCAGCGCGACAGCCACGTCGCGGAACCGCCACAGGAAGAATGCACCCAGCAGTGCGGCGATCACGACCAGCACGGCCGACCACGTCGCCGGGGTCAGCCCCAGGGCGCCCTGCGTGACCCCGGCACTCACTAGATACGCCGTGATGTTCGCCATGGTGGCCACGCTGATCCACGCCACATACAGGCTGGCGGGGAGCTGGAGCGTCCAGACCTCCGCGCCGCGCGGTGGCAGGTCACGCACGGTCACATACAGCCAGATCAGGCTGGCCAGCAGCGTGAGCATGATCACTACACTCAGGCCGTAGCGCAGGCTCTGGAAGGCCAGGAGCCACCCCACGTTCAACAGATTGCCCAGCAGGAAGGGCCAGAACAGCCGGTCGAGCCGGGGCCCGCGCTGTGCCGGCAGCGCCTGGTACACCGCGAATACCGTCAGCCCCAGGAAGATCGGCCCCCACACCGCGAAGGTCAGGCCGGCGGGGGTGAAGGCGTTGGGCAGCGCGTCACTGACCTCCTTGTTCGAATTCCCGAACAGGGGCAGCGCGTTGCTGAGGTAGTTCATGACCAGCGTCAGGAGGGTCGCGGCCAGCAGGATCAGCTGTCGGGGAAGTCCGCTCATGCCCTCACCATAGGTCGGCGCCGCGGCGCTGGCTGTCAGAAGCGTGACGGTCGTCACGCTCGAGGCCAGCTGGGATGCTCAGGTCGTGTAGTCGGCGTTGATGCTCACGTACTCGGCGCTCAGGTCACAGCCCCAGGCCTCACCGTGGGCGTCTCCGACCCCCAGACCGACCTCGAACACGACCTCGTCGGCCTTCATGCTGGCACTCACGGCGGCGTCCTCGTACGGCAGCGGGCGGCCCGCGAAGACCGGATGGCCCTGCACGCTCACGGTCATGCGCTCCACGTTCACGGCCACGCCGGCACGGCCCACCGCCATGATCACGCGCCCCCAGTTGGGATCGTTGCCGTGCACGGCACTCTTGAGCAGCGGGCTCACACAGCACGTGCGGGCGGCCCGCAGCGCCTCGGCCTCGGACTGCGCTCCGGTCACGCGCACCGTCAGGAGCTTGCTGGCCCCCTCGCCGTCGGCGGCGATCTGGCGGGCCAGGTCGCGCATGACGCCTTCCAGGGCACTCAGGAACACCGGCAGGTCGACCGGCCCGGCCTCGCCGTTGGCGAGCACGACGGCCATGTCGTTGGTGCTGGTGTCGCCGTCCACGGTCACCGCGTTGAAGGTGCGCGCCACGATCGCCGGGAACGCCGCCCGCAGCGCGGTCTGACCGATCTCGGCGTCGGTGAAGGCGAAGGCGAACATGGTGGCCATGTCCGGGTGGATCATGCCGCTGCCCTTGGCCGTGCCCACGATCCGTGCCCCGCCGGGCAGGGTGGCGTGTGCCAGCTTGACCCGGGTGTCGGTCGTCATGATCGCGTGCGCGAACGGATCAGCGTCGGTGCTCAGCTCGTCCGGCAGGTGCTCGATACCGCTGAGCACCCGGTCCATCGGCAGCAGGTGCCCGATGATCCCGGTGCTGGCGGTGAGCACCTGCTCGGCGGGCAGGTTCAGGACGCTGCCGAAGGCGTCAGCCATGTCCTCGTTGTCGTTCGCGCCGCGTGCGCCGGTCGCGGCGTTGGCGTTCCCGGCGTTCACGACCAGCCCCCGGACGGGCTGCCCCCCGGCATACACGTCGCGGTTGCGCACCACACACGCCGCGGCCGTGGTCGAGCGCGTGCCGGCGAAGGCCCACGCGCAGGGCGTGGCCGACACCACACCGCTCAGGTCGGTCTTGCCGCTGGGTTTGATGCCGGCGGCCATGACGGCAGCCTGGAAGCCCTGGGGAAACGGAAAAGTGCTCACGCCCAGAGTCTAGCGGCCCGCCGCCGCTCCACCGCGCGCCCGGCTCATCCCGCGACCGTTTGCCTGCGCCACACCCGCACCCCTCCCGAAGGCGCCAGGGTACAGAGGCGGTCTCCCCCTGGCACTGCGCTCCCGCCGCTGTACACCGGTTTCAGAAGATGCGCGGGTTGGGCGGGGTGTCCAGCGTCATGCCGGGGGGGGCCTCGTCGGCCCAGACCTTCATGTGCGTCAGGCGGGCACTGCCAAACGTGGTGGTGAAGGCCACGTCGCTGGCGTCGCGGCCCTGCGCGATGAGCACCCGGCCGGCGCGGGGCCGGTTGTGGCGGGCGTCGAAGGTGCGCCACTGGCCGTCGAGGAACACCTCGAACCACGCGTGGAAATCCATGGGCACCGGATCCGGCACGATGTCGATGTCGGGCATGTACCCGCACACGTAGCGGGCCGGAATGTTCAGGGCGCGGCAGAACGCGACACCCATGTGCGCGAAGTCCCGGCACACGGCGCGGCGGGAATCGAAGGCCTGCTTCGCGGTGGTGGTCGACGTGCTGCCGTAGCCGTAGGTGCATTCGGCATACAGGAAGTCGCTGATCGCCTGTACCTGCGCCCAGCCCCCCTGGATGTGCCCGAACCGGTCCCACGCCTCGGCGCTCACGAGGTCGCTGTCCACATAGCGGCTCGGCAGCAGGTAGCCGATGGTCTCGTCCGGCAGCTCCTCGACCGGAGTCTTGCGCAGGCCGTGCAGCTGCGGATCGGGATGCCGGGTGATCTCGGCCAGCAGGTCGTGCCCCAGCGTGAAGGTACCGGGCTGCGCCAGCGCCCGCCAGATGAGGTTGCCGTGCATATCGGTGTAGGTGTGGATGCCCTCGGCCGCGCCCAGGGTGCGCTGGGCCAGGATCCGCTGGCGGGTACCGGTCGCGCCCAGCCGATCCGTGGGCTGCACGACGAACAACATGGGGGTCGGGAAGGGCACCTCGAAGGTGAGGGAGAACCCCGCGCGGACTCGGACGGGGTTCTCGATGGCTCCGGGCTCGGCGTGATCTGGAACGGCAGGGAAGGACTCAGGCGGGGCCATGACCCTCAGTGTGACGTGTGGACGTGCCCGTACGGGTGTGAAGCCTCCTCAGAACAGTGTTCACGTTCGCCCACTCCGCTCTTTTGGCCTTGACGCTACGCTGGCCATATGAACCGCCTGGCCCAGGAATCGAGTCCGTACCTGCTGCAGCACGCCGATAACCCCGTGGACTGGCATCCGTGGGGCGAGGCCGCCTTCGCCCTGGCCCGGGAACGCGACGTCCCGGTGCTGCTGTCGGTGGGGTATTCCACATGCCACTGGTGCCACGTCATGGCCCACGAGAGCTTCGAGGACGACGCCACCGCCGCCCAGATGAACGAGCACTTCGTGAACGTGAAGGTCGACCGCGAGGAGCGGCCCGACGTGGACGCCGTGTACATGGCCGCCACGCAGGCGATGACCGGCCAGGGCGGCTGGCCCATGACCGTGTTCCTGACCGCTGACGCCCAGCCCTTCTACGCCGGCACGTACTTCCCGCCCCGCGACGGGCACGGCCTGCCCAGTTTCCGGCGCGTGCTGGACTCGGTCACACGGGCGTGGACGACCGAGCGAAGCCAGCTGCTGGGCAGCGCCCAGGCCCTCAGCGACCACATCCGCGAGGCGAGCCAGCCCACGGGCGGCGCTGACGCCCTGCCAGCGGATGCCTCGGCGCGGGCGGTGGACAACCTGCGCCGCGCCTTCGATGCCCAGCACGGCGGCTTCGGCCGCGCCCCGAAGTTCCCCGCCCCCACGACGCTGGACTTCCTGCTGACCCGCCCTGACGGCCGGAACATGGCACTGGGCACGCTGCGGGCCATGCTGGCGGGCGGGATCCATGACCAGCTCGGCGGCGGCTTCCACCGCTACTCCGTGGACGAGCGCTGGCGCGTGCCGCACTTCGAGAAGATGTTGTATGACAACGCCCAGCTGACCCGCACCCTGCTGCGGGCGTGGCAGTCCACCGGCGACGACACCTTCGCGGACGCCGCCCGCTCGACCCTGGCCTACCTGACCCGCGAGATGCGGGATGCCACGGGTGGTTTCTACTCCGCCCAGGACGCCGACACCCAGGGCGTCGAGGGCCTGACCTTCACGTGGACACCGCAGGAGGTGCGCGACGTGCTGCCCCCCGACGACGCCGACCTCGTGCTGGCCCACCTGGGCATCCGTGACGAAGGGGATTTCCTCGACCCGCACCGCCCGGAGTACGGCCGCCGCAGCGTGCCACACGTGGCCGTGTCGGCCGAGCACTTGGCCGTGCAGCACGGGACGACGGTGCCAGAGATGATGGCGCGGCTGGCAGACCTGCGCTCGCGCCTGCTCGTCACACGCCAGACCCGCCCGCAGCCCGGCACCGACACGAAGGTGCTCGCGTCATGGAATGGCCTCGCCCTGGCCGCCTTCGCGGACGCCGCCCGCCTCCTGCGTGACGACACGTACCTGGAGACCGCGCGGGGCATCGCCGCCCTCATCGACGCCCAGTTCCGTCTGCCCGACGGCACGCTGCGCCACACCTGGGCGCAGGGCGTGGCCCGCGTCGAGGGCCTGCTGGAGGATCACGCCCTGGTCGCCCTGGGCCTCGTGGCGCTGCTTCAGGCCGGCGGCGACCGGACACACCTGCACCGCGCCCGCGAGCTGTGGCACGTGGTCGTGCGCGACTTCTGGAACGACGACGCCGGCGTGTTCATGGCCTCCGGTGGCCGCGCCGAGGCGCTGCTGACCCGGCAGGCCCCCGGCTTCGACTCGGCCGTGATCAGCGACAACGCCGCCGCCGCCCTGCTGGCCCTGTGGATGGATCGCTATTTCGACGAGCCGGGCGCGGCTGAGCGGGCCCAGCGCACTGTGAACGCCTTCGCCCCGGACATGCTGGCGGCCACCGGCGGCTTCGGCGGGCTGTGGCAGGCCGCCGCCTTCCTGGCCGCCCCCCACGCCGAGGTCGCGATCCTGGGCACGCCGGCGGAACGCGCTCCACTGGAGGCCATCGCGGCAACGGTGCCCCTGCCCTTCGTGGCGCTGTCGTACACCACGCCCGGCGACGACCTGCCCGTGCTGGAGCAGAGGCCGGGCGGCGGGCTGGCCTACGTGTGTGTCGGCCGCACCTGCGACCTTCCCACTCGCGATCCCGACGTGTTCCGGAAGCAGCTGGAAGGGTTGCAGGCACGGCTAGATCGGGTGGAACAGACGCAGGAGTGAGGGGGGTGGCGTCTGAACCCCTCAGTCGGCTTCGCCGCCAGCGTCCCTAAGGGGGGAGCCAAGAAGGCGTGGCACAGTGTTCTCCTTGCCTCGTCCCCAGGGGAAGTGTCCCGCATGGGCGGATTCAGAGAGCCGCGAAGCGGAGGGGTGAGCACGCAGCACCGTTGAAACCACCACCCTCGCCGACTTCGGGGGAACTTTGAGTAGCTTGTTTTGAACCGGCGACGGATGTACCCCTCCCCTACCTGCGCCGGTATTCCTGAACCCCGTCCGGGGCGGCCACGAAGGCGTGCGTCGCCATGCCCAGGAAGAAGCCCGTCTCGACGACGCCCAGCGTGCCCTTGAGCTGGCGCTCCAGCACGGCGGGATCAAATTCGGGCGGCAGCTGTCCGTCGTAGATGTAGTTGCCGTTGTCAGTCACGTAGGGCTGGGCTCCTGGCTGACGCAGCCGGCCGCCGGGCAGGATGGCCCGCAGACGTTCGATGGTGCTCAGGAACCCGAAGCGGGCGATCTCGATGGGCACCGGGGCCTTCTGGCCCAGGTGGGCGACGGTCTTGGTGTGGTCGGCAATGATGACCAGCGTGCCGGTCTGAATCTCGGTGAGCTTCTCGCGCAGCAGGGCGCCGCCCAGACCCTTGATCAGGTCGAGCTGCGGGTCGATCTCGTCCGCGCCGTCGATGGCGATGTCCAGTGGACGCGGGTCGAGCGGCTCGACCACGATCCCCACCTGCCGCGCCAGCACGTCGCTGGCCTCGCTGGTGGCCACCCCCACGATGCCGGTCAGCTCGCCGCTGCCCACACGCCGTCCGATCTCCTCGATGGCGTATTTCGCCGTGCTGCCGGTGCCCAGGCCGACGCGCATGCCGCTGCGCACGAGATCGGTGGCACGGACAGCGGCCTGCTGCTTCAGGGCCTCCAGATTCAGGGGCTCACCCATGCCGTGCTTGATCCTTCGTCATGGCGGCGGCGACGGCATCGGCGTGGCCGTCCACCTTCACATTCAGCCACGCCTTCACGAGGCGGCCGTCCGGGTCGATCAGGAAGGTCTGACGGCGGATGCCCTGGGTGACCTTACCGAAGCTGGTCTTCTCACCGAAGGTGCCGATGTTCCGCAGGAACGCAGAGTCCATGTCGCTCAGAAGCGGAAACGGCAAGTCGTACTTGGCCGCAAAGGCCCCATGGCTGTCCGCGTCATCGGCGCTGATGCCCAGGATCGCGGCGCCGTGGGCGCGCAGCAGCGCGTTGTCGCGGAAGTCGCAGGCCTCCTTCGTGCAGCCGGGGGTGTCGTCCTTGGGGTACGCGTACAGCACCACGTAGCGTCCCCGCAGACCGGACAGGGTGTGGACGCTGCCGTGGGCATCCGGCAGGGCGAAGTCGGGGAAGGGTTCACCGGGAACCGGGATGTGGACGGGGGTCGTCATGCGCCCAGGCTAACGCAGCCCCGGCGGGCGGCGTGCCCTGCACCTTTAGGCAGTTGAGCGCAGTGGGGCGAGGGTGCGTATGCTGGGGGCGTGAAGCTCGCGCCGTACATCGACCACACCCTCCTGAAGGCCACGGCCACGCCCGCCGACATCGAACAGCTCTGTGCCGAGGCTCGTCAGCACGCCTTCTACGCGGTGTGTATCAATCCCGTGTATGTCCCGCTAGCGGCCCGGCTGCTCTCGGGCAGCGGCGTGAAGGTCGCCACCGTGTGCGGCTTTCCGCTGGGGGCCGTGACCCCGCAGCAGAAGGCCGACGAGGCGCGCACCAGCGTGGCACTGGGCGCCGACGAGGTGGACATGGTGATCCATATCGGCGCGGCCCTGGCGGGCGACTGGGCCGCCGTACAGGCCGACGTCCAGGCGGTGCGTGACGCCACGGCGGGGCATGTCCTGAAGGTCATCATCGAGACCTGCTACCTGAACGAGGAGCAGAAGCGCCGGGCCACCGAGGCCGCCGTGCAGGGCGGCGCCGACTTCGTGAAGACCAGCACCGGCTTCGGCACCGGCGGCGCGACCCCCGAGGACGTGCGTCTGATGCGCGACGTGATTGCTGGCCGCGCACAGATCAAGGCAGCGGGCGGCGTGCGCTCGGCCGCCGACGCGCAGGCCATGATCGAGGCCGGTGCGACCCGCCTGGGCACCTCGGGCGGCGTGGCGCTGGTGGCCGGCGACCGGATGGGCGAGGGCTACTGATGTCTGAACCCGTACCCGGCGTGGATGCCGGGGGGCCCACGGTCGTGCTGGCGTCCGGCAGCCCCCGGCGGCGCGAGCTGCTGACCCTGCTCGGCGTGCCCTTCACGGTGCAGGTCAGCGGCGACCCCGAGGAGAGCGTCACGCAGGAACCGGCCGCCCTGGCGGGTGAGCTGGCGCTCCAGAAGGCGCGGACGGTGGCACGCGAGATCCCCGGCGCGGTCGTGATCGGATCGGACACCGTGGTCGCGCTCGGGAGCCGGTTGCTGGGCAAGCCCACGGACGCCGACGAGAACGCCGCGTTCCTGAGGCTGCTGTCGGGCCGCACCCATCAGGTCTACACGGGCGTCGCGGTGGTCGGCCCTGACCGGGAGGACACCGAGGTGGCCCGCGCCGACGTGACCTTCCGGTCGCTCAGTCCCGCCGAGATCGCGCACTACGCCGCGTCGGGCGAGGGGCTCGACAAGGCCGGCGGCTACGGCATCCAGGCGCTGGGCATGGCCCTGGTGGAGCGGGTCGAGGGTGAATACAGCACCGTGGTCGGGTTTCCGCTGTCGGTCGTGATCCGCCGGCTGCGGGCGGCGGGCGTTCCGGTGTGGAACGACCTCCGTGGGCACGTGGCGGAGGCTGGCCCGGCGTGAACTGGCGGCGGCTGCTGCTGGTGTACGCGCTGCTGCTGGGACTCAGCATGGTCGCGACCCGGTTTCAGGTGGTCGCTCCGACCGCGCTGCGCTCCACGACCGTGCCGATCACGCGGGTGAGCGTGACGGTCGCGGACAACCTGCGCCACGCCTACGACTCGCTGGTTCACGAGCGTGCCCTGGCCCGCGACAATGCCGAGCTGCGCCGCCAGAATGACGTCCTGCGCCAGCGCAACGAGCTGCTCACCCGCGAGGCGGCCCGCCTGCGTCAGCTGGACGTGATCACCCGGACGCAGGCGCCCAACGCCGTGGGAATCGCGCAGGTCGTGGCGGTGTCGCCGACCACGCTCACCGCGCGGCTGACGCTGAACCTGGGCCGCAATGCCGGCGTGCGCATCCGGATGCCAGTGACGGTGCCCGGCGGCCTGATCGGCCAGGTCACCGACGTGGCCGCGTCCCAGTCCACGGTGGTCGCGCTCGTGGATCCGGAGAGCAGCGTGGGCGTGAGCCTGGACGGCAACAAGGGCGGCCGGGGGCTGGCCCGGGGCCTGCCGCCAGACCGACTGCGGGCAGAGTTCTCGCGCTCGGTGCCGGTCAAGGTCGGGGACGTGCTGGTCACGAACAGCCTGGGGGGCGTGTTCCCGGTCGGCATCCGCGTGGGCACGGTCGAACAGGTCATGCCGCTCGGCCCGAACGACGTGAGCCGCGTGGTGATCGTGAAACCGGCGGTGGATGTCGGCGTGGTCGAGGACGTCACGATCCTGGAGGGCCTGTGACCATTGAGCGGCCCCGCCGCCGCTCGATCCGGATCCTGCGGGCGGCCGGATATGTGGTGGCGCTGATCGCCGTGCAGGGCCTGCTCTCGCGCCTTGCGGACGCCGCCGCCATCGCCGCGCCGGATCTGTTCCTGCTGACCGGCGCCGGCGTGGCGTGGCGCTTCCGGCCCGCGTGGGCGCTCGTCGCCGCGTTCGCAGTGGGCCTGCTGCAGGACGTCCTGGGGGGCGGCCTGCTGGGGCTGCACGCGGCCGGGGTGGCCGGCGGGGCGCTGCTGGTGATGGTCGTGCGGCGGTACTTCTCGAACAGTGGCCCGGTGCAGGGCCTGCTGACGGTGGTGGCGGCGGTCGTGGGCGAGTGGGCGGCCTTCCTGGCCCTGACGTACTGGCTGCGCTCGGATCTGGTCACGGTGCCGCTGCTGGTGAGGACGGTTCCGGTGCTGTTCGCCGGAACGCTTATCCTGGCAGGCGTGTGGGAACGCGTCATCACCTGGGGCCTGGGGCCGCGCTCGTCCCCCGAGGATCTGTCGTGAGCCGGGCCGGCGACGCCCTGGATCGCCGTGACCGCCTGCGCCGGCGGGCCAGCGGCCGGGCTGGCGGCGCGTCGGCGTTGTCACCTGTCCGGGCCCGCTCGAACGGCGCCGCGCGGGTCACGTGGACGGCGCTGTTCTTCAGTGTCGCGCTGGGAGCCCTCGGGGCCCGGCTGTACCAGCTCCAGATCGTGGAGCACAGCCAGTACGCCGTGCAGTCGACCAGCAACTTCCAGCGCGATGAGGTCGTCCGGGCACTGCGCGGCGAGATCCGTACCCGCGACGGCGTGCTGCTGGCGACCAACCGGCAGGCGGTCGATCTGGTCTACACCGGGCGGCGCGACCCGGAGGAGCGGGCCCTGGCCCTGCCCTCGTGGGACAAGATCGTGTATCTGGCGGGCATCGCCCCGGAGATGATCGCGGCCGGAAGGCCCATCGAACCGGACCGCAAGACGGAGACCGAGGTCATCCTGGCCCGCAACGTGCCGGAGAAGAACCTCGCGGCGCTGTACGAATACACCGTGCTGATCCCGTCGCTGGAACTGCGCCCCCGCCTGGAGCGCATCTACCCCCAGCACAAGATGGCCGCCCACCTGCTCGGCTACGTGCAGGAGGCGACCGAGGCCCAGGTCAAGGACGAGGGCTACACCGTGGGCGACCTGGTGGGCCGCGCCGGGCTGGAGTACAGCCTCCAGAAGACCCTGGAGGGAAAGAACGGCCTGCTGCGCCGTGAGGTGACCGCCACCGGCCGCCCGCAGACCGAGCGGGTCATCGATCCCGGCCAGCAGGGACAGGACATCACGCTGTCGATCGACTCGGTGCTTCAGCGCACCGCGGAACAGGCCCTGCGCGACTCCCTGAAGGAGGTCAACGCCGGGCGTGCCAAGTACAAGGTGCCGCCCGAGACCGTGGCACGCGGCGCGATCATCGCCATTGATCCGCGCACCAACGAGGTGCTCGCCATGGCGAGCAGCCCCACCTACGACCCCAACTGGTTCTCGCGGGTGCCCAGTCCGGATCCGGAGGCCCGCACCAAGGCCCTGACCTCGAACAGCGTGGACGCCGTGATGCAGAACCGCGCCGTGCAGACCTTCGATTCGGGCAGCGTGTTCAAGCCGACCTCGACGCTGGCGTTCATCGAGAAGTGGGGCAACCGCACATACAACTGTGCGCCGTCGATCCGGTTCGGCGGCCCCCGGTACAACTGGCACCGTAGCGGCAGCCTGGGGAACGTGGACGGAAAACTCGCCATCGCGTTCTCGTGCAACACGTGGTACTACCAGGCGGCCATCGCCGCCGATCCGATCACGTACGCCAACTACCTGGGTCGCCGCGCGCAGGAGCTGGGCTTCGGCCGCGAGACGGGGCTGGAACTGACCGGCGAGAAGACCGGCTACATCCCCAGCCCGGAGCACTTCAAGGAGACCTTCGCGAAGGCGAACGAGCGCCGCCGGGCCGCCGGTGAGGAGCCGCTGGTGTACTACCCCGGCCAGGCACTGTCCTTCGCCATCGGGCAGGATTCACTGCTGGTCACGCCCGCCCAGGTCACGTCGGCGCTGTCGACCATCGTGAATCTGGGCGTACGCCGGCCACTGTCGCTGCTGCATGCCGTCGAGGGCAAGCCCGTCAGGCGGCCCAGCGAGCGGGTGCCGGGCAACGTCAAGGATTTCCAGCTGATCAAGGACGGCATGGCGATCACCACGGCCGGGACGACCCGCTGGGGCACCGCGCAGCATGTCCTGGGACCGAACTACTTCCCGGTGCGTACCGGCGGCAAGACCGGCACCGCCGAGAACGGCGTGAGTTTCCGCAAGGGCTACGCGTATACCAACGCGTGGTACGAGGGCTACGGCCCGATCGGGAACGGCCAGACGCCGAATTTCCTGGTCGTCACCTTCTTCCAGAACGGCGGCGAGGGTTCCGGCCCCGGCCTGAGCGCCGCCGCCAAGATGTTCGGTGCCCGCTGGTGCGTGAAGCTGGACGAGCGCAACCACGCCCTGCCCGGTCAGACCCCGTGCACCGGCGAACTGGAACAGATGCACGCCCGCATTGCCAAGGATGCCGCGAAGGCGAAGGCAGCGGCGCAGGCCAGCACCGCGCCCACGCCGACCACACCCTGACCAGTCCGGTCAGGACGACACCGCCGCGTCCTCCAGCACCGCCTCGACGTGGATCTCGGCGTTCAGGGACGCGGCGACCGAGCAGTACTTCTCATGGCTCAGGTGGGCAGCCTTGCCCAGCGCCTCGGCGGTCACGCCGGGTCCGCTGGCGATGTGCCGCACGGTGATGTGCGTGTAGCGCTTCGGGTGGGTCTCGGCCCGCTCGCCCTCGACCTCGATCCGGTACGTGCTCAGAGGAGTGCGCTTCTTGGCCATGATGTCCACGATGTCCACCGCCGTGCACGTCGCCAGCGCCCCCAGCAGGGCGTCCATGGGCGACACGCCGATCTTGGTGGGCGAGTTGTCGATCAGGAGCTGCTGCCCCGAGGGATTGACCCCCACGTACCGCTGTTCGCCCAGCCAGGTGATGTTCAGTGACTTCTTCATGCCGTCAGGCTAGCGCGGCGGCGGTGCGGCGGGCGCGGCTGGAGTAGAGCTGTGGTGACGCCTCTGAGCTCTGTGCTCTGGGTCAGACTGAGGCGCCTCAGCCCTTCCCCGTCACTCGACCCCTGTCCCTCATCCCGTTCCCTAATCGTCCTCTTCCGGCAGCGGCAGCCGCACGCGGAAGGTCGCGCCGCCGCCCGGCGTGTCCACGACGTCGATCGTGCCGCCGTGAGCTGTGACGACCTGTTGCGCGATGGTCAGTCCCAGGCCAGCCGAGCCGGCTTCCTTGCCCCGGTAGAACTTGTCGAAGATCTTCGGCTTGACGTGATCCGGCACGCCGGGACCGTGATCGACGACGCGCACCTCGATCTCGCCGGGGCGCGGGCTGGCCTCCAGATAGACCCGCTCGGGCGATCCGCTGACCCGTAGGGCGTTGGTCACCAGATTCACGAAGACCTGGGTGAGCCGCCCGGGGTCGCCCACGATCTCCAGGTTCTCCTCCGGAGCGCGCACCCCGAAGTCGCGGCCGACCTGGCGCAGCAGGTGGCCCAGGTTCATGAAATGCATCTCGATGCTCTGTACGAGTTCGCCGCGCGACAGCTGCAGCAGGTCGTTCACCAAGCGGGTCATGTTCTCCGCGACGCGCTGGGCGTCCAGCAGGGTCTGGCTGCCGCCCACCTCGCGCTCGGCGCGGCGCAGGTAGCCGTGCAGGGCCGTCAGCGGGGTGCGCAGCTCGTGGCTGGTCTCGGCCAGGAAGGTCTTCTGCATGTTTAGCGCTTCCTCGAGCTGCCGGGCCTGGATCTCCAGGCGCTGGCTCTGGCGCTCGGCCACGTTGCGCAGGCGCTCGACCTCGTCCAGGCGGGTCTTGAGGTCGCGGTTGAGCTGCCGAACCTCCTGCTCAGCCAGGGCGCGGCTGACCTGGGCATCGACCTCCGCGATGGCGCGCTTGACGGCGGGGGCCAGGCGTTCCAGACGCTGCTTGAGGATGTAGTCGGTCACGCCCTCCCGCAGCGTGTCCACGGCGGTCTCCTCGCCCATGGCCCCGGTCACGATGATGAAGGGCACGTCGGGCAGGGTGGCGTGGGCGGCACGGAACGCACTCAGGCCGTCGTAGGTCGGCAGGGCGAAGTCACTCAGGATCAGGTGGGGGCGACCGTCGCGCAGGGCCTTCAGGAAGCCCGCTTCGTCCTCGACGCGGGTGATCTGCACCGTCCACGGCACCTCGCCCTCCAGATGGAAGGACACCAGCTCGTGGTCGAGTTCGTTGTCCTCGAGGTGCAGGATGCGCAGCACCTCGCCGGGCCGGACGCTGCGGTACATCCC
Organism: Deinococcus sp. AB2017081; assembly: GCF_034440735.1. Classification (NCBI taxonomy): domain Bacteria; kingdom Thermotogati; phylum Deinococcota; class Deinococci; order Deinococcales; family Deinococcaceae; genus Deinococcus; species Deinococcus sp. AB2017081. Next base: position 2,236,693 of record NZ_CP140098.1, on the reverse strand, counting down.
CTGGACATCTGGAGCGCCGGTCACTGCGGAAACCTCCGGGGCAGCGTGACCGTGAAGGCCGCCCCCTCGTCGGGCGTGGACGTGGCCGAGACCCGGCCACCGTGACGGCCGACGATCCGTCTGACATTGGCCAGGCCGATGCCGATCCCCTCGAATTCGTCGGCGCGGTGCAGTCGCTGGAACACGCCGAACAGTTTATCCGTGTAACGGGGATCGAAGCCCACGCCGTTGTCCCGAACCGTGATGGACACTTCATCGTTTCCGGTGACCGCGCTCACGTCGATGACGGCGTGCTCACGGGTTCGGGAATACTTGAGCGCGTTGCTGAGCAGGTTCGTGAACACCAGATTCAACATGGTGGCGTCGCCGGTCACGACCGGCAGGTCACCCACGTGCAGCGTCACGTCCCGGCCCTGGCGATCGGGTTCCAGCGCGCCCCACGTGGTCTGGATCAGGGGCCCGAGGTCGACCGCGCCGACCCGCAGTTCCTGGCGGCCCATGCGCGAGAACTCCAGCAGGTCGTCGATCAGCGTGCTCATGCGGGACGCCGATTCGGTGATGATCCCCAGGTACCGGTGGCCCTTCGTGCTGAGGCTGGCCTGACCGGCCTCCTTGCTGAGGAGGTCCCCGAACCCCACGATGTGCCGCAGCGGTGTCCTCAGGTCATGGCTGACCGAGTAGCTGAAGGCCTCGAGTTCCCGGTTGGCGGCCTCCAGCTCCATCGTGCGCAGCTGCACGCGTTCCTCCAGCGACTGGTTCAGCGCCGTGAGATCCTCCTGCGCGGCCGTCACGCGGTCTTGCAGCGCGTCGTTCTCCAGGGCAGACGCGAAGCGCTTGGCGAGTTCCTGGGCCAGTTCGACGTCACGCTCGGTCAGGGCGTGCCGGTACGCGAGGCCCAGGATCCCACACAGGGTGCCGTCCTGGGCCGTCAGGGGGAGCAGCATCGCTCCGGAGGCGTTCACGGCGTGCAGCAGTGGATGCATCGGCAGCGACAGCCGTTCGCCCGTGGCCATGACGGCCGCCAGGGCCTGGGTCACCTCGGCCCGCAGGTGGGGCGCGTCCCAGCCGGGATGCCGGGCCGAACGGGCGGCCAGGGTCAGCGGCCCGGCACGCCACAGCGCGGCGCTGTCCACGAACCGCGTGGTGAGCAGATCCAGCGCCGAGACATACGGCGCGTGTCGGTAGCCGCTGCCGGCCGCGCGGCGGGAGGCGAGCTGGCCGGACACGTCCGCCGTGAGCCGCGCCGCGTTCTCGGCGTACACCGAATCGTCCACATCGGTCGAGGTGCCCACCCACTCGATCACCTGACCGCCGGAGTCCAGCACGGGCTGGGCCCGGGTGACGAACGTGCGGTACGTCCCGGTCTGCCCGAGCAGCCGGTGCTCGGCCTCAAAGGGCCGGGTGGCCTTCACGGCCGTGTCCCAGCGGTGACGGTACGTGGCCCGGTCCGCCGGATGGATGAGCGACGCGAAGTCCTGGCCCGAGCGGGCCTGTCCCACGTACGCCGTCCACTGCCGGTTGTAGTACACCGGGCGGCCGTCGGCATCGGTGAGCCACACGATCTGCGGCAGGCCCTCCAGCACCCCCCGGTACCGTTCCTCGTTGCGCTGCGCGAGGCGTTCCGCCAGCAGGCGGTCGTGGATGTCGGTCACGCTGGTGACCCACTCGACCACCTCGCCGCGCTCGTCCCGGAACGGCGCGTGGGTCAGGGTGAACCAGTGGCGCTCGCCCCCTGGCAGGGTCAGCTGCATGTCACGGCGCACCGGCCGCTGCGTGGCCGTGGCGGTGTCGCGCAGCGTCGCGTAGGCCACGCGGTCTTCTGCAGACAGGCACGCGGTCAGGTCGTCTGTGCCCAGCAGTTCGTGGTGGCGGGCGTTCACGAAGGTCACGTGACCGGCAGGATCGCTGACCCGCACGATGAACGGTACGGCGTCCAGCAGACCGCGGTAGCGCCGCTGCGCGGCCTGCACCGTCTGCTCGGCCTGAACACGTTCGCTCACGTCGCGCACGACCTCCAGCAGGCCCAGCCGCCGCCCGTCCGGATCGAGCACCTCGCTGCGCTGGGCCTCGCCCGCAAAGACCGTGCCGTCCCCCCGCACGTAGGGGGTGGTGATCGACTGGAACGACTCCCGCGCCGCCAGCCCCAGATCGGCGTGCAGCACCGACAGCGGCTGACCGATCAGCCGGTCGTCCGGCAGCCGGAACTGGGCCCGCAATACCGGGTTCACCAGCCGGATCAGCCCGACCTCGTCGGTGAACGCCGCTGCGTCCTGCATGGAGTGGAAGATCGCCTCGAACTCGGCGCGGGCCTGCTCCTGGCGGCTGCGGGCCACGGCGAGAGACACGTTGAGTTCCTCCGCGCGGCTGCGCGCCCGCACCTGCGCCTGAACCACCAGATACGCCAGTCCTGCCGTGAGCAGGCCGCCCAGCAGCGTGAGCAGGGGCGTGATCGCCGCGAAATCCTGCCCGAAGGCGCTGTCGGCCGTAAACCGCAGCGTCCACCGCTGCCCGGCCAGGGTGCGCTCCTCGGTCTGCCGGAATTCCACGGCACCCGCCGCGGCCGGTGATCCCAGCAATTCGCCGTCCAGCCGGATCTCGGTGGTCATGGGCCGGACGGTCTGCGGCGAGAGCAGCCCCTGCACCAGCCGGTCGGCACGCACCGCGATGTACAGGAACCCGTCGGGTCGGGGCGTGTTGCTCCCGACACGGGTGACCGGCACCACCATCACGAAGCCGTCCAGCACCTGACCGTCTGCACCCGGCTGCCGCAGGGTGAGCCGTCTGGAGCCCTGCACCGTGCCACTCTGCTCGCTGGCCCCGAGCGCGGCGCGGCGGCGGGGCTCGCTGTACAGGTCGAAGCCCAGTGCCCGGTAATCCGCTGTGCCGTTGGTGTACAGCAGCGCGACGGGCGCGCGGGTCGGCTGCGGTGACGGGCCCTGCTGCAGGGTCCAGGACGGTGAGACCCGCCGCCGCATCTGGGCCGTGAATGCCGCCGCCTCCGTCCCTGGCGGCAGCAGCGCGGCGTAGCCGATGGTCTGGATGCCCGGGTACTCGTCTGTGAGTTTCAGGTTGGCGGCGAACGCACGGAAGTCGTCCGGATCGAGCAGGTCGGGATGCACCTGCCACGCAGCACGGGTGGCGTAGAGCAGGCGTTCGTACTCTGAGATCCGGGCGGTCAGCGCCTCGCTCACGGCCGCCGTCTCCCGCTCGAAGCGGCTCTCCTGCTGGTCGTGGACGAAGCGGGACAGCACCAGCGACATGGTCGTCGTGAGGATCAGCACCAGCGCCATCACGATCAGCGGGGCACGCCCGGCCCAGCGTCCTGTCCTCAGTCGGGTCACCTCGCCTCGTCCTGCGGCGTGGCGAGTGCATTCAGGAAGACGGACACCGGCACGTCGCACCCGGTCCATGTCTGGAAGGCCAGGCGCGCCTGCTGGGCGAGCATGCCCAGCCCGTTCTCGGCCCGCAGGCCCGCCGCCCGCGCTTCACGCATCAGGCGGGTCTGGGCGGGGCGGTACACCATGTCGTAGACCACGGCCGACAGGGGCAGGCGCGTCAGGTACGCGGCGTCCAGCGGCGTCTGTTCCGGCGCGTCCAGGCCCGCGCTGCTGGCGTTGATGACCAGCGTGACGTCGTCCCACGGGACGTCGGCGGCCACCCTGGCCCGGGCCTGATGGTCGGCGTCCGGTGCAGCCCACGCCGCCGCCAGTTCCTCGGCCCGCACGTGGGTGCGGTTCACGACGTACACGTCCCGCTCCAGCAGGATCAGCGCGGCGTACACGGCCGCCCGCGCCGCGCCGCCCGCGCCGAGCACCACCACGGCCCCGTCCCGCGGGCGGTCTCCGACACCGGCGGCCCCCGCCTCCACCAGGGCGTCGAACAGGCCGGGCGCGTCAGTGTTGTCGCCGGTCAGGCGGCCGTCGCGGTGGATCACCGTGTTCACGGCCCCGATGGCTCTTGCAGCCGGTGTCAGGTCGTCCAGCAGCGCCACGACCGCCTCCTTGTGCGGGAGGCTGATGTTCGCCCCCAGCACGTCTGGGCGGCGCAGACCGCTCACGGCCGTCGCCAGGTCGGCCGGGAGCACCCGCACGGCCTGATAGTCGCCGGCCAGTCCGGCGTGGGCGAAGGCGGCACGGTGCATCCTCGGCGACAGGGAATGGGAGGCAGGATCGGCGAACAGATAGGTTCGGCAGGGCGGTGTGGCGGGATCCAGCACAGTCACCTGTCCAGTGTACGCGCCGCCCCCGGCGGGGGATCGGTGGCACGTGAGCCGCGCCGCAAGACCCGGCAGGTCGGGCCGGGCCGCCACGCGCGTGCCCCGCCGTCCAGCCACCGGGACACGAATGTGCGGTGGGCCACGACGCCCCTGCCGGCGACTCCCGACAATGGGCAGGACGCGATGACCCACGATTCTTTCCCTCCCCGCCAGTCCGCCTGGGGGGAGGGTGCGCTATGGTGCGCCCAGGAGCCCCGTTGACTGACCCTGCCCAGAACGCCCCGGCCGACGCCCCCATGGACAAGGCCTCCACCGTGCCTGCCGTCAGCGCGACCGTCACCCTGAATGACCAGCGCGAGGCCTATGCCCTGCTCGGTGCCGGCGACGCAAACCTGCGCCGCATGCGTGAACTGACCCGCGCCCGGCTGGTGGCCCGGGGCGAGACCGTGACCATGACTGGTGACCCCACCGATGTCCAGCAGGCCGAACGCATGGTGCGCGACGCGCTGGATGTCGTGCGCAGCGGCGGGGAACTGACCCCAGACAGCCTGCTGCGCTCGGCCCGTCTGAGCGGTGAGGGCCGCAGCCTGGCCGCCGAGACGCAGGTCACGGGACTGAACCTGCCGCGCGGCCTGAAACCCAAGACGCCCGGCCAGAAGCTGTACCTCGAGAAGATCGAGAAGAGTGACATCACCTTCGGGGTCGGCCCGGCCGGCACCGGCAAGACCTACATGGCCGTCGCCATGGCCGTCCAGGCCCTGAAGGCCAAGAAGGTCAAACGCATCATCCTGACCCGCCCGGCAGTCGAGGCCGGCGAGAAACTGGGCTTTTTGCCCGGTGATCTCCAGGCCAAGATCGACCCCTACCTGCGTCCACTGTACGACGCGCTGCAGGACATGCTGGATCAGGAAAAATTCGAGTCATACCTGACGAGCGGTGTAATCGAGATCGCGCCCCTGGCCTTCATGCGCGGGCGCACCCTGAACGACGCCTTCATCATTCTCGACGAGGCCCAGAACACCACCGGCGAGCAGATGAAGATGTTCCTGACCCGCATGGGGTTCTCCAGCCGTGTGGTCGTGACCGGTGACGTGACGCAGATCGACCTGCCGCGGCACATCACCAGCGGTCTGGCGGTCGCCAAGCGCATCCTGAGCAGCATCGAGGGGATCGCGTGGCACGAGTTCACCGATGTGGACGTGGTGCGCCACCCGCTGGTCGGACGGATCATCAAGGCCTACGAGTCCGCCGAGGAGGCCGAGCAGGACAAACGTGCCGCCCGGCGCGGCGAGTTCGCCACCATCCCTGAAGGCGAGAGCGACCCACCGGTCCGGCAGGACTGAACCTCACCGGGGCCCACCGCCTCCGCCGTGTCCTGGCGGGCGGTGGGCTCCGCGCTACGCTGGAGCCATGATCGATCTCGTCGTCCGGAAGACGCCTCCGGCTGGCCTGCGCCCGGTGCTGCGCGCGGCCCTGCACGCGGCCATGCAGCACTTCGGCGTGGAGCACCGCGAGGTCACGGTGGTGCTGGTCGGTGACCGCGCGATCCGTGCCATGAAGCTGGAGACCTGGGGCGAGGACGCCGCCACCGATGTCCTGAGTTTCCCCACCTGGGAACCGGGCGACCCCTTCATGCCGCCGCATCTGGGCGACATCGTGATCAGTCTGGACACCGCCGGGCGGCAGGCCACGGCCCGTGGGCACTCGCTGACCCGCGAGGTGGCGCTGCTGGCCAGCCACGGCCTGACCCATCTGGTCGGCCACGACCACCCGCACGCCGACGGCCTGGGCTTCGAGGAAGGAGCGACCGGGCCGGAGTGGGCGGTCTTCCACGGGGCGTGGGACGCGGCGGCCTCGGCGCTGCCCAGCGGGGCGTGAAGTCCGGCGGCTCGGCGTGGAGTGGCCGGCGGTTCGGCCGCTCGGCCGGGTTCGCGTGGGCCGGCCTGCGGCAGACCTACACGTCGCAGCCCAATTTCCGGATCGAGGTGTGGTGTGCGGTGCTCGCCGTGGGAGCGGCGATGTGGCTGCGGGTGTCGGTGGCTCCCATCGTGCTGTGCTGTGCCCTGGTGCTGGCCCTGGAACTCGTGAACACCGCCGTGGAGGCCGTGGTGGATCTGGTCAGTCCGCAGTGGCATGCTCTGGCGAGGACGGCCAAGGACGCGATGGCCGGCGCAGTGCTGGTGGCCGCCGTGGGCTCGCTCGGGGTGGCGGCGGCCGTGCTGCTGCCCGCCCTGTGGGCCCGGCTGACGTGATCCGGGCCCCCGGCTGACGGTGGGCCGCGCTGCTGACGGTGTGCGCCCCGGATGCCATAGTGCGCCCGTGACCCGCACGCCCACCCTCCCCCGTCCCACGGTGTCGATCCGGGGGCGGCGGCCCCGTGACCTGCCTGTCCTGCAGCGCTGGCTGACCGACCCGGACGCCGAGTGGCGGCGCTGGGACGCGCCGTACTTCCATGCGGCCGCGACGACGGCCTCGCTGCGTGCGTACGTGCAGCAGCTCGCCCAGTCGCCGACCCGGCCCGACGAGCGGGTCATCGACCTCGATGGCGAGTGCGTGGGCATGGTCAACCGCTCCGAGGAGGAACCGGCCGGGGGCGGGTGGTGGGATCTGGGCGTGCTGATCTACGACCCCGTGCACTGGGGGCAGGGCATCGGCACGCGGGCGCTGGCGCTGTGGGTGCAGGCCACCCTGGATGAAACGGACGCCCACGTCCTGACGTTTACCACCTGGGGCGGAAACGACCGCATGATCCGGGCGGCGCGCCGGCTGGGCTTTTCCGAGGCCGCCCGGATCCGTGAAGCGAGGCTGGTCGGCGACCAGCGCTACGACAGCGTGCGGCTGGATCTCCTGCGCCGTGAATGGAGGCCGCCCACCGCACCGGCCGGGGTGCCCGATGTCCCTGAACCCTGACGGCTTCCTGGCCACGCAGGATCTGAAGGACCGGGGCTGGACACCTGCCCTGATCACGCGCTACCTGGGGGAGCACGACCGCACGCGGCCAAACGGCCTGAAGATGGGCCGTCGCCGGCTGCCCCCCGTCAAGCTGTATGCCGAGGCCCGCGTGGACGAGACCGAACGCCGTGACGACTTCCTGGCCGCCCAGGCACAGGCGGCCGACCGGCGCGAGCGGACGGAACGCCACCGCGCCGAGCGGGCCGCTCGGCGGCAGCGGCAGATCGAGGAGGCCGCGCGGTCGTACACGCCGACCATCGAACCCCGGCCACTGCGGCGCGGCGCGGTACGGCAGGCACGCGACCCCCACCTGCCGGGGCTGGAGGTCGCCTTCCAGCACCATGCAGAGACGATCGGGAAGCTGAGTGCCGACGAGGCCGAGCAGCTCCAGGCCATGCTGCGGCAGCGGCTGGACGAGGCACTGAACGCGGTCTATGCGTGGTATCCGGTGCCAGGACGGGAGCGCACCCCCAGCCCGCAGGAGGCCCGGCCAAGTGACTGGCGGCAATGGGACTGGGAGTGAGGTTCGCGGCCCGGGCCCCTGTGATGCGATCTCTCGCCTTTCATATCCAGTCCGTGAGACTCAGGGGCAGGTGGGCGTGTCAAGTTGCCGACAATCGCCAACCGATGAGATCATATCCAGTCCGTGAACCACGCGGGATGGCCAGCGTGACCGAGGCTGAGGGCCAGCCACAGCGACATGCCCGTTCAACGGAGGTGACCTCAGCGCCGTTCAGGTCTCCAGGCCGTGCTCCAGATCGCCCAGCAGGTCGCCGATGTCCTCGATCCCGACGCTCAGGCGCAGCAGATCCGGCGTGATGCCCAGGCGGCGGCGTTCGGCTTCCGGCAGGGCGCGGTGCGATGTACCCCACGGCCACGAGATGGTCGTTATGACGTCCGCCAGGCTCGGGGCCAGCGGGATGCGCCCGGCCACCGCCCTGACGAAGCCCGGCGCGTCGTCGATCTCGGCGCTGAGCATGCCGCCGAAGCCGTGCGGGAACAGGTCCATCGCCAGGTGGAACTGCGGGTGGTCGCTCAGACCGGGGTGGTAGACGGCCTTCACGCGCGGATGGTTCGCCAGGACATCGGCGACCGCCTGGGCATTGCCGCTGTGTGCCCGCATCCGCAGGCCCAGGGTCTTGAGGCCCTGCATGGTCATCCACGCATCGAAGGCGCTCATGGTGCCTCCCAGCCGCAGCAGGCGCGTGCGGGCCGCGGCGATCAGGTCGGCCCGTCCGCACGCCACGCCTCCGAAGGCGTTCGAGTGCCCGCTGAGGTACTTGCTGACCGAGTGTGTGACCAGATCTGCGCCGTGCTGCGCCGGGCGGAACATGGCGGGGCTGGCGAAGGTGTTGTCCACCGACAGCAGCGCTCCGTGGGCGTGCGCCAGCGCTGCCAGCGCGGGCACATCCGGTACGGTCAGCAGCGGGTTGGTCAGGCTCTCGACGTGCAGCACACGGGTGCTGGCCCGGAAGGCTGCCTCGACCTCGGCGTGGTCGCAGGCGTCGACGAAGGTGACCTCGATGCCCAGACGCGGGAATTCCTCGGCCAGAAGCGCGTAGGACACACCGTACAGGCGCGAATCCGCGACCACGTGGTCACCGGCCTTCAGCACCCCCAGCAGCGCGGCACTGATCGCGGCCATGCCGCTCGCGGCGACCAGGGCAGCCTCGGTGCCCTCCAGCGCGGCCAGCGCCCGCTCCAGCGTGGCGGCGTTCGGTGTGCCGTTGCGGTAGTAGAACGCGGCCGGCTGCTCGCCGGACATTGCCCGGTCGAGGGTCTCCAGATCCGGGAAGGCATACACGGTGCTCTGGTAGATGGGTTCGGCCAGGGGGGCGCTGCCGGCCGGCCGGGCCTCCTCGCCGGCGCGGGCGGCCACGGTGGTCAGGTCATAGGTGGGGTCAGGCGTCATGGTCGGCAGCATACGCGGGCGGGGCAGCGTCGGCGCCCGGCGACGGTGGGTGGAGCCTGGGTCAGGGGTATCGTGGGCGCATGGTCACCGTCGTCACACATCCCCTGGTTCAGCACAAACTCTCCCTGATGCGCGACGAGCGCACCGGCGTCAAGGAATTCCGCGAACTGGCGGCCGAGGTCAGCCTGCTGCTGGCGTACGAGGCGATGCGCGATCTGGAGACGGAGCCGCACCCCCTGAACACGCCGCTGGTGAGTGGCGATTTCCCGATGCTGACCGGCAAGAAGCTGGCGCTGGTGGCCATCCTGCGGGCCGGGCTGATCATGACGGATGCCATCGTGCAGCTCGTTCCGGCTGCCAAGGTGGGGCACATCGGGCTGTACCGTGATCCCCAGAGCCTGCAGCCGGTCGCGTACTACAACAAACTCCCCGCCGACATCGCCGAGCGCCGCGTGTTCCTGACCGATCCCATGCTGGCCACGGGGGGCAGCGCCAGCGCCGCGATCTCCAGCCTGCAGGCCGCCGGGGCGACCAGCATCAAGCTCATGAGCATCCTGGCCGCGCCGGAGGGGATCGCCGTGATCGAGCGCGACCACCCCGAGGTCGAGATCGTGGTCGCGGCCATCGACTCGCACCTGAACGACCACGGCTACATCGTGCCGGGACTGGGCGACGCCGGCGACCGGATCTACGGCACGAAGTAGGTTCGGCACCTGACGCTGGTCTGCACCTTCCGCATGGCGTGACGGGCCAGGCCAGCCCTTAGAATCCCGTCAGTTATGGATCCGCTGCATGCGCTGTTCGCGCCTCTGGGAATCGCCGACCCGCTGGGCCGGGGCTTTCTCAGTGTCGTTCTGACCTTCATCACGGCCTGGGTGTTCACCTGGCTGTTCATCCCCCGCCTGCGGGCCTTCGCGGTGCAGGCCGGCTGGGCCGACATGCCCAATGCCCGGCGACTGAACACCGAACCCCTCCCGAACGCCGGCGGGCTGGCGATCTACGCGGGCTTCCTGCTCAGCGTGGTCGTCGCGTGGGCGCTGCGCCCGATCGTGATCGAGATCGTGAACATCCAGGTGCTGGCGATCCTCCTGGGCGCGTCCCTGCTGGTGCTGGTGGGCTTCATCGACGACCAGTTCGGCCTGTCGCCGGCATTCCGGCTGCTGGTGCAGACCCTGGCCGCTGTGCTCCTGGTCGTGAACGGTCTGAAGGTGGATTTCAACGCGATTCCCTTCCTTCCGGTGCTGCCGGAGGCCGTGAACGGCCCGCTGAGCACGCTGCTGACCATCGTGTGGATCGTGGGGCTGACCAATGCCGTGAACCTGATGGACGGCGTGGACGGCGTGGTGGGCGGCGTGGGCTTTGTCGTGAGTGCCGTGCTGCTCGCCACGGCGGCGCAGTTCCCGGATCGGGCGGCGGCGGTGATCCTGCTCGCCGGCCTGTCGGGCGCGGCGCTGGGCTACCTGCGCCACAACTTCAACCCCAGCCGGATCATCATGGGCGACGCCGGCGCGTACCTGTTCGGCTACACGCTGGCCGCCGTGAGCCTGCTGGGCACGCTCAAGTTCAGCGCCGGGGCCAGCCTGCTCGTGCCCCTGATCGTGCTGGCGCTGCCGGTGCTGGACACGACGCAGGTCGTGATCGGCCGGCTGGCACGGGGCATCCGCAATCCGCTGGGGCACCCGGACAAGACGCACATCCACCACCGGGTGCTGGCCCGCACCGCCAGCGCCCGGCGCACGGCCGTGATCCTGTGGGGCGTGGCCCTGCTGTGCGGCATGACCGGCATGGCCCTCCAGGGGGTGCATGGGCCCGTGATCGCCGCGACCGGCATCGGTGTGGCCCTGTGCCTGTGGTTCGTGGCATACCGCCGCATGCGGGCACTGAACGTGGCGCCCACCCCGGACGACGCCCCCTCCTCTCCTCTCCCCACCGAGTCCAAGGAAACCCACCCATGACCGACCGCACCATCGTCCTGGCCTTCGGCACCCGCCCCGAGGCGACCAAGATGGCGCCCGTGTACCGCGCCATCGAAACCACTCCGGGCCTGCGCCCGATGATCCTCTCGACCGGCCAGCAGCGCCAGATGCTCGACGGCGCACTGAACGTCTTCGGCCTGACGCCGGACCGTGACCTGAATGTCATGACGGACCGCCAGACCCTGGCGGGCCTCACCGCCCGCATCGTGGCCGAGGCCGGCAAGACCCTGAAAGAGATGGGCGCGGACATGGTGCTGGTGCACGGGGACACGACCACCAGCTTCTGCGTGGCCCTGAGCGCCTTTTACGAGGGCATCCCGGTCGGGCACGTCGAGGCGGGCCTGCGCTCGGGCAGCCTGCGCGAACCCTTCCCGGAGGAGGCCAACCGGCGCCTGACCGGGGTGCTGACCACGCTGGACTTCTCGCCCACGTCCGGCAGCCGCGCGAACCTGCTGCGCGAGGGCAAGGACGGCGGCGGCATCTTCGTGACCGGCCAGACCGCCGTTGATGCCGTGCGCGAGGTCGCCGGCCGCGTGCCCCTGCGCCCGGAGTGGCAGGCCCGCGTGGACGCCGGGCAGCGCCTCGTGACCGTGACCATGCACCGCCGCGAGAACCAGCCCATGATGCGTGAGATGGCCGCCGCCCTGGGCCGGGTGGCCGCCGCGCATCCGGACACCCACTTCATCTACCCGGTGCACCTGTCGCCCGCCGTACAGGAAGCGGTGCGCCCCGCACTGGAGCCCGTCCCCAACTTCGAGCTGACCGAACCCCTGGACTACAGCGACATGGCGCCCCTGATGGCGGCGTCGGTGCTGCTCGCGACCGACAGCGGCGGCCTGCAGGAGGAGGGCGCAGCGCTGGGTGTCCCTGTTGCCGTGCTGCGCAACGTGACCGAACGCCCCGAGGGGCTCGAGGCCGGCGTGCTGACCCTGGCCGGGAACGATCCCGAGCGGCTGGAGGCCGTGCTGGGCGGACTGCTCTCCGACCCGGCGACCCTGGACGTGATGCGCCGCACCCGCAACCCCTACGGCGACGGCCAGGCCTCCCGGCGCATCGCGCAGGCCATCGCGTGGCACTTCGGGCTGGTCGACCGCCCCGCCGACTGGAGCTGAGAGCTTGACCCGGCCACTTGCCGTCGTGCTCAATCCGCAGGCCGGCGGCGGCAGTGCCCGCCGGGCGTGGCCGGCTCTGGAGCGCGAGCTGACGCGCCGTGGCCTGTCCTTCGAGCGGATTGAGGAGAAGAGCGGAGACGCCGCGCTCACGCGTGTCCTGGCCCTGCCGCCGGATGTGGCCGTGCTGGCCGTCGGTGGCGACGGCACGGTCGGGGCACTGCTGCCAGCGGTGGTCGGCACCGGTCGCCCGCTGGGGATCGTCCCGCTGGGCACCGGAAACGATTTCGCCGGGCACCTGGGCCTGAAGCCCGGCCGGTTCGGCGACTCCCTGGATCGCCTGTCGTTCCAGCCCCGCCCCGTGGATGCCCTGGAGGTCACGGTTGAGGTTGGCACCGGGGCCGGACGATCGGCCGTGCTGCTGAACGGTCTGGGCATGGGCTTCGATGCCCAGGTGGCCGCGAACATGATCCACGCGCCCCCGGCCCTGCACGGCTTCGCGCGGTACGTGTGGTCAGCCGTGCAGACCGTGCGCGAACTCACCCTGACCCCGGTGACCGTGACGGTCGACGGCGCGGTGCAGTACACCGGCCCCAGCGCCCTGGTCGCCGTGATGAACGGCACCCGCTACGGCGGGGGCTTCCGGATCAGTCCGCGCAGCGACATCCGCGACGGCCGGCTGGATGTCCTCGCCAGCCGCGCCGTCACCCGGGGCCGCCTGCTGGAGCTGATGCTCCGGGTGCTGCCCGGCCGCCACCTGGGGCATCCGGCCGTGACGGCCGGGCAGGGTCAGGCCGTCACGGTGGAGTGGGCGCGTCCTGTCGCCCTGCATCTGGACGGGGATCTGGCGGGCACCGTCCAGCGGGTCAGTGCGCGGGTGCTCCCCGGAGCGGTTCTCTTCCTGACGGCTTGACCGGACGAACACAGACGGCCCGGTCGGCGAACCTCCGCACCCACGGAAAGCGCAGCCTGGACGCATCCGGGCTGCGCTGATCCCACTTCGCCTGTTCAGTCGTGCGCGGCGGCGAGTTCCCTGCCGAACTGCTGGGCCTCGGTGCTGCCCGCCAGGGCGTTGGTGCTGCTCTGGCCGCCGGCGGCGGCGTTGGACACGAGGTCGAAGTAGCCGGTGCCGACCTCACGCTGGTGCTTGACGGCCGTGAAGCCGCGCTCCTGCGCCGCAAACTCGCGCTCCTGCAGTTCCACGAAGGCGCTCATCTGCGACCGGGCGTAGCCGTAGGCCAGGTCGAACATGCTCATGTTCAGGCTGTGGAACCCGGCCAGGGTGATGAACTGGAATTTGTACCCCATCTTGCCCAGTTCCACCTGGAACTTCGCGATGGTGTCGTCGTCCAGGTTCTTCTTCCAGTTGAAGCTGGGGCTGCAGTTGTACGCCAGCAGCTTGCCCGGGAACTGGGCGTGCACGGCCTCGGCGAACCGGCGGGCGTCCTCAAGATTGGGGATCGAGGTCTCGCACCAGATCACGTCGGCATAGGGGGCGTACGCCAGCGCCCGGCTGATCGCCTGTTCGATGCCGGGCCTGACGTAGTAGAAGCCTTCCGGGGTGCGCTCACCGGTACAGAAGGGCTTGTCGTTGTCGTCGATGTCGCTGGTCAGCAGGTTCGCGGCGTCGGCGTCGGTGCGGGCGATCAGGACGGTGGGCACGCCGCTCACATCGGCCGCGAGACGCGCCGCGTTCAGGGTACGGATGAACTGCGAGGTCGGCACCAGCACCTTGCCGCCCAGGTGGCCGCACTTCTTCTCGCTGGCCAGCTGGTCTTCGAAGTGGACTCCCGCCGCTCCGGCCTCGATCATGGCCTTCATCAGCTCGAAGGCGTTCAGTGGCCCCCCGAAACCGGCCTCGGCATCCGCGACGATGGGCACGAAGTAGTCAATGTCGTGCTTGCCTTCCGAGTGCTGGATCTGGTCGGCGCGGCGCAGGGTGTTGTTGATGCGCTTGACGACCTCCGGCACGCTGCTCGCGGGATACAGGCTCTGATCCGGGTACATCTGGCCGGCGTTGTTGGCGTCTCCGGCGACCTGCCAGCCGCTCAGGTAGATGGCCTTCAGGCCAGCCTTGACCTGCTGCATGGCCTGGTTGCCGGTCAGGGCGCCCAGGGCGTTCACGAAGGGCTCGTCCTTCATCGAGCGCCACAGCTTGTCCGCGCCGTGTCTGGCGAGGGTGTGCTCGATGGGCAGGCTGCCGCGCAGCTTCACGACGTCGTCGGCGCCGTAGTTGCGCGTGATGCCCTGCCAGCGGTCCTCGGTCTGCCAGGTCTTCTCCAGGATCTCGGCGGGGGTTCTGGGGGTGGGGGTCATGGTGTCCTCCTGGGGGTGTGAGGGGCGGACTCCACTGCAGACAGTGGAGGGCATCGGCGCCGCTGTGGGCAGTGGCCGAACGGGTGCCCTCAGTGTGCGTGACCACCGCCCACCGCATTCATGGTGTACTGGTCGAACCATTCCGTACACCACTCAATCGAGTACACCACCTGCGACGCGGACGGGAAGCGCCATGGCCACCGCCCTCTGGCGAGTGCCAGGGCCGCCGCCGTGTCGTGGCGCGGCCGCAGTCAGGTCGCTCGGTTCGGGTAGAGCGTGTCAGTCACGTGGCGACCGGGGTCGCTCAGGGCAGCCACGGCGGCCCGGGGTGATCGACCACTGCCAGCTCCGGTGCGCACTGGCAAGCATGCATGCAGCTCGGAGCCACCGTGGCGGCTGGTGCCCCGCTGCGCCGGCTGTCAGCTCCGGTGCAGCCAGTCGCTCAGGGTCTGTTCGAACTCGGTGTGGTGATCGTGGTGGTACAGGATGCCATGGAAACCGGCGCGGTTCGCGGCATCGATGTTTTCCTGCACGTCGTCCACGAAGGCCACCTGTGCGGCGGGAACGCCCATGGCATCCTCCAGGGCCGCGAAGCTCTCCGGGGCAGGCTTCTTGTGACCCAGCTCGTTGCTGAACACCAGGGCATCGAACCGGGAGAACCGGGGATCGCGGCGCAGATGGTCACTCACCACGGGGTAGTTGTTGCTCAGCAGGCCCACGCGCACGGCCGGGGGCAGGGCCGCGAGCGTGGTGTACATGGGCAGGTTGTCGTGAATGCTGCCCAGGTACAGGGGCTCGAATTCGCTGTAGGCCAGGGTCACGCCAGTCTCGGCCTGGAGGGTCGTCCAAAAATCGGGCAGCGTCCACGCCCCGACCTCCAGCTGACGCACGTGGCGGAAATAGCTGTCACGGACTCGTTCGACCGGCACGCCGCTGCGGTCGGCCACGTTCTGGGTGCTGCGGCCGTCGAAGGTGCCCACCGTGAACACGCCGCCCCAGTCGAAGGCCACGTGCCGGGCTGTACTCACTACATCGCTCATCGGGGACATTGTCCCGGACGGCGCAGCTCCGCACCCCGCGCTGTGCAGACCGGCCAGGCGCAATCGGCTCAGCTGCTCTGGGCCGCCAGCAGCAGGCCGCGGCGCTCCCAAGCCCGCAGGTTCAGGACGTACAGCTCCTGCCATGGGGCGCTCCAGTCCGCGTCTGCCCCCAGGCGGCGGGTGCGGCCATGCCGCAGGACGTGCCCGACATGCAGCTCCAGCAGCGCCGCGATGCCCACACCGGAATGCACGTGGACATCCACTTCCTCACTGGGGGCGGGCAGTCGGCCGGCGGGCCGTGTCTCGGTCAGGACAACGGCGCTGCCGCTCGCGTGATCGCGCAGCCATGTCAGGAGCTGCACCGCCGCACCCGCCCCCGGGTCGCGGTCGTTCCAGCTGAGGAGCACCGAGGTGCCGGCTCCCAGGGTGTACGGCCGCACCGACAGCTCGCCCGGCTCCATGTACCACGTCTCGCCGCTGCCGCTCGCGCCGGCCTCGCGCAGGGCCGCGTCGTGTGCAGCGATCTGGCGCGTGTGCTCGGGAGTGCCGCCCGGAATACCGGCACCATACGGCGTGAAGTGCAGCGTGGCGGGCAGGGCTGGCCCCGGTACCGGCCGTCCACCCAGCCGCGCCCGACTGACCTCCGGCAGCACGGCCAGCGCCCGATCCGCGCCGAGCAGGCCGTGCAGTTCCTCGTCCGTGAGCCCGGCGAGATTCAGGGTGAATGCCACGGCATGAGCATATCGGCCCCGTCCTGACACGATTGGTACAGAACCCCCCACCGGCACGCCTATACTGGGAAGAATGACGGCCAGCAACGCCTCCAGCGCCACGTACACGGCAGATGTCCAGACCGTCGCCGCGACCCTGCTCGCCCACACCGGCCCCCTGGTGCTCCTCGCCCACGAGAATCCGGACGGCGACGCCCTGGGCAGCGTGCTCGGCTTTGCGCGGGCACTGCGCGCACACGGGCGCGAGGTCTATGCCCCGATGGCCGTGCCGCGCTACCTGCGGTTCATGGTCGCGCCCGGCGAGCTGAACGACCTGCTCACGGCGTGGCCCCCGGACGCGCTGGCCGTGGTGCTCGACGTGGACAACAACGACCCGGCGCGCGTGGCAGGTGCGCCGCTGGCCGACTTCGCCGGGCCGGTCGTGAACATCGACCACCACGGCACCAACCGCCGCACGGCCACCGCGGGCATCGTCGATCCGTCGCGGCCCGCCACGGCGATGATCGTCGCGGACGTGATCGATGCCATGGGGCTGCCGTGGAGCGAACCGGTGGCGACGCCACTCCTGTTGGGTCTGAATACAGACACCGGCAGCTTCCGGTTCAGCAGCGTGACTCCGGAGACCTTCATCTGCGCGTCCCGCCTGCTGGCGCACGGCGCGCGGCTCGCGTGGCTGAACGACGAACTCGGCCAGCACCCGCAGACCTATTACACCCTGCTGCGGGAGGTGCTGAGCACCCTGGAGTTCCGCCACGACGGCCGGGTCGTGCTGGCGCGCGTGGACAGCGCCATGCTGGAACGTACCGGCGCGACCTGGGAGGACGTCGAGTCGTACGTGAGCCTGCTGCGCGCTGCCGAGGGGGCCCGGCTGGCCGTGATGGTCAAGGACTTCGGGCCGCAGGTCAAGCTGTCCATGCGGTCGCGGGGTGGCGTGAGCGCCCAGAATGTCGCCGTGGCCATGGGCGGTGGGGGCCATGTGCCGGCGGCCGGCGCGACCGTGCCTGAACCGTATGCGGTCATGCGGCCCCGCCTGGACGAGGCCATCCGCACCGAACTGGAGCGGGCCGAAGCCGGCGCGGAACCGTCCCGCCCGGCCTGATCTCTGCCCTGTCCGGAGGTCATGGAGCCAGCACCGCGTCGATCCCGGCATTGATCCATGCGAACGCGCGGCGGCTCTGCGGCAGTGTGTACGTCACATCCGAACCGTGCTGCATGAAGGCGTAGACGACCCGCCGGCCGTCCTTCAGTTCCACGTAGCCGCTGAAGGTGAGGAGCCGCCAGCCGTTTCCGCCCTTCCCGCCGAAATACGCGACCTGCCCCTGCCGCTGGACACGCAACTGGGATTGGCCATAGCCCAGCGCCATGACCTCGCGCTGCCAGCGGGTCGCGCGGGGCGACAGGCCGGGCGTCATGAACTCGGCCGCCACGAGCGAGCCCCACTCGTAGGGCGTGGAGATGTTCATGCTCCGCAGCGTGGTGTCCGGGTCGAAGCGGCGATCGAAGTACAGATCGAGCTGCCGCTGGACATAGTCGGCCCGGTACCGCCGCGCATCGGCATCGATCAGGGCCGCCAGCCGCGCCCGCTCGGTGCCCCGGGCCGATGCCCAGCGCCGGGTGCCGTTGAACGTGGCAGACAGGCCGGCCTCGGCCACCCACCACGTCCGGGTCGGCAGGATCAACCGCGTGCGGCACAGGCCCAGCCGGTCGGCGACGTCCTGCACCGCCTGGAGCCCCACCCGTCGGTGCAGGATGTCGGTGGCGGTGTTGTCGCTGTGCTGGATCATGCGCGTGGACAGGTCGCGAACCGTGGTGCCGTCGTAGGGGTACGCGCCGAGCGACTGGTTGGCCCGCGTCACGTCGAACCGCTCGGTGGGCTGCACGGTACCGGCGTCGACGGCCCGCAGCAGCGCCCACAGCACTGCCTGCTTGTAGGTGCTTGCCAGCGGGAATACGCTGTCCGGATTGGTGCCGACGGCCCGCACGGGAACCAGCGTCTCGGGATCCACGACCGCCACCCACAGGCCCACCCGACCGGCCAGCGGGATCGGCGGCGCCGGGGCCTTGGCGACGGCGGGCGCTGCTTCCAGGCAGCCATCGGGCCGTCGCCGCCGATCCGTCTCCGGCACGGTGACGGGAGACGGGGTCGTCATGCGCGGCAGCACCACATCCGGGCGGGGGCCGTCGTCCGGTCGGCGGCACCCCACCGCGAGCAGCGCCACCATCCCCAGTGCCACCGACCGGGCCCACCGCCCCCCACGACCCCACGGTGTCATGCGACGACCGATTCCCGGGCAGCCTCAGCACACGCGGGCGGGAGCGGGTGGCCGGGCGGCAGCACGCCCACAGGTGGTGACGGCCGAACCACCTGCGTCAGATGGAGACGGGTTCCAGCGCGACTCCCATGGCCCCCGGCCCCGCGTGGGTGGCGACGACCGCACCGATGGCGTGATCCCCGAGATCCTCGAAGGTCGCGCCGGCCAGGTCAGCCCGCACTTCCTGCAAGAATGCCTCGCCACCGACGGTGTACAGGAAGGCCACGCGCACCTGGCCGTGACGCACGACATACGACCGCACGTGGGCCACGAGGTCCTGCACCGCCTTCTTGTGCCCGCGCACGCGCCCACCCGACTCCACCCGGCCGCCCCGCACGACCAGGATCGGCTTGATGTTCAGCAGGCCGCCCAGCAGCGCCTGTGCGCCTCCGATGCGGCCGTTGATGCGCAGGAAGTCCAGGGTGTCCACCGTGAAGCGCAGATCGGCCACCGTCTGCGCACGCTCGAGTTCGGTGACGATGTCAGCAACACCCTTGCCGGCGCGGGCGAGTTCCGCCGCGCGGATCACGCGCATGCCCAGGCCCATGCTCACCGACTGGGTGTCCACGACCGTCACCTTGCCGCCGAACTCCTGCGCGGCCAGCCGGGCGCTGCCCACCGTGCCGGACAGCTGCCCGCTGATGTGGATGCTCAGCACGTGGTCGGCGCTGCCGAGCGCCCGGCCGTACGCCGCCGCGAACTCCGCCGGGCTCGGCTGGGACGTGCTGGGCGTCTTCTTGCCCGCCTTCAGGCCCGCGAACAGATCCGGGGGCGTGATCTCCAGGCCGTCCTTGTGCATCTTGCCGTCAAACAGCACGTACAGCGGCACGCTCTCCACCCCGTACTGGGCGCACAGTTGCGGGCTCAGGTCACTCGTCGAGTCGGTGACGATGGCAATGGTCATTCGCCGAGTCTACCGTGAGCCGCGCACGCTTCAGCCCTTCTGCTTCGGCACCCACTTCTTGCGCCCGCCCGTGCCGGGCTCGCTGGTGGCGCGCTCGCCCTCCTCCAGCGTGTTCTCGCCCACGTGGTCGAGGTGCACGTGCTCGGTGATGGGCGACGTGTCCGGAGCTGCATCGGGGGCGGTCTCGGCGGGAGGAGCCTCCGGACTTGCAGCCGGAGCGGCGGCCCTCGGCGTCCACTTCGGGCGGCCGGACGGGCCGGCGGCCGGGGCGGGCTCGGGGGTCGGAGCCGTCTGGACGGCCGGGCTTGGGCTCGAAGCGGGCGCGGACGCCTCCGTGACGGCGGGGGACTCGGCCACTGGAGCTGCGGCCTTCGGGGCCCACTTCCGGCGCTCGCCGGGGGCGGCGGGCTCCGCCGTGTCGGTGGTCGGTGCGACTGCCGGGGTAGCTTCTGGGGCTGGAGCGGCCTCGACCGGGGCGGGTGTCGGCGTGGCCTTCGCGCCCGGCGTCCACTTCCGGCGCTCCCCGGTGGAGGGCGCAGCCGTCGCGGCCGGTGTGTCGGCGTCCGGGGCGGGCTCTGCTGTGACCGGCTGAGCCGCGCTGTCCGGCGTCACCGGGGCCGCCACCACGTCGTCCGCCTTCGCCTTCGGGGCCCACGCCCTGCGGGCCGGGGCCTCGGAAGCAGCGGCGTCGGCCTGCGGAGCCGGTGCCGGCGTGGGGTTCACGTCGTCCGCCTTCGCGCGAGGCGACCACGCCTTTCGGGCCGGGGCCTCCGCTGGGGCGTCGGTGGCCGGCGCCGTAGCTGCGCGCACGTCATCGGCCGGTGGAGCCTCGGGAGTCTGGGCCGCCCCACCCGCTGGCGTCGCGTCGCCCTTCGCCTTCCAGCTCTTGCGGGCCGGGGCAGGATCGGGCGTCGCGGGCACCGGCACGGACTCGGGCTGCACAGGCCCCGGCTGCACGTCGTCGGCCGCGGCTTTCGCCTTCCACGCCCGGCGGGGAGTGGCCTCCGGGTGGGCGGCCTGCGGCTCGGGCTGCGTGTCGGCGTTCGCGGTGGGGCTGCCGGGCTGGGCGTTGATGACGTCGGCGCTCGTCTCCCCCACCACGGCCGCCGGGGCTCCCTCGGCGGGGGCGTCGCCGGTGCGGGCCATCGGCACCTGGGCGTTGGGCGCGCTGGCGACCTCCGGCTGTTCCAGCGGGGTGGCGTCGGGAACGGGGCCGGTCGGCTGGGCGGCGGGCGTCCGGAAGGTACCATCGGCGCGCTGCACGCTCTCCAGCAGGAGCTCCGCGACGTCCTTCACGACGATGTCGTCGCGGGACTGCTTCTCGGGGCTGGAGTTCATCATCGCCTTGCAGAACGGGCAGCCGACCGCGAGCACCTTGCCGGTCTGCTCGTACTCGGCGCTGGCGGTCTTCGCGCCGTCCAGGCGCGCCTGGATCTCGCGGAAGCGGTTGTCGGAGACGCGCTCGCGGCCCTCCTCCTCCTCCTTCCAGAACTGCGCGCCGCCCGCCCCGCAGCAGAACGAGTTCTCGCGGCTGCGCTCGAGCTCCAGCACCTCGCCGGCCATGCGGGTGATCAGGGTGCGGGGGGCGTCGTACACGCCGTTGTGGCGGCCCAGGTAGCACGGGTCGTGGTACGTGACGTGCTCCGCGAGCTGCGCGGTGGGCAGCTTCCCGGCCGCCACCAGCGTCTCCAGGTACTCGGTGTGGTGGATGGTGCGGTAGTCCCCGCCGAGCTGTTTGTACTCGTGCCCGATGGCGTTCATGCAGTGCGGGCACGTGGCGACGATCAGCTTGGGGTTCACGGTGTTGAGGGTCTCGACGTTCTCCTGGGCGAGCGTCTGGTACAGGAACTCGTTGCCGCTGCGGCGGGCGGCGTCGCCGGTGCACGCCTCCTTCTTGCCGAGCACGGCGTAGTTCACGCCGGCCTTGTCGAGGAGCTGCACGAAGCTCCGGGCGACCTTCTGCGCGCCGGGGTCGTAGCTGGCGGCGCAGCCCACCCAGTACACGACGTCGGGGGTGGGGTTCTCGTCGATGGTGGGCACGCGCAGGCCCTCGGCCCAGTCGAGGCGCTTGTCGCGCGAGATGCCCCAGGGGTTGCTGGCGCGCTCCATGCCGCGGAACGCCGTCTGGAGCTGCTGCGGGAACTCGCCGGCGACCATGACCTGATGGCGGCGGATGTCGATGATGTCGAGCATCTGCTCGTCCTGCACCGGGCAGACCTCCATGCACGCGCCGCAGGTGGTGCACGCCCACACGGACTCCTCGTTGATGGCGTACTCCAGCAGTGGGTGGGCGGTGCTCGCGCCGGACTCGAAGGCCGCGGGCTTCAGCGTGAAGGGGCTGGGGTGCGACGCGATGACGTTGAGCTCCATGCGCTTGTTGATCTCCAGCGCGGCCGGGCTCAGCGCCTTGCCGGTGGCGTTCGCCGGGCACACGTCTTGGCAGCGGTTGCACTGGATGCACGAGTACGCGTCGAGCAGGCGCGGCCACTCCAGCTCCTCCAGCTTCTCGACCCCCAGCTTCGGCTCCTCGGCCTCCATCGCCTCGGTAAGACCCTTCATGGGCGGCAGGACGCCGCTGCCGACGGGGCGCTTGAGGGCGTAGTTCAGCGGGGCCATGAAGATGTGGATGTGCTTGGTGTACGGGAAGTACGCCAGGAACGCGAGGACGCTGCCGAGCGCGCCCCAGTACCCGAAGATGCGCCAGCCCTGCGTGACGGCCTCGGACGCGCCGCCGAACAGGACGCTGCCGAGGGCGGTGCTGAACGGCTGGAAGGCGTCGCCGCCCTCCTGCGCCATCTTGGCGGCGTTGCCGAGCACGCGGCTGCCGACGTGGAAGATGATGAACCCCGACACGATCAGCGAGTCGCGCAGGATGTAGTTGGCCCTCAGCAGCGGGTGAAGCAGTGTCTTCTCGGTGAAGCGGAAGTCGCGCCTGCTGGGCAGGAACAGGCGGCGCACGACCAGCGAGACCACGCCGACGAGCACGAGGACGCTGAGCAGGTCGGCCAGGGCGTTGTACAGCGCGAACAGCGGATTGGCTTCCGAGTCGATGTGGAAGTTGATGTACCCTTCCAGGCCGTCCACGACGTTCACGAGCAGGTAGTACACGAAGCCGTAGAAGATGAACGAGTGCAGCACGCTGATGGCCGTGCGCCGCCGGAACGTGCGCTCCTGCGTGAGGCTGACGCGGATCGCCGACAGCACGCGCTGTGCGGGCCGGTCGAAGCGGGCCTCGCTGGCGGCGGCCCCGCGGGCCACGCGGCGGTACAGGCGGTAGAAGCCCCACAGGCCGAAGCCCCCGGCAACCAGGGCGAACAGGGCAAAGAGGATCTGGTGGGTCAGGGGCAGCAAGGGACAACTCCTTCGGGCAGGGCGCGAGGCGGTGATCTAAACTTGTACTGAGTCAAAATATACCGTATCGCACAGGTCAGCCGTGCACCGTATCGCAGAGGTCAGCCGTGCACCGTATCGCACAGGTCAGCCGTGTACCGCATCCCGCGTCAGGCCGAGGTGCAGGAAATACACCTCGTCGCCCTGCGACTCCGAGGCCTGCTCGAAATACTCCATGACCAATGCCAGCATGCGCTCCCGCAGTTCACGGGCCTGCTCGCGGCGCAGGCGCATCACCCCCCACTCGTTCAGCGGCGCGTCCCAGCCGCCGGCCGAGGCCTGCGCCAGTTGCAGGGGTGTGACCTCGCGGCGGATCAGCGCTCCCTGGGGCGTGGCCTGGAGCAGCACCAGCCAGTCTGGCGACAGCCGGCGGTATTCCTGGGTGTAGCCCTGGAGCAGCCGCTCCCAGCCGGGGCCGTTCAGGTGCCCCAGCATGTCCTCCAGCGGCATGACGCGGGTGGGATCGACCAGAAATTCCAGCGCGACCGCGCGGAACTGCGCGGGGCGGCTGCCCTCTACCTCGGTCAGCAGGCCCAGTTTCACGAAGCGCTTGACCCAGTACGCCAGGGCGCTGTGGGAGTAGCCGGTCGCCTCGGCCACCGCCGCGACCGTCTGGGCCTCCAGCATGAAGGGAGCGAGCAGCCGCGTCTTGGACGAATCCAGCAACACCTCGACAGCGGCAGGATCGTCAATTGTAACGCGTGACATATCGAAAGTCTACCGGTTTTTTTTCATCGCGCCGGCAGTAGCCTCCGTCCAGCGCACCATCCCCCGCCTTCAGGAGGCCAGTCATGAACCGAATCCTCGATCCGTCCCGCGTGACCCGTACCCTCGCCGTGGCCGCCGCCCTGCTGCTGGGCAGCGCCCATGCCAGCGAGACCGGCGGCGGCGATCCACCCCTGTTCTGCAAGGTCTGGCTGTGTAGCAGCAAGTAACCCCCGTGTGACCTGACCCGGTCGCGGCTGTCCTGCCGCCGACCCGTCCAGTCCTGTCCCCGCGTCACCTCCGCCCGTCGGAGGTGGGCGTCGTTCCTTCACCATCCAACACCGTCCAAGGAGTGTTCCCATGCGCCGATCCATCCCGACCCTGCTGCTTCCCCTTGTCCTGGCCGCATGTGGCGGCGGGGCTACGCCGAACCCGAATCCCAATCCGAACCCGACTCCGGTCAACCAGATCCGTGCCCGAATCGTGGCGTGCCCGCTGGTCAACCAGTCGTCCGATCCCGCTGCCAGTGCATGTCTGGCCGGTACCTACTCGGGCAAGACCCTGAGCGGCGCGGACTGCTCGCTGGTCGTCCAGGCGAACGGCGACTACACGTTCACCAGCCCCGCCCTGAGCACCACGTATGTCGCCAGCGACCGCACCATCCGCGTGTTCGGGCACCAGAACGTGGGCGGCATGCATCAGGTGATCTGGCTGATCGGTGATCCCATACAGTCCGGCGACTCCTACGACCTGGACTTCAAGTATGCCGACGGGCTGGGCAGGACGCTGGAGATCGAGGCGACCAAGCGCCCAGCCGCAGGCGGCACGCTCAGCAGTACCTGCACCGCCGTCCTGAACTGATCCTCCCCCCACGCCCGGACGCCCGCCACCCCCCGGCGGGCGTCCCCATCACCGGTTCCGGCATCCGGCCCGTCACGCGGTGCCGGCCCCCCCAAGTCTGAACTTGCTCCACCGAGCACAAAAGCCCTAGCGTGACCGGGTGAGCCTCACTGCTGCCGAACTGCAAACGTACCTGAGTTCGCTCGTCACGGGCGACCTGAAGCTCTCCACCATGATCTGGGGGCCGCCCGGCATCGGCAAGAGCGCCGTCGTGGCGCAGGTGGCCGCAAAATACGACTTCGACTTCGTGGACGTGCGGCTGTCGCAGCTCGCGCCTACGGATCTGCGCGGCCTGCCCGTGCCGGAGGCCGACGGCCAGGGGGGCGGCACCAGCCGCTGGTACCCGCCGGAGTTCCTGCCGCGCGGAGGCCGCGGCATCCTGTTCCTCGACGAGGTGAACATGGCCCCGCCCACCATGCAGGGCATGGCCCAGCAGCTGATCCTCGACCGCCGCGTGGGCAGCTATGTCCTGCCGGACGGGTGGTTCGTGTGGGCTGCCGGGAACCGCAAGGAGGATCGCGCCAGCGTGTTCGACATGCCCGCGCCGCTCGCCAACCGCTTCCTGCACCTGACGGTGCGGCCCGACTTCGACTCGTGGCGCGCGTACGCACTGGGGCGCGGCCTGCACGAGCACGTCATCGCGTTCCTGACGTTCCGCCCGGAACTGCTGCATCGCCTCGACCCGCAGCAGCCCGCGTGGCCCAGCCCCCGCGCGTGGGAGATGGCGTCGCGCCTGCACCGCGCCGGCCTCGACGCCGCGCCCGCCATCGGCGAGGCCGCCGGGGCCGAGTTCAGCGCCTTCGTGCGCCTGTACGAGCAACTCCCGGATCTCGGCATCGTGCTGGAGGGCCGTGGCGGCGGCCTGCGGCTGCCGGACGAGCCCAGCGTGCGCTACGCCGCCGTCGTGGGCCTCGCCGCCCGCGCCGCCACCGCCGACGAGGCGTACCACGCCTTCACGTGGCTCGCGGACACCGCCGGCCCCGAGTGGCTGCAGCTGTACGTGGCCACCCTGGTCAGCAAGTTCCAGGCGATCGGGCAGCTCGCCGACCTCGCTGACCTCGTCGCCCGCGACGAGCGTCTGGCTGCGCTGGTGCAGGGCACGCTGGAGCTCACGGAGGGGATGTGAGGGCAGGGGGCAGACGGCAGATGGCAGATGGCCAGACGCACCCAACGCCGTCAGCCTTCTGCCCTGAGCCTTCAGCCAGGGTCACGCCATGAGCGCCCCCATCCCCGTCACGCCGGAGTTCCAGCGCCTCATCTCCGGCTCGCGCCTGCGGCTGCGGGGCAAATCGGCGTTCTTCGCCACGCTGCTGCTGCACGCGGAGTTCGTGCCGTCGCGGGAGGTGGCGGCGGCGGGCACGGACGGCGAGCGGGTGTACGTGAACCCCGAGGTGGCCGCCAGTCTGCCGAGCGACGTGCTCGACGGCCTGCTGCTGCACGAGGTGCTGCACGCGGCGCTGTCGCACGTGCAGCGGCGCGGCCCGCGCGAGAAGAAGCGCTGGAACAGATCCGCCGACCTGATCGTGAACGGCATGGTGGACGCGGCGGGCCTGCCCACGCCGCCGCAGTCGCGCCGGGACGAGCACCTCGAGAAGCTGAGCGTGGAGGAGGTCTACACGTCCCTGGAAGGCGAGGCGGAGGGAGACGGCGAGGACGAGGGCGACGACCTGCTCGACAGCCCGCCCGGCGACGCGCCCGCGAAGCAGGGGAAGCCCGGGCAGAGCCCGCAGCGGCAGTGGCAGCAGGCGCTGGCGCAGGCGCGCAGCGTGGACGCCATGGGCGGCGGCAAGGGCGACGATCCGCTGGGCCTGCACCGCGAACTCATGCGCCTCGCGCCCGCGCGGCTGGACTGGCGGGCGCACCTGTGGCGCTTCCTGGCGCGCACGCCGGTGGATTTCGGGGGCTTCGACCGGCGTTTCGTGGGGCGGGGCCTGTACCTGGAGGCGCTGGACGACGAGTCCCTGACCGCCCTGATCGCCGTGGACACCTCGGGCAGCGTGGACGACGACGCCGTGCGCGCGCTGGTGGGCGAGGTGCAGGGCGTGCTCGGCGCGTACCCGCACGTGAAGGCCACCCTGTACTACGCCGACACCGAGGCGTACGGCCCGCACGTCCTGACCGCGGGCGGCGACATCCCCCCGCCGCAGGGGGGCGGCGGCACGGACTTCCGCCCGATCTTCCGCCTGCTGGACGAGCACGAGCCCGACGTGCTGATCTACCTGACGGACGGCTACGGTGACTTCCCGGAGGCGGCCCCGGCCCTCTCGACCCTGTGGGTGGTGCCGCCGGGCGGGCTGGAGGACGAGGGCTTCCCCTTCGGCGAGGTGCTGCGGCTGGAGGAGCACGCGTGAGCGCGACCGAGCTGCCCGCGGCCTTCGTGCCCGACCGGACGCTGGTGCCGGGTTCGGACGCGACGTGGTTCGTGTTCGACGGGCACCGGCTGGTATTGCGAGGCGGCGACGCCCTTCCGACTGGGACAGAGCTGCCGGTGGTGGACGCCGTGGCCCTGGGCACGCTGGACGGCATGCCGCTGTTCGCGGGCGGGCTGGACGGCGACGTGCCGCCCGGCTTCGAGGCCGTGCCCCTGCGCGCCGCCTTCGGAAAGCTGGACGAGGCGCACATGGGCGTGGCCGGGTACGCGGCGCAGCTCGTGGACTTCGTGCGCACGCACCGGTACTGCGGGCGCTGCGCCACACCGCTCGTCGAGTCGGGGCACGAGCGCTCGCGGGTGTGCCCGGCGTGCGGCCTGACCGTGTACCCGCGGGTGGCCCCCGTGGCGATGGTGCTCATCCGCAGAGGCGAGGGCCCGCAGACGGAGCTGCTGCTGGCGCGCGGGCCGCACTTCGCGCCGGGCATGTACTCGGCGCTCGCGGGCTTCGTGGAGCCGTCCGAGACGCTGGAGCACGCCGCCCACCGCGAGGTGCGCGAGGAGGTCGGTGTGGCCATCACCAACCTCGCGTACGTCCTAAGCCAGCCGTGGCCGTTCCCGCACTCGCTGATGGTCGGCTTCGACGCCGTGTATGCCGGGGGCGACATCGTGCCGCAGCCGGGCGAGATCGAGGACGCCCGCTGGTTCCCGGTCACGGCACTGCCCACCGTGCCGCCGCGTTTCTCGATCGCGCGGCAGCTCATCGACCGGGCGGTGAACCGCGCCCTGCACAGCGACGGGCGTGCGGGGGACGTGGCATCATTCCCGGGATGACGTTCCCGGAACTCGACCCGCGCACCCTGACGATCCTGGGCGTCGAGGGCGCGCTGGAGGCGGCCGCCATGCCGCGCGCCACCGCCGACACCCTCAGCGGCCTGAGCGCACACCCGGACGCCCGCGTGCGCGCCCTGGTCGCCCGGCACCCCAACACCCCGGTTGAGATCCTGGGCACGCTCGCCGCGGCGTACCCGGCGGACGTGCTCGCCAACCCGGGCCTGCCGCTCATGCGCCTGGCGCGGCCGAACTTCCTGGCCACGTTCCCCGCCGACAGCGTGATCGCGCTGCTGAACGCCGAGCACGCCCCCGCGTGGATCACAGACGCGGCACTGCGGCACGAGGACTACTCGGTGCGCACCGCGCTCGCGTCGCGCGCCGGCCTGAGCGCCGAGCGGGTGGCGGCGCTCGCGCAGGACGCCGGGTGGCAGATCCGCGAGGCGGTCGCGCGACGCGACGGCCTGCCGGAGGCGCTGGTGCGGCAGCTCGCGGCCGACGACGACTACGACGTGCGCAAGGCCGTCGCCGCGCGCCCCGACCTGCCGGGCGACGTGCTGCGCACCTTCGTGGGCGACCCGCACGGCCTCGTGCGGGCCAGCGTGGCGCGGCGGCTCGACCTGCCGCTCGACTGCATGATCTCGCTCGCCGCCGACGGCGACGCCGACGTGCTCGCCACCCTGGCCCGGCGCGTGGATCTGCCGCGGGGCGTGCGCGAGTGGCTCGCCACGCACGACCAGGCCACCGTGCGCGCGGCGGCCCTCCAGGGCTGGACGGTGCCGCCCGCGTGGCTGGCCCGCGCCGCGCAGGACGCCGACCCGGACGTGCGCGCCGCCCTGGCCCGACGGCCCGACGCCGATCCCGCGTCGCTGGTGACCCTCGCCGCCGACGACAACGAGAGCGTGCGCCGCGCCGTGCTGGAACGCAGCGACCTCCCGGACGACGCCGTGCTCGCGCTGGCCCGCTCGCCCGAACAGGACATCCGCCTGCACGTGGCGAGCGCCGAGGGCCTGAGCGGCGCGGTGCTCGACGTGCTCGTGCGCGACCCCGACCCGAGCGTCCGCACCGTCCTGACCGTGCGGCCCGACCTGGGCCCCGCACGCCTGGTGGCCCTGGCCGCCGATCCCAACCCCGAGGTGCGCCGCGCCGCCGCGTATGCCCCCGCGACTGGCCCCGACACGCTGGGAACCCTCGCCCGCGACCCGAACGCCGGGGTGCGCCGCGCCGCCGCGCAGCACCCGCACCTGCCCCCGGCCGCGCAGGCGGCCCTGGCCGCCGATCCCGACGACGGCGTGCGCCTCGCCGTGGCGGGCCGCGCCGACCTGTCTTCGGAACTCCGCGCCGCCCTGCTTGCCGACGCCGACGCCAGCGTGCGCGCCGAGGCCGCCGGCCCGTGACCGACGTCCGCCTGCCCGTGGGCGACGTGCAGTTCAGCGTGAGGGCGGCCGTGCTGTGCGTGCGGGACGGCCATCTCCTGACGAACACCGGCGTGGACGAGCGCGGCGACCCCTTCTGGTTCCCGCTGGGCGGCGCGCTGGGCACCGGGCAGGACGCCGTGACGGCCGCGGCCCGCGAGTGGGCCGAGGAGACCGGCTGGCCCGCCGGGCCCCTCACTCTCGCCGGCATCGGCGAGAGCGTCTTTATCAAGGACGGCCGGCCCCACCACGAGCTCACGTTCTACTCGCGCATGGACGCGCCCGCCGGGTTCCCCACCGGAGCCTTCGGCGTGCTCGACGACGACCGCTTCACGTGCGAGTGGCTGCCCCTGACCGCCCTGGGCACGCGGCCCCGCCTGGAAGCCCAGGTGCGCGCCATGCTGGACGCCCCGCCGGGCACGCTGGCCCACGTCGTGCAGCGCGAGGACGGCTGGGCGGCCCCACCCGGCACGCCCGACGTCCGCTTCCCGCTGGGCGGCCTGAAGTTCAGCGTCCGGGTGGCCATCGTGTGCGTGCGCGGCGACCGCGTGCTCACGAACAGCGCGGACGGCCTGCCGTTCCACTTCCTGCCCGGCGGGGCCCTCGGCGCGGGCGAGGACACCGCCACCGCCGCCGCCCGCGAGTGGAGCGAGGAGACCGGCGTGCCCCCCGGCCCCCTGCGCCTCGTGGGCGTGGTCGAGAACTTCTTCGGCCCGCCGGACAAACGCCAGCACGAGCTCGGCTTCTACTACCGCATGGACGCCCCGGACACCCTGCCGGACACGCCGTTCGCCGTGAAGGACAACGGCGACGTGACGTGCCAGTGGGTGCCCGTGGCCGAGTGGGCGCAGACCCCGGTGTACCCCCTCGCCGCCGCGTCGCTGCTGGACGTGCCGGCTGGCGAATGCAAGCACATCGTCAGCCGGGGGTGACGCGCACGAGGACGGTGGTCACACGCCCCCTCACCCTTCCGGCGCGGCGCGCCTCCCTCCCTCTCCCCCTGTGGGAGAGGGATAACAGAAGCTCAATTCTTGCGACCACCAGCGCCGTCCGACACGCACTGTGCTCAGCGCCGCTCCCTCTGCCCCACTGCGGTACGCGGACTTGTGGGGGGCGGGGCTCTCTTCACACCGGTGACAGGTTCGCGAACTTCACCAGCAGTTTCTTCGTTCCCGCCGACGGGAAGTGCACCGTGACCTCCTGCCGCTCCCCCATGCCCGCGACCGCCAGCACCTGCCCCTCGCCGAACTTCGGGTGGCGCACCTTCTCCCCGCCGCGGTACGCCATGCCCTCGGTCATGGGGCTGGTGTTCTTGACGGCGCTGGGCGAGGCGGGCACGGTGGGCCGGTACTGTTTCCACGTCTTGGCGCGGTACTCGACGACCTGCCCGTAGGGGTCGATGGTGTCGAAGCCGTCCCCCAGCTCCTCCAGAAATCGGCTGTCCTCGGCGCTGTTGGTCTTGCCGTACTGCATGCGGTTCTCGGCGGCGGTGAGGAACAGGCGATCCATGGCGCGGGTGATGCCCACGTAGAACAGGCGGCGTTCCTCCTCGATGCCGCCGGCCTCGACGAGGGCTCCCTTGCTGGGCAGCAGACCTTCTTCTGCGCCGACGATGAACACCACGGGGAATTCGAGGCCCTTGGCGTTGTGCATGGTCATGAGGGTGACGGCGTCCTCGGGGGTGCCCTTATTCTCCTGCCTGGTGCGCATGTCGTCGACGCTGGAGAGCAGCGCGGCGTCGTCGAGGAAGTCCTGAATCGTGCCCTCGTTGTCCTGCGACCATTCCTCGGCGGCGTTCACGAGTTCCTCGAGGTTCTCGACGCGCACCTGGCCCTCCTGACCCTCGGCCTTCAGGAGGTCGAGGTAGCCGCTCGTCTCGATGACGTAGCGCAGGAAGGGGGCGGGCTCATAGTTCTCGGCGGCCTCGCTCATGGCGGCCATGAGATGAGCGAAGTCCACCGCCTTCTGAGCGCCCCGGTCGAGGATGCCGTCGTCGGCCGCGCGGGCGCATGCCTGAAGCAGGCTGACCCCCTGGATGCGCGCCCAGTCGAGCAGCTTCTCCAGCGCCGTGTCGCCGATGCCGCGTTTGGGTCGCCCGATGATGCGGCGCAGGGCGACGTCGTCGCTCGGGTTGATGGCGAGGCGGGCGTAGGCGAGGATGTCCTTGATCTCGCGGCGGTCGTAGAAGCCGACGCCCCCGACGATCTTCGCGGGGATCTGCACGCGGCGCAGACTCTCCTCCATCACGCGGGACTGGGCGTTCGTGCGGTACAGGATCGCCATCTCACTGAACTTCCGGCCCTCGACGTTGTGCAGCCGGGTGAGCCACTCGGCCACGAAATCCCCCTCGGCGCGGTGGTCGGTGGCGCGGTGGAACACGACCGGGTGCCCGTCCTCCTTGACAGCCCGCAGGGTCTTGTCGAGCCGCTCGGTGTTCTTCTCGATCAGGCGGTTGGCGATGCCGAGCACGCGGGCGCTGGAGCGGTAATTGTGCTCCAGCATGTACACCTTCGCATCGGGGTAGTCCTTCTGGAAATCGAGGATGTTCTGGATGTCGGCACCGCGGAACTTGTAGATCGACTGGTCGGGATCCCCGACGACCAGCAGGTTCCGGTCTCTGGAGGCCAGCAGCCGCGTCAGCTCGTACTGCGCCTTGTTGGTGTCCTGGTACTCGTCGACGTGAATGAACTTCGCGCGGTTCTGCACGGCGTTCAGGACACCGGGCACCTCGCGGAACAGGCGCACGGTCTCGGTGATGAGGTCGCCGAAATCGATGGCGTTCTGGCCCTTCTTGCGCGTCTCGTAGCGGCGGTAGGCCTCGGCGGCGGCGTCCTTGGGAATGCCGCTGATGTACGGTTCATAGGCGCGGTCGAGGTCGTCGGGGGTCTGCAGGTTGCTCTTGGCGCGGTCAAGGATGCCGCGCAGGGTGCGGGGGGTGGTGTCCGGCCCGATCCCGGGGATGCTCCCCATGATCTCCTTGAGGAGGTCGAGCTGGTCGTCGTCGTCGTAGATGACGAAGCCGCGCCGGAGGCCGATGTGCTCGCCGTACGCGCGCAGGATGCGGACGCCGGCGGAGTGGAAGGTGCTCATCCACAGGTCACTGGCACCGGGGACGAGGTGGCTGGCGCGCTCGCGCATCTCGGCGGCGGCCTTGTTGGTGAAGGTCACGGCGAGGATCTCGCCCGGCTGCACGCCGTAGTGGGCGATGAGGTGGGCGATGCGGTAGATCAGGGTGCGGGTCTTGCCGCTGCCGGCACCGGCGATCACCAGGGCGGGGCCGGTGTAGTGGTCGGCCGCCTGGGCCTGGGTGGGGTTGAGCGCGTTGAGGAGATCCGGCGCGGTGGTCACCGTGGAAGTGTATCAGGATCGGTTCTGTCCTGAGCGTAACGGGGGTGTTCCCACACCGGGCACGGTGTTCGGCGTGCCTAACCCTGTTAGCCTCGCCCCGATGAGTCCGCGTCCCACCACCGTCCTGAATATCGCGCTGGGCAGCATCTTCATCGCCCTGATCGTGCTGGGCCTGAAGTTCCTGGCGTACACCATGACGGGCAGCGTGGCGCTGTACTCCGACGCGCTGGAGAGCATCATCAACGTGGCGGCGGCCGTGGCCGCGTTCGTGGCGCTGCGGGTGGCCGCCCGGCCCGCCGACGCGAACCACCCGTACGGCCACACCAAGGCCGAATACTTCAGTGCGGTCGCCGAGGGCGTGCTGATCGTGCTGGCCGCCGTGAGCATCGCGCGCGAGGCGATCCCCGCGCTGCTCGCGCCGAAAGCGGTGGACGCGCCGTACGTGGGCCTGCTCGTGAACCTGGGGGCCAGTGCCATCAACGCCGTGTGGGCGACGCTGCTGCTGCGCACCGGCCGGGCGTCGCGGTCGCCGGCGCTCCTTGCCGACGGGCGGCACGTGATGAGCGACGTGGTGACGAGTGTGGGCGTGCTGGTGGGCGTGGTGGCGGCCAAGCTGACGGGGCTGTCGTTCCTCGACCCGCTGCTCGCGCTGCTCGTGGCGCTGAACATCCTATGGAGCGGGTGGCAGCTCATGCGCGAGTCGGTGGGCGGCCTGATGGACGCCGCGGTGGACAAGGCGACCGAGGGCCGCATCCGTACCCTGCTCAGTGAGCACGGCGAGGGCGCGCTGGAGGTGCACGACCTGCGCACCCGGCACGCGGGCCGCATGACCTTCATCGAGTTCCATCTGGTCGTGCCGGGCGAGATGTCGGTCGAGGAGGCCCACCGCATCTGCGACCGCCTGGAGGAGGCGCTGCAGGCCGAGATGCCCGACGTCAGCGTGACGATTCACGTTGAGCCGCAGGAGAAGGCCAAGCACCACGGCGTGCTGGTGCTGTAGATCCGATCCGGACACGCGGCCCGCTGGGCCGGAACAACATGAACATAACTGAATGACATCGTTCCTTTTCGCTGACAGGCCCGTGCCTATACTCGCCCCAGACCAGAAGGATCGGAGGACGTGGCATGGGCGAATTAGACGTACCGAACGACGTGCATATCCGCTCGACGGTGGGGCCGACGCGCCCACCGAGGGGCGAGCAGGTTCAGGTGACCGTGGACGGTGTGGCACAGCGGGCCTGGGTGGGCGAGCCGCTGGTGGACGTGATCAACCGCGCGCAGATAGAGCTGGCGCAGGTGTGCTACCACCCGCAGCTCGGGCCGATCCAGACGTGTGACACGTGCTCGGTCGAGATCGACGGAAAGATCGGCCGGGCCTGCGGCACGAAGGTGGCGGCCGGCATGGTGGTACGCACGCAGACCGAGGCCGCCCGCACCGCGCAGCGCGACGCCTACGACCGGCTCGTGAGCAACCACGACCTGTACTGCACCGTCTGCGACAACAACAACGGCAACTGCACGGTGCACAACACGCTCGGCCTGCTGGGGATCCAGCACCAGACGCGTCCCTTCCAGCCCAAGGGCTACGCCAAGGACGAGACCAACCCCTTCTACCGCTACGACCCGGATCAGTGCATCCTGTGCGGACGCTGCGTCGAGGCCTGCCAGAACGTGCAGGTGAACGAGACGCTGACCATCGGCTGGGAGATGGAGCAGCCGCGCGTGCTGTGGGACGGCGGCAAGCCCATCGGGGAATCGAGCTGCGTGAGCTGCGGCCACTGCGTCACGGTCTGCCCGTGCAACGCGCTGATCGAGACCTCCATGGTGGGCGAGGCCGGCATGTTCACAGGCATCCCGCTCCCGGTCTGGAATGCCGCGATCGACGTGGTCAAGGGCGTCGAGGTCAGCGCTGGCCTGAAGCCCATCATGAACGTCTCGGAGATCGAGTCGGCGGCGCGTGACCGGTACATCAAGAAGACCAAGACGGTCTGTACGTACTGCGGCGTGGGCTGCTCGTTCGACGTGTGGACGGACGAGCGCCACATCCTGAAGGTCGAACCGGGCCTGGGACACGCCAACGGGATCAGCACCTGCGTGAAGGGCAAGTTCGGCTGGGACTACGTGAACAGCGGCGAACGCCTGACGACGCCCCTGATCCGCGACGGCGACCGGTTCCGTGAGGCGAGCTGGGAGGAGGCGCTGGATCTGATCGCGTGGCGCTTCGGCGAGATCAAGGCCCAGCACGGCCCCGACGCCCTGGCCTTCGTGGCGAGCAGCAAGAGCACCAACGAGGAAGTCTTCCTGGTGCAGAAGTTCGCCCGGCAGGTCATCGGCACCAACAACGTGGACAACTGCTCGCGCTACTGCCAGTCGCCCGCGACCAAGGGGCTGTCCCTGACGGTCGGCATCGGCGGCGACAGCGGCACCATCCGGGACATCGAGCAGGCCAGTCTGGTCATCACCATCGGCAGCAACACCGCCGAGAGCCACCCGGTGCTCGCCACCCGCGTCAAACGCGCACAGAAACTTGGCCGCACCCGGGTGATTGTCTTCGACCTGCGCGAGCACGAGATGGCGACACGGGCCGACCAGTTCATCCGCCCGAACCCCGGCACGGACTTCGTGTGGATCAGCGCGGTGAACAAGTACATCCTCGACAACGGCCTGGAGGACGCCGCCTTCCTGCGCGAGCGCGTGAATGGCCTGGACACCTACCGCGAGTCCATCAGCACCTTCACCCTGGAGTACGCCGAGCGCGAGACCGGCATTCCCGCCGCGACCCTGGAGGCGCTGGCCCGCCAGATCGCCGCCGAGGAAGGGGTGTGCGTGCTGTGGGCGATGGGCGTGACCCAGCAGTGCGGCGGCAGCGACACCAGCGCCGCGATCTCGAACATGCTGCTGATCACCGGCAACTACGGCCGCACCGGCACCGGGGCCTACCCCCTGCGCGGCCACAACAACGTGCAGGGCGCGGGCGATATGGGCGCCATGCCCGATCAGGTCAGCGGCTACCAGAAGGTGGGCGACCCGGTGGTCGTGGAGCGCCACCAGCGCGAGTGGGGCGTCACCCTGCGCCCCGAGCGCGGCCTGGACAACACCCAGCTCATGGACGCCGCCCTGGACGGCACACTGAAGTCCCTGTGGATCACGGGCGAGGAGATGAGCCTGACCGACGCCAACGCCAACCACCTGGCCGAGGGCTTCGAGGCGCTGGAGTTCCTGGTGGTGCAGGATCTGTACTTCACGAACACCGCCCGCTATGCCGATGTGGTGTTGCCCGCCGCCGCCTCGCTGGAGAAGGAGGGGACGTTCACGAGCACCGAGCGCCGCATCCAGCGCCTGTACCGCGTGATGGAACCCCTCCAGGGCACCAAGGCCGACTGGGAGATCACCCTGGCCGTGGCGCAGCGCATGGGCGCCGACTGGACCTACTCGCACCCGTCCGAGATCATGGCCGAGATCGCCCGGCTGACGCCGTACTTCGCCGGCGTGACCTATGACCGTCTGGAGGGCTACCAGACGCTGTGCTGGCCGGTCGCCGAGGACGGCACCGACACGCCGCTGCTGTATACCGAGCGCTTCAATTTTCCCGATGGCAAGGCGGTGCTGCACCCGGCCGAGTACAAACCCCGCCAGGACGCCCCCACCGCTGAGTATGACCTGCACCTGAACAGCGGGCGCATGCTGGAGCACTTCCACGAGGGCAACATGACCTTCCAGGTGCACGGCATCGCCGAGAAGGCCCCGGACGCCTTCGTCGAGGTCAGCCCGGAACTGGCCGCAGAGCGGAACATCCAGAGCGGGCAGTGGGTGCGGCTGGTCAGCCCGCATGGCGCGATCCGGCTGCAGGCACTGGTCACCGGGCGCGTGAGTGGCAACGAGCTGTACGTGCCCCTGAACGTCCGGAAGGCCGAGAACGCCGTGAACCGCCTGACCGGCAGCCAGGGCGACAGCCAGACGAACACCCCGGCGTATAAGGACACCAGCGTCCGCATGGAGCTCCTGCACGACGTGGGCGACAACCCGTTGCCCGCCACGAACCACCGCTGGG
This sequence comes from Deinococcus sp. AB2017081, assembly GCF_034440735.1. NCBI lineage: Bacteria > Thermotogati > Deinococcota > Deinococci > Deinococcales > Deinococcaceae > Deinococcus > Deinococcus sp. AB2017081. Next base: position 2,200,217 of record NZ_CP140098.1, on the reverse strand, counting down.
GCCACCCGACCCCGCAGAGTGGCGTGGAGGTCGAGCGCAAGTGGGCACGCCCCGACTACGTGTACCCTGGCGGCGCCCTGCCCATGCACGGCGACGCCCTGAATGTCCGGGTGGACGCGCTGGGTGCAGACGACTGAAGCTGTTCTCCCTTCCCACTTGTGGGGGAGGGCCGGGGTGGGGGCACGCAGGTCACACGCCCCCCACCCGTGCAGGAGGCCCCATGGCAAAAGCACTTGATTTCACCCCACGTGTTCCGACACCCCACGAACAGCTCCAGTCCGAGGTCGCGGTGTCGACCGACGCGCTGCTGGAGGGACTGTACCTGCTGCGGCAGCTACACGAACACGGTGTGCTGGACGTGCTGGGCAAGACCGTGCGCGGCGGCGAGGGACTGGTCGCGTCGCTGCTCCACATCACGGGCGGTGAGAGCGGCACCACCCTGCTGCGCAACGTCACGGAACTGGGCAAGACCCTGTCGGCCCTCGACCCGCGCGAGGTCGGCATCCTGGGCAGCGCGGTCACGGCCGGGATCGGCGAGGGCGCCCGCCATGTCGCGTCCGGAAAGGGCATCGGTGTCGGTGAACTGCTGGGGCTGCTCAGAGACCGGGACGTACAGGTCGCTCTGGGCGCGATCCTGGCGCTCCTGAAAGGCATGGGACACGCCCTGCGCGAGGCGAACGGCGATCTGGCACAGACCCCGAACCAGACCGAGGTCGGCCGCTGAACGATCCGTCAGGCACGGCAGAGCCCGGGTCAGCGGGCTCGGTGCGGCTGCCCGTGTGGCGCTACGGCGGAGGGTGGCACGGCCACGACGACGCCGTGGCTATCGAGGAACCGCTGGAACTGCGCCTGCACACCCCGGATGGCCCGCTGCCTCTCGGGGTGCTGATGCGCACGCCGGGCGACGACCACGATCTGCTGCTGGGCTGGCTGGTCTCCGAGGGGCTGATGCCCCAGGCCCTGACCCTGGCCGCCGATCCGGAGAACGCCAACGTGTGGCACCTGTCCACGCCGGAGCACGCTCGGCTGGCGGCGGGAGCGCGCCTGTCGGTGTCCTCCAGCGCATGCGGAGTGTGCGGGTCGGGCAGCGTCGAGCGCCTGCTGGCACGCGCCATCCCGCCGGAGCCGTTCCCGGTGCCCATCGATCCTGCCGTCCTGGCCGACCTGCCGCGGCGGCTGATGACTGTCCAGCCGACCTTCGCCGCGACGGGCGGTGTCCACGGGGCAGCGCTGGTCACGCTGGCGGGTGACCTCCTGGTGGCCCGGGAAGATGTCGGACGTCACAACGCCGTGGACAAGGTGGTGGGCTGGGCACACCGCCGGGGCGTGCTGCCACTGTCCGGCCAGGTGCTGGTGGTCAGCAGTCGGGCCGGCTTCGAGATCGTGCAGAAGGCGGTGACGGCGGGGATCGGCGCCGTGGTGTCCGTCGGCGCGGCGACGTCCCTGGCCGTGGACACGGCAGCGGCGTTCGGGGTGGTGCTCTGCGGCTTTGCGCGGGACGGCCGGTTCACGGTGTACACCGGTGCAGGCTCCCTGGCCACGCTGGCGATCGTAGGCGATCACCCTCTGTGAGCAATGATCGCCAGGACGGTTAATTTCGCCGATGGACGCCGCCGCTAGACTCCTACCACATCAAACGGATGAAGGGCAGGAGGTCACATGGGAATTCTGGATCGCGAGCATTCCGTCGCCGGGCCGGGCTGGAACCGCTGGCTGGTGCCCCCCGCGGCGCTGGCGCTGCACCTGAGTATCGGGCAGATCTACGCCTATTCGGTGTTCAACAAGCCCCTCTCGCGGCTGGTCAGTGGCGACGTGAGCGCCGAGACCGGCGCACCCGGCGACTGGTCGCTGTTCCAGGTGGGCCTGATCTTCAGCGTGGCGCTGTTCTTCCTGGGGGCGAGTTCGGCCCTGTTCGGCAAGTGGGTCGAGCGTGAGGGGCCACGCAAGACCATGGTGGCGTCGGCCCTGCTGTTCTGCGGGGGCTTCTTCATCGCGGCGCTGGGCGTGAAGCTGCACGCGCTGTGGCTGGTGATCCTGGGCAACGGCGTCATCGGTGGGATCGGACTGGGCCTGGGGTACATCAGCCCGGTGAGCACCCTGATCAAGTGGTTCCCCGACCGCCCCGGTCTGGCCACCGGCATGGCGATCATGGGCTTCGGCGGCGGCGCGCTGATCGGCAGTCCGCTGGGGACGGCGCTCATGGCGCAGTTCTCCGGTGACGGCACGCTGGGTGTGGGATCGACGTTCCTGATCATGGGCGCCGTGTACCTGCTGTTCATGCTCTTCGGCGCGTTCCTGGTGCGCGTGCCCGCCGAGGGCTGGGCGCCGGCGGGGTATGTCCCCAGGGCCAATGCCGCTGGCAGCATGATCTCGAACCACAACGTGCTGGTCGATCAGGCCTTCCGCACGCCGCAGTTCTGGCTGCTGTTCGCCGTGCTGTTCCTGAATGTGACCGCGGGCATCGGGGTGCTCGGGCAGGCCAGCGTGATGATCCAGGAGATGTTCAGTGACCGTGTGCTGGGTGCCGGCAACGGCGTGACGGCGGCGGCGGCAGCCGGCTTCGTGGGCCTCCTGAGCATCTTCAACATGGCGGGCCGCTTCTTCTGGTCGTCCACCAGTGACCGGATCGGACGCAAGCCGACCTACATGATCTTCTTCGCGCTGGGCGCGGTGCTCTACTTCCTGATCCCACTGTTTGGGAACATGGCGAGCCTTCCCCTGTTCGTGGCCGGGTTCTGCGTGATTCTGTCCATGTACGGCGGGGGCTTTGCCACCATCCCGGCGTACCTGCGCGACATGTTCGGGACTGCGAATGTCGGAGCGATCCACGGTCGCCTGCTGCTCGCGTGGAGTGCCGCCGCCATCGTCGGGCCGACCCTGGTGAACGGCTTCCGCGACAGCCAGATCCGCGCCGGCATTCCGGCCGCACAGGCGTACTCCACCGTGATGTACATCATGGCCGGGCTGCTCGTCGTGGGCTTCGTGGCCAACCTGCTGATCCGCCCCGTCGCCAGCCGGTACTGGGCCGACCGCGCGGCCGGACGTCCGGTGGCCGCCGATGACTGACCCCACCCCCGGAGGATCCACCATGACGACCGACCCGGCACGCACCGAGCCCATCTCCCCCATCGCGTACTTGGCCTGGCTGGTGCCCGGCCTGCCCCTGGTCTGGGGGGTCTGGCAGACCATGATCAAGGTCGTCCAGCTCTTCCAGTAGCGCCGTTGCTGCACGGCCTCGGGGCGGATCGGCTCAGGGATCGATGCGGTCGAGGAAGGAGGTCACGGCCTGGACGATCGCCGACTCTGCCTGCGCCCGGGTCACGGTCGGGCGCCCGTCGCCCTTCTGAGGGCCGTAGCGACCGAAGAATGCGTGCACGGCTCCGGGGATCACCGTCAGGGTCGAACCGTCCGGCAGCCGGGCCAGACCGTCACGGACGTCCGTCTCGGCGGCCACACCATCCTCCTCGGCCAGCAGGGACAGGGCGGGGAGGCGCCGGCCTTTCAGATCGACGTTTCCTGCCGGGTATGCGGCCATCAGGATCAGGCCATCCAGCGTGTCGGGGTGGCCCGAGGCGTACTGCGCGGCCATCGCGCCCCCCAGGGAGTGCCCCGCGATCACCACACGTCGGCCCTGACCGTACCGGGCGATCACGGCATCCGCGCGGTTCACTCCCGTCACGGCAAGGTCCAGGGGAAAGACCGGGATCACGGTCTGGACGCCGCGTTCCGTCAGGGCGCGGCCCAGCCACTCGTAGGCCTGGGGTCGCACCAGGCCGCCCGGATACAGCACCAGCAGGGTGGAGACCTCACGGCCGATGGGCGTGATGACGATGGCCCTCCCGCCGACATCCTCCAGGGTGACCCGGGATGGCGCCGCGCCGTTCGGAGGCACGCTGTCCTGTCCGAGCACCAGCGGAGGTCGGACCGCGGCCTGCCGCGCGGTGGAGATGACGTATCCGGAGAGCAGGGCAAGCAGCGCGGTCAGCCACACGCGCACACGGGCGGGGAGACGGGCACGGACAGGACGCAGGGTCGGCATGGTGGCCGCATGATGCACCGGACACCCGCAGCACACGTGGGCGCCACGACACGCTTTCCGTGCACCGGATGCGGTTCAGCCGGTGCCGGAGCCCGGACGGATGCTCTAGCATGGCGGCGTGACCACGTCTGCCGAGCGTCCCACCCGTCCGCTGGCCTCGAAGCCGGCCGGGTACGTGGAGCTGGCCCGGTACTCCAGCCTGGGCCGCCTGTGGGCCATGCTGGGCAGCGCCGTGCGGGAAGGGCGCTCGGTCAGCCTGGTGCGGGGTGACGGCGCCGACACCTGCCGCCGCCGGATCGCGGGCGCGGCCCTCCAGAACGCGGCCATCTTTCTGGATACGGCCCGCATCCTGAAGGAACTGGAGGACGCGTTCGTGCCGCACCCGGCGCTGGTGGCGCTCCTGGCGGGCGATCCTCAGCCCCTGCGGACCGAGGTGAACGCCCACTACGAACTGCGCGTGGATTTCGTGCTGGCCCTGACCGCGCGGCGCGACCTGATCGTTCGTCCCGAGTTCCGGTTCGCACCCATCGTCCGTGGGCTGAGTGACCTGCCGGACGACGTCCCCCTGGAGCCCCGTCGACTCGGCCGGGATGAACTGCACCTGCTGGTCCAGCGCGCGTGCGGCCTGGCGTGAGCGGCCCGGTCACCCGTCGCTGGGCGTGCGCTTCTTTGGCTTGGTCGCGGCGAAGGCGGCGAGGCGGGTGGTGACCTGGGGCGGCGTGCGCAGGAGCAGATCACGGGAGTTCGGATGCGTCTGCGCGAAGGCCTCGACGCGGTCCATCAGGGTGGCGAACACGTCGGCGGGCATGTCCAGCGCCGGGGTCAGGCGCACGGTCCGCTTGCTGCTCAGCGACAGGTTGGCCATGACACCGCCCAGATGCAGTTCCCGCAGGGCGAGGATGGCCGTCGCCTCGAACACGATCTCGCGCAGCATGGCGGGCAGCGGCAGCCCCACCATGGGCCGGAACTGCAGGGCCAGCAGCAGACCCTGACCGCGCACGGCTTCCAGCAGCTGCGGAAAGCGGCGGTGCAGCGCTTGCAGGCGACTGAGGCCGATCTCGCCCAGTTCCCGGCTGCGGGTGGGCAGGTCGTTGTCGATCAGGTATTCCAGCGACTTCAGACCCACGGCCATCGCCAGCGCGCCGCCACCGAAGGTATTGCTGTGCCGCTTGCTGCTCAGGCCGCCCAGCATCGTCTTGTAGATCGGCGCGCGGACGATGGTGGCGCCCACCGCCGTCATGCCCGCACCCAGCGGCTTGGCGAGCGTGATGAGATCCGGATCCAGGCCCTGCGCGGCCGACTCGAACCAGTGTCCGGTGCGGCCCAGACCCGTCTGGATCTCGTCGGCGATGACCGGGATGCCGTGGCGGCGGCAGATCTCGCCCAGACCGGACAGGAACCCGGCCGGCGGGATGTTCACGCCGCCCTCGCCCTGGATCGGCTCGACGACGACCGCGTAGATCGTGTCCGGCCCCAGCCGACGGATGACGCGCTTCAGGGCATCCAGATCGCCGTACGGGCTCGTGACCGCGCCGGGCACCAGCGGACGGAAGATGTCCTGATACTCGGGATTCGGCGTGAGGCTCAGCGAACCGAGCGTCTTGCCGTGGTATGCGCTGCCGAACGAGATGGCGTACTTCGCCCGGGGCCGGTACGCCTTGGCGAATTTCAGCGCTCCCTCGATCGCCTCGGTGCCGCTGGAGCAGAAGAACACCTGGCTGTCTGCGTGGCTGGGCAGTTCCCTGGCCAGCAGCCGCACGAGGTTCGCCTCCAGCGCAGCCCGCCACGGACTGCTCGACTGCTGCGGCAGGCCCATGGCCCGGTTGTGCGTCAGGAACTCGTGCATGAACGCGGTGATCGCGGGCGGCATCTCTCCGAACGGCATGGCGGCGTAGCCGCTGGCGTTGATGCGGCGTACTCCGTGCTCGTCCTCGAGTTCCCAGGGGGTCACGCGGGAAAACGGGCCGGACAGGCCGAGCACACCCAGGCCGTACAGCAGTTCCTCGTTGCCGTACTGGAGTTCGAGCTCGCGGACACGCTGGCCGCTGAGCTGCTCGTGCAGGACATCCTGCGTGCGGATAAAGCCACTGGGGAGGGCGGACATGCCCGCCAGTGTAGCCGGGGCGCGGGTCATGGGCTCACCTCGCGCAGCAGGGCAGGCACGCCGCCGGGGTAGGCGTGCGCGTCCAGACCGTCGGCCCGCAGGTAGCGGGCGGCCAGCCCGGAGCGCACCCCGCGCTCGCAGACCACGACCAGCGGCGGCGCGAGGGTCGCCAAAGAGTGGGTGCCCTCCTCGATGGCGTTCAGGGTGACCGGCACGACCGGCAGGGTCGTCAGCGCCCCGAGCGGCTGGGCGGTACGCAGGTCGTCCGGGCGCAGGTCAATGACGGTGCCGGTGGCAGGCAGGGGCATGGCCCGAGCATATGACCCGCCAGCACAATCCGAGCGATCTGGTCAGGTATCCTGCGGCCCATGGAAGAGATCACACCGCAAGAAGGCCAGCGCCGGGTGCAGGCCGGGGCCGTGCTCGTGGATGTCCGCGAGCAGAACGAGTACGACGAGGTGCATGCAGAGGGCGCGCTGCTGATCCCCCTGAGCGAGTTCGAGGCGCGGCACGGGGAACTCCCGAAAGACCGCGAGCTGGTCATGATCTGCCGCAGCGGTGCCCGCAGTGCCCGCGCCGGCGAGTATCTGGAGCAGCAGGGCTACTCGCAGGTCGCCAACCTGACCGGCGGCACCAACGCGTGGGTGGAATCGGGCCTGCCCAGCGTGAAGGGACAGGACTGATGGACGACACCACTCCTGTCACTCCGGCTGCCCCGGTGGCTGGCCTGCCCACCCAGGAGCAGATCCTGGAATCCCTGAAAGTCGTGAAGGATCCGGAGATCCCGGTCAATGTCGTTGACCTGGGCCTGATCTACGGCGTGGACATCGACGCCAACGGTGTCGTGGACATCACCATGACCCTGACCAGCGTGGGCTGCCCTGTGCAGGACCTCATCCGCGCCGACGCCGAGATGGCCGTGGGCCGTCTGGACGGCGTGACCGACGTATCGGTCGAGTTCGTGTGGACGCCACCCTGGGGCCCCGACAAGATGACCGAGGACGGCAAACGCCAGATGCGGATGTTCGGCTTCAACGTCTGAACAACTGACCGTCAGAAGAGTGAACCGTCGAATGGCAGGAGTACGCCATTCGACGGTTCGAGTTTTAGATTCTCAGCCGATCAGAGCGCATGTGCTGCCACCGGCCTCGTATCGCAATCAGTCGTCGCTGCTGCGGGCGATGCCCAGGATGTTCAGGAACTGGGCCAGGGCCATGGCGAAGCCGGCCACGTAGGTCAGGGCGGCGGCCGTGAGCACCGAGCGGGCACCGTTGCCGCCGTCTCCACCGCTCAGGCCGCGCTGCTGGAGGTAGTTCAGGGCACGGCGGCTGGCGTCGAACTCGACCGGCAGCGTGACCACATGAAACAGCAGCGCGAAGCCGAACAGGATCGCGCCCAGCCAGATCAGGCCGGTGATCTTCAGGAACACCCCGGCCAGCAGCAGCAGCGGGGCGAGGTTCATGCCCAGATTCAGCGGCACGGCCATGTGCCCGCGCAGCACCAGCGCCGGCATCCGCACCTTGTCCTGGATGGCGTGGCCGACCTCGTGCGCGGCGACGGCCATGGCGCCCACGCTGGGCACGCCATACACGCTCTCGCTGAGGTTCACAGTCTTGCGGATGGGATCGTAGTGGTCGGTCAGGTTACCGGGCACTGCCTGCACCGGGATGTGGCCCAGACCGTTCTCGTCGAGCATCAGTCGGGCGACGTCGGCGCCGGTCATGGAGCGGGCGTTCCGCACCTGACCCCACTTCTTGTAGGTGCTGCTCAGGTACGCCTGGATGGCCATGCTGGCCACGAAGACGATGAGGATCAGGACGGTATACGGGCCAAGAATCATGTCAGGTACTCCTCCTGGAGTCGGGACAGGGGGTGTCCGTGACACCCTCCTCCACATCTTAGCGTGACCCGCTCAGGTTTCATGAAAATACAGGTGCAGGAGCTTCACCCCGCGAACCGTGTCAGAGCACCGGACGTGGCATGGAACGGACATGGAAGCGAACCGCCGTGCGCTCCTCCTGCTGCACGTCCAGCTTCACGAACTCGGGCTGGGCATACAGATCAAGGCGGTCGTCCACGAGATAGCCACGTGCGATCGCCAGCGCCTTGACGGTCTGGTTCACGGCGGTCGGGCCGATGGCCTGGATGTCCACCTGACCCTGGGAGCGCAGCAGGGCGGCCACCGCGCCCGCAATGGCATTCGGGCGCGAGGTGCCGGAGACGCGCAGAATTTCAAGATGTGGCATGGAGTCGGGCGTCACGTTGAACCCAGTCTAGGCACGCCCTGATCAGTCCAGCAATGCCCCCGGCGGCGGGAGAAATGCCCTGCTGGACGCCTTTTTTAGCTTACACTTCGGGGGGCCACCCCCCCCTTGTGACCCTGGCTCAGCGGCTCTTGAGTTCCGTCCAGATCCGGTCGTACAGCCGCTGGGGCCGCCCCGACGGCAGTTCGCCGATGAAGTCCAGGGTGCCATCGGTGAGCCACGTGGGGGGCGGGTTCAGCGCCGGCACCTCCTTCAGGAAGTCGTCCAGCAGGGGCTGGGCCGCCGCATTGGGGGTGGCGTAGTACGTGTAGTTGCTGATCGCCGCGCCGACCTCGGCATCCAGGATGTAGTTGATGAAGCGGTGCGCCAGCTCCGGGTTCGGGCTGCGTTTCAGGACGACCAGGGTGTCCATGCTGATCGTCGTGCCCTCACGCGGGAGGACGACCTGCACGTCCTCGTCCTCCTCGGTGGCGATCAACAGGTCGCCCACGTAGATCTGGCCCACGTCGATCTGCTTCGCCAGCAGCTTGTTGCGGGTGCCCGGCCCCCCGTCGAAGCCCTGGAAGCCGCGCTTGGCGACGGTGCGGCGCAGCAGGTCACGGGCCGTCCGGAGCTGGGCAACGTCGGTGGAGTTCGCGCTGAACCCCAGGTACTTCAGGGCCGCCCCGACCACCTCGCGCGGGTCATCGAGCAGCAGGAATTTCAGGGTGTCCCGGGAGCCGAAGATCTCGCCCCAGCTGTCGGCCTTCGGGGTGTAGCGGGAGGTATTGAAGGCCAGTCCGGTCGCGGCGTACTGGTACGGTACCGAGTACACGTTGCCCGGATCGTAGGCGGCATTCAGGAATCCCGGCCCCACGTTCTTCAGGTTGGGCAGCGCGGTCTTGTCCAGCGGCTGGAGCAGCCCGCCGCGCACCATGCTCTGGACAACGTAGTTGCTGGGGACGGCAATGTCGTACTGGGCGCCCCCGCCCTGCAACTTGGCGAGCATCGCCTCGTTGCTCTCGTAGGTGTCCAGAATGACCCTCACGCCGTTCGCCTTCTCGAAGGCCGTCACGATCTCCGGGTCGATGTACTCCGACCAGATGAACACCCGCAGCGTCTTGCCGTCGCCCTTCACCGCAGGGGCGGCGGCCTGGGGGGCGGTGGAGGTCGCCGGAGGCTTCACCACGCGGTAGCACCCGGCCAGAATCGCCGGAGCCAGCAGCAGGGCCAGCCGCCCCCTCATGCCCTCCCCCGGCGCGGACGCAGCAGGGCATTGGCCGCGATGATCACCACGACCGTCACGAGCACCAGCAGGGCGCTGAGCGCGTTGATGTCGGGGGTGACGCCACGCTTGACGTTGGTGTAGATCAGCACCGGCAGCGTACTGAAGCCCGAGCCGCTGGTGAAGTACGTGACCACGAAGTCGTCCAGGGACAGGGTGAAGGCCAGCAGGGCGCCGGCCAGGACGCCCGGCATGGCCAGGGGCAGCACGACGTGCAGGAAGGACTTCAGACCACTGGCCCCGAGGTCGCGGGCCGCTTCCTCCAGATCCCGCCCGTACCCGGCGAGGCGCGATCGCACGGTCAGGGCCACGTAGCTGATCTGGAAGGTCACGTGCGCCAGCAGCACCGTCCAGAAGCCGTTGTCGAACGTCCAGCCGATGCGCTCCAGCCCCACGCGAACGAAGGCGTAGAACATCAGCAGGCTCACGCCCATCACGACGTCCGGCACCACGATCGGCATGACCAGCAGGAAGGTGAGTGGCGTGCGGAACGAGAAGGAGTAGCGCCACAGCCCCAGGCCGACCAGCGTGCCCAGCACGGTACTGACCAGCGTGCTCAGCAGCGCGATCTCCAGCGTGTGCGCCACGGCCTCGCGCACGTCGGCACGCGAGAACAGCACTCCGTACCACTTCGTCGTGAAGCCCGCCCACGTCGCCCCGAAGCGCGAGTCGTTGAACGAGAACACGATGACCACCAGGATCGGCAGGTACAGGAAGGCGTAGACCAGAACGGCCCACGCACTCAGGGCAGGGTGGGTGCGTCTCACGGTGCCCCTGCGGGGCGCAGAGGGCGGAGGGCAGAGAGCAGAGAGCAGACGGCACCAGGCACCTGGCCCTCTGCTGTCAGCCCTCTGCGGAGCGAAGCGCCCCCCCTCATACGAGTTCCTCCAGGCCTTTCTGGCCGGCGGTCCGCGCATATGTCCACAGGCCCACGAGCACCACGCCCATCAGCAGGAAGCTCAGGGCGCTGCCGTAGGGCCAGTCGCCGGCCTGTCCGAACTGGTTCTGGATGACGTTGCCGACCAGGGCCGTCTTTGCGCCGCCCAGGATGTCGCTGACCACGAAGGTGCCCAGCGCCGGGATGAAGGTCAGGATGATGCCCGCCACCAGCCCCGGCAGCGTCTGGGGGAACACGCCGGTCAGGAAGGCCCGCACCGGGGACGCGCCCAGATCCTCGGCGGCCTCCAGCAGCCGCCAGTCGATCTTCTCGACGCTGGAATACACCGGAAGGACGAAGAAGGGCACGAAGGCGTACACCATGCCCAGGAAGGTCGCGGCCAGACTGGGCACCAGATCCAGGGGCCGCAGGATCAGGATCCACGCGTACACCCGGATCAGGAAGTTCGTCCAGAACGGGATGATCAGCAGCAGCAGCAGCAGGTTCTTGCGCCGCGCGTCCTGCCGGGCGATGTAGAACGCCAGCGGATAGCCCATCAGCACGCACAGCAGCGTGCTCAGACCGGCCACCCACACCGAGCGCCACAGCACCCGCGCGTTGTCGCTCACCCACTCCTGAAACAGCGCGTCGTAGCCGGCCACCCGCTGCCAGCTCTCCAGTGTCCATGGGCCACCGACCCGCGCCAGATCCGTGCGTGTCAGGAACGAGTACGCGAGCATCACCACCGCTGGCAGCACCACGAAGGCCACCAGCCACAGCGTGCCCGGCCCCAGTGTCCCCAGGAAGCGGCGGAGGGTCAGCATGGGGTGCCTTCGGCACGCAGAGAGCAGAGGGCAGCGAGCTGACAGCCAGGAGCCCTCGGCCCTCTGCGGTCAGCCCTCTGCGGCGCGAAGCGCCTCACGTCTCCTCCAGCACGATCAGGTTGTCCGGCGGAAGGTACAGGGCCACCTGCTCGTCGTAGTCGAAGTCCTCGTCGGCGCCGATGTCGGCGTTCAGCTGGAAGGCCACGAGACGCTGGCCGGCGGCCTCCAGCAGGTACTGGTTCTCGGCGCCGGTGTACACGATGTCGTCCACGCGGGCGCGGATCTCGTTGCCCTCGGTCTCCTCGTCGCGCTCCATGCGGAGCTTCTCAGGGCGCACACTCAGGGTCACGTCCTGGCCGACGCGCAGGCCCGCTCCGTGGGTGGTACGCAGGAGGCCGTGCGCGGTGCGGATCACGGCAGCCGGGCCGTCGAGTTCCTGCACAGTGCCGGGGATCAGGTTGCTGCTGCCCAGGAAGTTCGCGACAAAGGCCGTGCGCGGCTTCTCGTACAGTTCCTCGGCGCGCCCGAGCTGCTCGATGCGGCCCCGGTTCATCACGGCGATCCGGTCGCTCATGACCAGCGCCTCCTCCTGGTCGTGCGTGACGAACACGAAGGTGATGCCGAGGGTCTCCTGCAGGTTGGCGAGTTCCACCTGCAGCTCCTTGCGCAGCTTGAGATCCAGCGCCGACAGCGGCTCGTCGAGCAGCAGCACCTGCGGCTCGTTCACGATGGCGCGGGCCAGGGCGACGCGCTGGCGCTGCCCGCCCGACAGCTGATCCGGACGGCGGGCCGCGAACTCCGCGATCCGCACGGACTCCAGTGCCCGGCCCACGCGCTCGCGCTGCTGCGCCCCGGTCACGCCCTTCATGCGCAGGCCGAAGGCCACGTTGTCGTGCACGTTCAGATGAGGGAACAGCGCATAGCTCTGGAACACGGTGTTCACGTTGCGCCGGTGCGGCGGCACGCCGGTCATGTCCTGCCCGCCGATGATGATGCGCCCGGCGTCCGGCTGCTCGAAGCCCGCCAGCAGGCGCAGCAGCGTGGTCTTGCCGCAGCCCGACGGCCCCAGCAGACTGAAGAACTCGCCGCGCCGGATGTCGAGGTCGATGTCGTCCAGCACGCGGGTCTCGCTGCCTCCCGCGCTGCGGTAGCCCTTCACGACATCCACCACGCTGACGGCCGCGTCGGGCGAGAGGTCGCGTGTCCGTTTTCCCTTGAAGGCGACGCCGGTTATGGGCGGGGCTCCATGTCAGATTCTGGGCTCATGTCCGTGATTGTAAGGAACTCACGGGGCCACGTCCCCCTTTTGCCGGACGCAGCGCTCATGACGCCGGGATACGGTGCCCGACAAGTCCCTGTCCCGCCCAGGAGGTCGACCATGAATGCCGAAGCCACCCTCGTGCCCCTGATGTTCTTCGGGAGCATCTTCGCGTTCCCCCTGGTGCGCCGCCACCTGATCCACCGTCACGAGATGGAGCGGCTGCATGTCCTGCGCCCGGTCCCGGTCGCGCCGGCCGCTGCGCCGCCCGACCCTGCGGACGACACCCCCACGCTGGCCCTCCGCCTGCCCGAGCCGCACCGGCAGTACGCCCTGGCCCTGCTGTGCCGCCTTCAGGACGCGCCCTACGATCAGCTGGACGTGCCGGCGCAGTACGTCCTGCGGCAGGCCCGCCTGGACTACCTGCCGACGACCCTGCGGGCCTACCTGACCCTCACCCCGGCGGCGCGGGCCCACCTGCATGCCCGAGGTCACAGCCCCGAGAGCCACCTTCAGGCGCAGTTGGAGACCATCGCGCAGGGCGTCAGCGCCGTACTGGGACAGGATCAGACGGCGGCCCAGCGGATGCTCACGCAGGGGGCCTTCCTGAGGGATCGCTTTGTGCAGGGGCACCGTGAGGACGGCCCCGCCACCGTGCGCGAGTTCCTTCAGTCCTGAGGGTCGTCCAGGGGAGGTTCAGCCACGGTCACGCCCAGGAAACGGGCCAGGGCCACGAGCTGTCCCTCGTCCACGGTCACGCCCGCGAGCTCCGGCAGGCCCAGCGCGATGCCCCTCAGATCGGAATGGCGCAGGTCGGCCCCGGTCAGGGTCGCGCGGTGAACGTCGGTCCGGGTCAGCACGCAGCCGCGCAGCACGGCCCCAGGTAGGGCAGCGCCGGTGAAGACCGCGTCGGTCAGGTCACAGTCGCGCGCGTGCAGCCGCGTGGCCTGTGCTCCATTCCACAGCGAGAAGGGCGCGGTCACGCCTGTCAGGCGCACGTCCTTCATGACCACCTGCGGGAGCTGCGTGCCCAGCATCCGGCCGCCCCTAATCTCGACCCGCGTCAGGGCGGCGTCGGTCAGGCGGGCTGCGCTCAGGTCACAGCCTTCCAGACGCACGTCTGATAGCCGCACCAACGTCCAGGCCACGTCGCGCAGATCGGTTCCCCGCAGCACACAGCCCTCCAGGGCCACGGCGTGCAGGCGGGACGGCACGCGCCCGCCCTCGATGACCACGCCCCGGTAAGTCGTCTCGGGTTCCAGCGCGGCCGCCTCCAGCGCCCGCAGCCCGCCCCTCGGAAACCTCGGCGGGTGGGGGCTGGTCACCGCGTCAGCACCTCGTGGCCGCGATCCGTGACCACGACCGTATGCTCGAACTGGGCGCTGGGCTGCTCGTCCTGGGTGATCACCGTCCATTTGTCGCTCAGCAGGCGGGTCTCGGGGCGGCCCAGGTTGATCATCGGCTCGATGGTGAAGACCATGCCCGGCACGAGTTTCAGACCGGTATACCGCACGCCCCGGTGGCGCACGGTCGGCTCCTCGTGCAGCCTCTTGCCGATGCCGTGCCCGGTGTATTCCTCGACGACCGAATAGCCCCGGCCCTCGGCCAGGGTCTGGATGGCGTGGCCGATGTCGCCCAGCCGTGCGCCGGGCTTCACGACCTCCAGCGCGGCGTCCAGCGCGTCCCGCGTGGTGTCCACCAGCCCCTGCACCTCCTTGCTGACGGTGCCGACGGTGTAGGTGGTGCACGCGTCGCCGTAGTATCCCTCCAGCAGGACGCCGATATCCACCCCGACGATGTCGCCATCCTGCAGCACCCGGCCGTCCGGGATGCCGTGGCAGATGACCTCGTTCACGCTGGCGCAGATGGTGCCGGGAAAGGGGCTGGATTTGGGGCCGTAGCCCAGATACGCGGGGATCGCCCCGGCCTTCCGGATATGTTCCTCGGCCAGGGTGTCGAGTTCCTTCAGGGTCACGCCGGGCTTCACGTACGGTTCCAGCACGCGGAAGGTCTCGGCGACGAGCGCCCCGGCGCGGCGCATGATCTCGATCTCACGGGCGGATTTCAGGGCGACGCGGCTCATAGCACACGAGGCTAACATGAGCCGCTCCACCGTACCGGAACGTGCGGCAGCATGCACGCGGTGTGGGCTACGCTGCGCGCATGAAGGTCGTCATCAGCGTGGACATGGAGGGCGTGTGCGGCGTCAGCAGCTGGGTGCAGGTCAGCCCCCCGGAGTTCGGCGGGCTGGTCAGCAGCGCCGAATACGAACGGGCCCGCGAACGCATGACCCTGGAGGCCGCCGCCGCCGCGCACGGAGCGCTGGACGCGGGCGCGACGGACGTGCTGGTCAACGACAGCCACGACACCATGCGCAACCTGATTCCCGAGCTGCTCCCAGGCGGCGTGCGCTTCACCAGCGGCAACGACAAGCCGCTGAGCATGGTGCAGGGCGTGCAGGAGCCGGGGGTGGGGGCGCTGCTGTATGTCGGTTACCACGCGCGGGCCGGGAGCATGCGCGGGCCACTGGCCCATACCTGGAACGGCTTCATCCGCGACGTGCGCGTGAATGGCAGCTCGACCGGCGAGTATGGCCTGAACGCCCTGCTGGCCGGCCATTACGGCGTGCCGGTGGTCTTCGCGTGCGGCGACGACGTGGCGATGGCCGAGATCACGTCCGAGCTGGGGCCGCAGGTGGTCACCGTGGCCGTCAAGGAGGGCCTGAGCAGCTTCGCCGCCGCGCACCTGCACCCGCGCGAGGCCCAGCGCCGCATCCGCGAGGGCGCCGAGCAGGCCGTGAGGAGCGCTCCCGATGCTGCACCGTATTCGGCCGTGTGGCCCGCCGCCGCACAGCTGTCGTTCAACCACCAGGCCCGCGCCGACGCCTGCGAGCGCGTGCCCGGCATCACCCGCGTGGACGCCGTGACGGTGGGCTGGTCAAGTCCCGACGCCTTCCACCTGTTCCAGACCTTCCGCATGCTCGCGAAGGTGGGCGAAGTACGGCTGGACGGCTGATTCTCATGCCCTCTGGGTAAGGTGGCCGCATGCGCCCGCGTGCCCTGCTGCTCGGTTCTGCCCTCGCCCTCTCGTCGACCGCCGGCGCGGCCGTGTGGCTCGGCGCCGACGCCGGGATCGGCGGCTTCGGGGTGCATGCGGGCACCTCCGTGCTCAGCATCCCGCTGGTCGGTCGTCTCGGCCTGGAGGGCAGTGCAGAGAAGGGCTGGACGTCGGCGATCGCCAACCGCTACGCCGCCGGCATCACGCTGCGCGACCTGAACATTCCCATCTCGCGGGTCGATGCCTTTGCAACCGTGGGCGCGGAATACCGCAATTCGTTCGCCCTGTACGGCGAGGGCGGCCTGCGCGGGCCGCTGCTTGGCCCGGCGGGATGGCGGGCGTATGTGCGAGGCAGTACTGCCGGAACCCTGGGCGCCGGTGTGGGCATCGAGCTGCGCTTCTGACGCGCTCACAGACACGGCGGGTCGCCCTGCGTCACACTGGGCGGGTGACCTGCCGTGACGACATCCTGACCGTGGCCCGCGTGCTTGCGCGGGCCAGTGCCGATGGCACCTTTTCCAGCCAGGAGGTCGTGGCCGCGCTGCGGGCCAGGGGCACCATGCATCTGGATACGACCATCCGCCGCCACGTCGCCAGCGAGATGTGCCGCAACGCCTCCGGGCCAGGGGCCGGGAAGTACCACGATCTGGAGCGGGTCGAGCGCGGACGCTTCCGGCTGATCCCGACGTGAGCGCCGCTCAGCCCAGGCTGGCCCGCAGGCGCTGCACGTCGCGCTGCCAGTCGCGCCGGTCGTCGGACTCCTCCCACAGCTCCGGCAATTCGCTGTCCGGGCCGAGGACACGCTCCAGCGCCTCCAGCGCCGGTTCGCGCTGGTCACTCAGCGTGCGGCCGTCCGTGCCCTCGACCCACGCGAGCAGGTCGTCATCCGTGATGTTGCGGTGGTCGCCAGACGTGATCGCCGCGATGACCTCGGCGGCGGCGATGGCCCGCGAGCCCTCCTCGGCCTCGATGTAGTCGAGGTCCGGGTCGAGGACGACCTCCAGCGCTTCCCGCAGCGCCACTGCGCCGTCCTCGACCACTTCCCTGATGAAGTCGGCGGCGCTGTCGTTGTCGAAACTGCCGGTACCCCAGGTGCCCATGCCTTCAGGGTACGGGGCGACGCGACATTCTGCCGTTCATGGTTAGACCAGCGTTGACGCCGGGGCCTGCGCCGCGTGCCCGTACCGCTCCTGAACATACTTCTCCATCAGCGCCTGGAAGTCCTCGGCGATCCGGGGGCCTCTGAGGGTCGTCAACAGCTTGCCATCCTGGTACACCGGGGCGCGGGGGTCTTCCCCGGTACCGGGCAGGGAAATGCCGATATTGGCGTGCTTGCTCTCGCCGGGGCCGTTCACGATGCAGCCCATCACGGCGACCTGCATGTCCTCCACACCGGGATACTTCTGCTTCCACTCGGGCATGGTGTCGCGGATAAAGTCCTGAATCTTCTGCGCCAGTTCCTGGAAGAACGAACTGGTGGTGCGGCCGCAGCCGGGGCAGGACGTGACCTGCGGGAGAAACTGACGCAGCCCCAGGCTCTGGAGCATCTGCTGGGCGACCTCGACCTCCAGCTTGCGGCTGGCACCGGGTTCGGGGGTCAGGCTCACGCGGATGGTGTCTCCGATGCCCTCGGTGAGCAGCGGAGCCAGGGCCACGGACGACGCCACGATGCCCTTCATGCCCATGCCGGCCTCGGTCAGGCCCAGGTGCAGGGGGTAGTCGCACAGTGGCGCGAGCTGCCGGTAGACCTGCCACAGCTCCGGCGCGCTGCTGACCTTCACCGAGATCAGGATCTTGTCATGCGCCAGGCCCAGTTCCTCCGCGTACGCGGCAGATTCCAGCGCCGACACGACCATCGCGTCGATCATGACGTCGGTGCCGCTCTTTGGGCTGCCGGCCGCCGCGTTCTCGTCCATCAGGCGGGCGAGCACCTGCTGGTCCAGGCTGCCCCAGTTCACGCCGATCCGCACCGGCTTGTCGTACTCCCTGGCGACCTCGATCATGGTCGCGAAGTTTGCGTCGTGGTGCTGGCCCGCCCCGACGTTGCCGGGGTTGATGCGGTACTTGGCGAGCAACCGCGCCGTCTCGGGGAACTCGCGCAGCAGGATGTGCCCGTTGTAGTGGAAGTCCCCGACGATGGGCACGCTCAGGCCGACCTCGGCCATCCGGGCGACGATCTCGGGGATGGCGGCGGCAGCCTCACGGGTGTTCACGGTGACCCGCACGATCTCGCTGCCGGCGCGGGCCAGCTGCGCGATCTGGATCGCGGTGCCCTCGGCGTCGGCGGTGTCGGTGTTGGTCATGCTCTGCACGACGATGGGGTGGGCACTGCCGATGGGCACGCCGCCCACGTCCACGGTCACGGTCTGCCGGCGGGTCGTCATCTGGAACTTCCGGCATTCCAGGACAGGCCGTGGACGGATCGGCCCGTCCTTCTACCGCTCCAGTTCCAGATGTTGTTCATCCTCGCCGTGCTCGGGTTCGCCTGCGGCTCACCGGAATTCTTCTTCATGCAGGCAGTGTACGCGGGCGGGTGCGGGACGGTCAGGAAGGTGCGTTACGGCGGCGGCCCGCCTCCTGCGCGTGGTCGAGAATGGCGTTCAGGCCCAGGGTGATGCCCCCACGTGGCCCGCTGGCTCCGTACATGCCGGCCCGCTCCAGGCTGGCGGCGCCGTGGAGCAGTGTCCACAGGGCCACGACATGGTCGGTGTCGTCCGGATCGCCGCTGAGGGCTCCCACCAGTCCCAGCAGCGTGAGCCACAGCGCCTTGCCCGCATCGGTCTTCAGGCCGGGCAGGGCTAGGGTCTCACCCGGCACGAGCAGCAGCGCGTAGGCATGCGGGTTCGTGCGCGCGTAGTGCAGGTAGGCGCCAGCTGTCGCCTGGAGCGCGTTGCGGGGCTCGTGTCCCTCGGCAGCGCGCAGGATCTCGCCCTGAAGATCGCGGGCGGCCCGCTGGGCCAGGCGGCGGAGCAGGGCGGCGCGGCTGTCGAAGTGCCGGTACAGGCTCCCGGCGCGGACGCCCAACTCCTCGGCCAGAGGTCGCATACTCAGCGCTTCCTCTCCGCCGGCCTGGAACCTCTCCCAGGCGACGTCCTCAATACGTTCGGTCGTGAGTTTGGATGGGTAGGGCATGCCGCGAACAGTGTACGTCTTGACAGATGCCCCGCCAAGACGTACGGTGTTTTCCATGAAAACGAACACCGTTCACCCACAGGAGGTTCCCATGATCAGCGCGTCCGATGTCCTCGCCTTCGCACTGGAACTCGTCGCCGTCGCGGCCCTGACCACCTGGGGGTGGCGCACCGGGGGCTGGCTGGGAGCCGGCGCGGCGCTGCTGGCCTTCGCGGTCGTGTGGGGCACCTTCCTGTCCCCCCGGGCGGCACTCCCGGTCACCGGGGCGGCGTGGCCGGTCGCCAAGTTCGCTGTCTTCGCCGTGGCGGCCGCTGCCCTGACTGTGGTGGCCGGCGCGGTGCCGGCTGCCGCGTTCCTGGGCCTGGGCCTGCTCAGCGTGATCCTGGGAGGCACCCGCTGATGCGCCCGCCGATCCGACTTGCCCAGTTCGGCCTGATCAACGCCTACCTCGTGCCCGAGGCGGACGGCATCACGCTGATCGACGCGGGGATGTCCGGCATGGAACGCCGCGTCCTGAGCACCGTGAAGCGCCTGGGCCTGCCCCTGAAGCGCGTGGCCCTGACGCATGCCCACGACGACCACATCGGCGCGATTGACGCCCTGAAGGCCGCCGTGCCGGAACTGGAACTGCTGGTCGGCGAGAACGACGCGGCGCTCCTGGCCGGACGGGGCGTGAAGACGACTCCCACCCGCGTGCTGCGCGGCGGCGACCGGGTCGGTTCGCTGACTGTGTTCGACACGCCGGGACACTCGGCCGGTCACGTCGCGTATCTCGACGGGCGTGACGGCACGCTGTACAGCGGCGACACCTTCGTCAACGTCCCGAACCTGCACGTCGCCAGCGTCCTGAACACGGTCTTCCCACTGCCCACGCTGGGCACGTACGACCTTGACCAGACCACCGTCAGCGCCCGCGCCATGCTGGACATCCCGATCCGGTTCCTCGCCACCGGCCACGGGCGTGTTGTGGAAGATCCATTACCCGCCATGCGCCGCGCCGTGGCCGACGCCGAGAGCGGCCGGGAACCCGGCGCCGTGGCACGGGCTGTGGCCCGGGCGGTGGGCCGGATGACCGGGATGGGCTCGGCGGCCGGAGTGGCGGGCAAGAACGCGGTTCTGGGCACGCCACGCGACTGAAGCGGGAGAGAACACGCGGCGGGGCGGTCAGTGCTGAACTGACCGCCCCTGTCGTTCGGGAGGCATCCACTCGGAGGGGGGCATGACCCGGGTGTGGGGGGCCACGGCACAGCGTCGTCGTAGCCTCTCTGGCGGCAGTCCCAGCCCGGCCTCCCCTGCTCCTCACACGCCCAGGTAGGCCTTGATGATGTCGGGGTCACCCATCAGGTCGGCGCTCTGTCCCTCCTTGACCAGCTTGCCGAGTTCGAGTACGTAGGTGCGGTCGGTCACCCTGAGCACCTGGCGGACGTTCTGCTCGACCAGCAGGACGGTCAGGCCCAGCTCGCGCAGGCTGCCGATCACGCGCATGACCTCGGACACGACCAGGGGGGCGAGGCCCAGGCTGGGCTCGTCCATCAGCAGCACCTCGGGCTCGCTCATCAAGGCGCGGCCGATGGCGACCATCTGCTGCTCGCCGCCGGACAAGGCCGCCGCCGGAGAAGAACGCTTCTCGGTCAGGCGCGGGAAGAAGTCGTAGACCTTCTGGAGATTCGCGGCGCGGTTCGCCTTGGTGCGCGGCAGGTACGCGCCCATCAGCAGATTTTCCTCGACCGTCATCTGCCCGAACAGCTGCCGACCCATCGGCACGTGCGCGACCTTCATCTCGGTGATGCGGTGGGGCGGCACACCGTTCAGGTTCTGGCCCCGGTACTCGGCCGCCCCGCCGCGTGCCCGCAGCATGCCCGACACCACCCGCAGGATCGTGCTCTTGCCCGAGCCGTTGCCCCCGACCAGCCCGACCAGTTCCCCCTTGTCGACGTGCAGCGACACGCCGAACACGACCTGCACCTCGCCGTACGCGACCTCCAGATCCCGCACGTCCAACACACGCTCGCCGGGGATGAAGCCGGGGCGGTGGACGGTGGTGGCGGTCATGCGCGGCCCCCAGCCATGACGGCAGGGGATGGCCGATGGAGGATGGACGCTCCCACCACGGCACTCTTCCCATCCTCCATCCTCAATCCTCCCTTCCCCAGTTCAGTCATCGTCATCCCCCAGATACGCCCGGATCACGTCCGGGTGGGCGGCCACGTCGTGCGGGTCACCCTCGGCGAGCCGTTCTCCGAAGGCCATGCAGATCACGTGATCCGACAGGCTCATGATCACGTGCATGATGTGCTCGACCATCACGATGCCCAGCCCGGACTGCGCCAGCTGGCGGATCAGGGCGACCATCTCCTGCTGGCCCGGCGGGTTCAGGCCGGCGATGCTCTCGTCGAGGAACAGTAGCCGGGGCTCCAGCGCGAGCGCCTTGGCGAGTTCCAGGCGGCGGCGGCGGGCCAGGTTCAGCTGCGACGCGGGCTGCGCGGCCCGGTCGGCCAGGCCCACGCGCTCCAGCACGTCATAGGCGTGGTTCTCGGCCGCGCGCCCACGGTACTTCAGGAACGCCGCGACCAGCACGTTCTCCAGCACGCTCAGATCTTCGAAGGGCCGCTCGACCTGGAAGGTGCGGGCCATCCCGAGTTTCGCGCGGACCTGCGGCTGGGCATGGGTGATGTCGCGGCCGTTCAGGGTCACGGTGCCCTCGCTGGCCCGGACGAAGCCGGTCAGGGCGTTGAACAGCGTCGTCTTCCCCGCTCCGTTCGGGCCGATCAGGCCCAGGATCTCGCCGGGGCGCACGGCCAGAGAGATGTCCTTGACGGCCACCACGCCGCCGAAACGCACCGTGATGTTGCGGGCTTCCAGCAGCGGAGGGCCGCCGGGCGCGTGGATGGGCTGACCGCTGAACTCGGTCACGCTGGCGATCTGCGGGCCGCTCACCGGGCCGTCCCGAGCTTGCGACCGCCGCGCTGGAACAGGCCCATCACGCCGTTGGGGGCGAACAGCGTGACCACCAGGATCAGCACGCCGTAGATCAGCAGGTTGGCACTGGCGAACACGTTGCGGAAGACCTCCCCGAACACGGCCAGCAGGATCGCGCCTATTGCTGGCCCCTGGATGGTGCCGCGCCCGCCGATGATCGCCATCAGGGCAATCTGTACGCTGATCGGCAGTTCCAGCAGCGTGTGCGGCTCGAAGGCCTGGAGGTAGATGCCGTACAGGGCCCCGCCCAGCGCGGTCAGCGCGGCGCTGATCATGAAGGCGATCACCTTCATGCGGGTGGGGTCGATGCCCAGGGCGCGGGCCCCGTCCTCGTCCTCACGCACGGCCTGCAGGGCGTAGCCCAGGCGCGAGCGGCGGATCAGGTGCGTGACGACCAGGGTCAGGATCACGAACCCGGCGGCCAGGATGTACTCGGCCTTGCGGTCGAAGAGATCCAGTCCGAAGAAACGCGGCAGATCCGGCATGAACAGGCCCTCGCTGCCGCCGGTCCATTCGGAGTTGATGGCGACCAGCCGGATCACCAGCGCCACCGCGATGGTCGACAGCGTGAAGTAGCTGCCGCGCAGCCGGAAGGTCAGCCCGCCCCACACAGCGGCGAGCAACGCGGCGATCACCATGGCGATCAACGTGCCCCACCACGGCGCGAGCGGCCCGCCCAGGAACGCGGGAACGCGCTCCGGCGTCGCCAGGATGGTCATGGTGTACGCGCCCACGCCCAGCAGCGCGGCGTGCCCCAGGCTGGTCTGTCCGGCCCAGCCGCCCAGGATGTTCCAGCTCATGGCGAGCCCAGCAAAGATCAACGTGGACACGCCGAAGTTCATCGCCTTGCCGAAGAGCAGCGGATACAGCGCGATCACGACGACCAGCGCCACGCTGAGCCACACGTTCCCGAAGGTCAGGGCGCGTGGGCGGGAGGTGGGGGGAATGGCGGCAGCGGTCATGCGCTGGCCTCAACGGCGCTGTGAGCGGTGAGCTGTGAGCTGTGAGTAACACAAGCGTATGCATGTGCCACAGCCCTTCTGTTCCTCAGAGCCCAGAGCCCAGAGCCCATAGCCGTCTGCCCTCTGCCGTCTGCTCTCTGCTCTCTGCTCATACCCGCTTCACCGTTTTCCCGAACAGCCCTTCCGGGCGCAGCAGCAGCACCAGCAGGAAGGCGATCAGCCCGTAGGCATCGCGGTAGTTGTTGCTGATGTAGAAGGCCCCCAGGGACTCGATGGTGCCCAGCACCAGCCCCCCCACGACCGCGCCCGGCAGGTTGCCCAGACCGCCCAGCACCGTGACGATGAAGGCCTTGGTCGTGTAGTTCTCCCCGACGGTGGGAAAGGCGTACAGCAGGGGCATGAGCAGCACGCCCGCGATCGCGGCGAAGGCCACACCCAGGCCAAAGACGATGGCCTGGATGCTGCCGGTCTTGACCCCCTGGAGTTCCGCGCCCAGCGGATTCTGCGCGGTGGCCCGGATGGCACGGCCCAGTTCGGTGCGGTACAGCAGGAAGTTCAGGCCGCCGATGGCGACCAGTGTGCCGGCACCAGCCACGATCAGGGGAATGCTGAGCTGCACGCCCCCGAGCTGCACGGTCTGGGTGGCGTAGGCCACGTTGATGTTCTGCGGCTGTGCCCCGAAGGTCAGCAGCAGCGTGTTCGAGATGATCAGGCCCAGCCCCAGCGTGGCGAGCATGCTGGCCTCGGTCAGGCGGTCGCCCAGGCGGGCCAGGATCACGCGCTGGATGACGTAGCCCAGCGCGAAACCCACGGGCGCGGCGACCAGCAGACTGACATACGGATCGAAGTTGAAGGCGCGGAACAGCGCCAGCGTGATGAACATGCCGATCGCCAGGAAATCGCCGTGCGCGAAGTTGATCACGCGCATGACCCCGAAGATCAGGCTCAGGCCAGTGCCGATCAGCGCGTACAGCCCGCCCGTGAGCAGGCCCTGCGCGATGGTCTGAATGAGTGCCGTGACGGCCGCTGGATCCATGTGTGCTCCTGTGGTGTGCGTGCTGCAGGTGTGGGAACCCGGACGGCCGAGCGGTGTCGGCGCCGTCCGGGCGGTGTGGTGGTTACTTGCCGAGGATCAACTTGCCGCGAGCCGCGCTGGCCGGGCCGACGGTCACGAACCTGCCGTTCTGCACCTGCGTGATCAGGCCGACCACCGAGTTCTGATTGGTATAGCCGCCGTAGGTGCGGAAGGTCACCGGCCCGAAGGCAGTCTTCAGGTTGGTCTGGGCCAGCGCGGATCGCACCTTCTCGGGATCGCTGCTGCCGGCCCGCTTCACGGCGTCCACGGCCGCGAGCATGGCGGCGTAGCTCTGCGCGGCGTGCTGGCTGGGTTCCGCGCCGTTCAGGGCGGCCTTCAGGCGGGTGTACAGGCTCTGCGCACCGGGGTAGCGCACGTCCGGGTTCCAGACCATGGTGACCAGGAAGCCCTCGGCGGCGTCGGCCGCGCCGGTCAGGAAGGCGGGCAGGGCGAAACCGGTGGCGATCCCGGCGATCACGCGTGGTTTCAGGCCGACCTCCTTAACCTGCTTGGTCAGCGCGACGGCGTCCTGCTCGTAGCTGGCAAAGATCACCACGTCGGGGTTCTGGCCTCGGTAGCGGTTCAGCAGCGGGCGGAAGTCGGTCAGACCCTGGTCGTAGGTGTCCCTGCCCAGGATCGTGTAGCCAGCAGCGGGCAGCAGTTTCGTGGCGTCGGTCAGGACGCTCTTGCCGAAGGCGTCGTTGCTGGTCAGGATCACGGCGGTCTTCAGGCCCGGCGTCTTGCGCAGCTGGTCGATCAGCGACCGGGTATACACGCTCGACTGGTTGTTCACGCGGAAGGTGTAGGCGTTGCCGGGCTTCGTGATGGTCTCGTCGACGGCAGTCGCCACGATCAGCGGCACCTTCACGCGGGCCATGTACTGCGACAGCGGTTTGGTGATGCCGCTGGCATACGCACCGATCACGACCGGCACCTTCTGGTTGACTAACTTCTCGGCGGCCGACAGGGCCTTGTTGGTGTCGCTGGCGTCGTCCTCGATCGCCAGCGCGACCTTCTGGCCGTTCACGCCGCCCCGCGCGTTGATCTCGTCGATGGCGACCCGGAAGCCCGCCTGTTGCATCTGTCCGAAGGTGGCGAAACGGCCCGACAGGCTGGTGACCGCTCCGATCTGGAGCGTGCCCTGGGCGGCGGCCGTCGTGGCGACGGCAAGGAGGACGGTGGTCAGGCAACGCTTCATCATGGGCACCTCGGGAGGGGGAGCAGCCGGGCTCAGCGCTCGAAGAGGATCTTGCGGGGCACGACGCTCTTGGGATACACGGGCACGAAGGCCCCGTTCTGCACCTGCTGCGCGACCATCACCAGAGGGTTCTGGTTGCGGAAGCCGTCATAGTCCTTGAAGGCGATCGGGCCGAAGGCGGTGTTCATGGTCACGCTGTTCAGGGCGGCCCTGACCTTCTCGCGGTCGGTGCTGCCGGCGGCCCGGAGCGCCTCGGCGGCGACCAGCACGGCGGCGTAGCCCTGCGCGGCGTGGTAGCTGGGATCAGCCCCGCCCAGCGCCTTCTTCAGGTCGATGTTCAGTTTCTGGGTGCCGGCGTAGCGCAGCTGCGGAATCCACGCGGTCGCCGTCACGACGTTCTCGGACGCGCTGCCCGAGTCCTTGATGAAGTCCGGCAGCGCGAAGCCTGCCGCGCCCCCGGCGAACAGGCGCGGCTTGACGCCGACCTCGCGGGCCTGCCGCATCACGGTGACGCTGTCGGCGGCGTAGCTGACCATCAGGACGCCGTCCGGGTTCTTGGCCTTCATGCGGTTGAGCACGGGCCGGAAGTCAGTCAGGCCCTGGTCGTAGCGCTGATCCTCGATCACCTGGATCCCGTACTGCTTCGCAAAGCCCTGCGCGGCGTCGGCCACGGACTTCTCGAAGGCCCCGGTGCCCGCGATGATCGCCATGGTCTTGAACTTGTTGTCGCGGAAGATATTCAGGATCACACGGGCGTACTCGGTGGCGGGCTGGTTCATGCGGTACGTGTAGTCGCTGCCCGGCTTGGTGATGTCGTCGCCGCTCGACGTGAACACGAGGTTCGGCACCTTCTGGCGGGCCAGATACTGCGCCTGCGCCTTGACCAGCGAGCTGGAGTACTCGTTGAGCACCAGCGGCACGCCGGCGTTGACCAGGCGCTCGGCGGCGGCCAGTCCCTTGTTCACGTCGCTCGCGTTGTCCTCGATGACCAGTTCGATCTTCTTGCCGAGCACGCCGCCCTTGCGGTTGACTTCCTCGACGCCCACCTTGAAGCCGGCGAGCTGCATCTTGCCGAATTCCGCGAAGCGCCCGGTGACGGACGTGATCGCGCCGATCTTGATGGTGGCCTGGGCAGACACGGTGCCGCTCAGGGCAAGGGTCACGAGGGCGGTCAGGGACAGGACTGTACGCATGGATGCTCCTTGGGATGTGGCGGGGCCACGGGTGGGGATCACGTGTGGTGGTGCTGGACGGCCTGGGCCACGCGCTGCAGGTGCGAGCGCATGGCCGTCTCGGCGGCGGGGCCGTCGCGCTGCCGCAGGGCGCGTTCGATGGTGCGGTGTTCCTCGTGGCTGAGCTTCAGGTGCCACGACTCGTTCAGCAGCAGCGGCCCGGCCAGGCGCATCTCACGCAGCAGCAGTTCGGAATGCCGGATCACGCGGCTGTTTCCGCAGGTCTGCACGATGATCTGGTGGAAGCGGGCGTCCAGGTCACGGAAACTCTTCGGGTCACCGATGGCGGCGGCCCCCTGGGCGTCGAGCACGCCGCGCAGCGCAGCAAGATCGGCCGAGGTCATGCGTTCGGCCGCGAGCCTTGAGGCGATACCGTCCACGCCGGCCCGCAGGTCATACAGCTCCAGCACGTCACTCAGTTCCAGGCGGGCGACCTCCACGCCCCGGCGGGTGTGTTCGACCGCCAGCCCCTCGCCGACCAGCAGCAGCACGGCCTCTCGCACCGGCGAGCGTGACACCTGGAGCTGGCGGGCGAGTTCCGGCACGCTCAGACGGGTACCGGGGGGCAGGTCGCCGGCCAGGATGGCGGCGCGCAGGCGGTCACGGACGAGATCCACGACACGGGTGCTGGCAACAGGTTGCAGCAAGGACACTCCTTCCGGGAGGGGACGAATTGTGGTGCACGGTGAGTGTTACATGTAAACGGCTTAAATGCAAATCGTTGTCGCTTGACCACGAGGGGGACGTCCGGGCAGACTGCACACACACAACACGAAGGCAACGTTTGCCCCTCGCGGCACGACCACCTGAATTCCAGGCGGCCGTGCCGCGTTCCCTTGACCTTCCCAGGAGTGCCATGACCGATTCCCCCGCTGCCACATCCATCCTGACCGCCCAGCACGACGACACGCCCGGCTATACCGATGTGCTCGGCGCACCGCAGGGCAGCACCGTGCGTGTGCGGCTGCGAACGACGCTGCCCGTCACGTCCGTCACCCTGAGATGTGTGCGGATCGGGGAGGTCGAGGGCGTGCCGGCCCGCGAGATCTCGGTACCCCACGGGGATGGGCGCTGGTTCGAGGCCGACCTGCCGGTACACGACGCCCGCGTCCGCTATGCGTGGCAGCTGAATCTGCCGGACGATCACCTGAACCTCTCGCGCCTGGGCCTGCACCACACGCGGCGCGGCTTCCGGGACTGGTTTCAGTACCTCGCGGGGTACGTGGCCCCCGAGTGGGCGTGGAACGGCGTCTTCTACCAGATCTTCCCCGACCGCTTCCGCAACGGCGACCCCGGCAATGACGTGAGAAGCGGCGAGTACGAGTACGCGGGCCGCCCGGTGCAGCACGTGCCGTGGGACTCGCCCGTGACCCGCGAGGGTGACGTCCACGCGCACTACGGCGGCGACCTCGTGGGCATCACGCAGGCGCTGCCGTACCTGACCGACCTGGGGATCACGGCGCTGTGGCTCACGCCGATCTTCACGTCGCCCAGCAACCACCGCTACGACATCACCGACTACCGCCACGTCGATCCCCACCTCGGCGGCGACGCCGCGTGGGAGGAACTGGTCACGGCGGCCGGTGAAGCAGGCATCCGCATTGTGCTGGACGGCGTGTTCAACCATATGGGGAGCGCCAACGCCCTGTTCCGGGCAGCCCTCGAGAGCGAGGATGCGCCCGAACGCTCGCTGTTCACGTGGCGCAGCGAGCCGGGCAAGCCGCCGTACCATTCGTTCTTCGACGTTCCCACCCTGCCCAAGATCGACTACCGCAACGGATTCGCCGTGCAGGAGTTCCTGGCCGGCGAGGAGAGCGTGGTGCGCCACTGGCTGCGCCGGGGTGCGGCCGGATGGCGGCTCGACGTGGCCCAGATGATCGGCGCGGGCGGCACCGACGCCGACAACCTGCTGCTGCACCGCACGCTGAAACGCGCCGCCCGCGAAGAGCGGCCCGACGCCTTCGTGTTCGGTGAGCGCTTCTTCGACCCCGAACACGCCCTGGACGGTCAGGGCGAGGACAGCGCCATGAACTACCACGGCTTCGGCCTGCCCGTCATGCAGTGGGCCGCCGGGCGCTCGCACTTCGACGCTCCCAGCCGTCTGGGCGGCTCGGAACTCGTGGACATCCTGTGGGACGCCTACCACGCGCTGCCGCCGCAGGTCGCGCTGGGCATGGTCAACCTGCTCGAATCGCACGACATCGGCCGGGCGCTGCACCGGCTGGGGAACGACCCGGCCCGCTATCTGGCCGTGTTCACCCTGCTGATCGCGTATCCCGGCGTGCCCTGCCTGTACTACGGCACCGAGATCGGCCTGAGCCAGTCCAGGCCCGGCACCATGCCGTGGTGCCGCGAGCCGATGCCGTGGGACGAGACCCGCTGGAATACGGCGCTGCGCACCAGGGTGCAAGCGCTGGTGCGGGTCAGGCGCGACACGCTGGCGCTGCAACGTGGCCACCTGACGTTCCTGCGGGTCGGCGAGGATGCGGTGGCGTTCCTGCGCGAGTACACGCACACAGACGGGCGCACGGAGCGGGCCGTGGCGGTCGCCAGTCGATCTGCCGAGTCGCATCTCGTGACCCTGAGCCTGCCCGGCGGATCGTGGCTTGACGTGCTGAGCGGCGAACCAGTCGGCACCGGGACGATCACCCTGGATGCACATGGCGGGCGGCTGCTCGTCCAGGGCTGACGTCAGCGGCACCGCTGCCCATGACGTGACGTACACTTGTGCCACATGGCACATGCAGCGGATTCGGCACTGTACAGCAACTGGGTCACGCTCCTCGGCTGGCTGGAGGCCGAGGCCCAGGCCCGTGGCCTCACCTACACGAAGGTCGCGGACTTCCCGGACTACATCTACCGCATGGAACGGCCCTACGACCTGCCCACCACGGTCATGAGCGTGTCGCTCAGCAGCGGCGGTCAGCCCCTGCTGGTGGCCGCGGTCAGCCCCCGGCACGTCGACCTGAAGGGCGTGTCCCTGCGCCTGATGGGCGGCAGCAAGCACTGGCACCTGCACGCCGGCGAATCTGGACTGCTGGAGGGCAAGCGTCCCTTCACCCGTGAACGCCTGGCCGGTGTGCTGGACGGCGCCGTGCGCGGCGTGGCCGTGTGAGGCCGGACTGAGCACCGGGGGTCTCCAGAGCACCAGCACAGGCCGCTGGCTTTACTGGTTCATCATGGGTGAGAGCTGAACTCGACCGCAGGAGGCGGCGGCCATCGCCAGGCCGCCGCCTCCTGCTGGTCGATCACGGCAACAGCCGGAAGGCGATGAAGCCCGCTCCGATGCCGATCAGGGTGCCTGCCAGCACTTCCAGATAGGTGTGGCCCAGCAGCACGCGCAGGGGCGTTGGGGCAAAGCCCTCGCGCACCACGGCCCGCAGTTCATCCACGAGTTCGTTGAGCAGGCGGGCCTGCTGGCCGCTGCTGTGGCGCACGCCCGTGGCGTCGTACATGACGATCAATGCAAACACGGCGCTCACCGCGAACAGCGGGCTGTTCATCCCCTCGGACAGGGCCACGCCGGTCGTGAGGGCCGCGACCATCGCGGAGTGGCTGCTGGGCATGCCACCCGTCTCCATGAAGGCGGTGGGGCGCCACCGCCGCTCGATCAGCAGGATGAGCAGCACCTTGAGCACCTGGGCCCCCGTCGAGGCCAACACGGCGGTCCACAGCCAGCGGTTGCCGACCAGGTCAGCGAACGAGGTCACCCGTCACTCCGCTGGTCTGGGACTGCTGCCGCCGCGCGGCCTGCACGGTATTGGCCATCAGCTGCGCCACGGTCATGGGGCCGACGCCGCCCGGCACCGGGGTCAGCGCCGACGCGACGGCGGCCACGTCCGGGTGGACATCCCCGGTCAGGTGCGCCTTGCCGTCGTCCCCGACCACACGGTTGATGCCGACGTCGATCACGACCGCGGCGGGCTTCACCATGTCCGGCGTGATCAGGTGGGCCCGCCCGACCGCCGCCACCAGAATGTCCGCCTCGCGGGTCACGGCGCCCAGGTCGCGGGTGCGGCTGTGCGCGACCGTGACGGTGGCGTCGGCGGCCAGCAGCAGTCCGGCCAGCGGGCGGCCGACGAGCTGGCTGCGGCCGACGATCACGGCCCGGCGCCCGGCGACGGGCACCCCGTAATGCTCCAGCAGGGCCATGACCCCGGCGGGCGTGCACGGGGCCAGGGTGGGCCGCCCCGACCACAGCCGCCCGATGTTCATGGGATGCAGGCCGTCCACGTCCTTGTCAGGATCGATGGCGGCCAGCACCGGCTCCTCGGCGATGTGCGGGGGCAGGGGCAGTTGCACGAGGATGCCGTGCACATCGGGGTCGGCATTCAGGCTGGCGACCAGGGCCAGCAGGTCGGCGGACGGCGTGGTCTCGGGCAGGGCGTGGACAGTCGAGCGCAGCCCGGATTCACCGGCCTTCTTCGCCTTGCCGCGCACGTAGCTGACACTGGCGGGATCGTCGCCCACCCGCACGATCACGAGATGCGGGGGCCGCTCCAGCGTGGCGGCCTGCCGGGCCGCGGCCGCGATCACGGCGGTGGCGGCGGGCGGCCCGGCCAGCACGGTGGCGGCGTTTCCGGTCATTCCTCGGCCTCGGGCGTGGTGGGCACCGTGCCCAGCGTGCGGCTCAGGCCTGCGAGCACCCCGTTCACGAAGCGGCCCGAGTCCTCGCCGCCGAACTTCCGGGCGATCCGAACGGCGCTCTCGATGACCGGCGGATGGGGTTCCGGACGGAACATCATCTCCAGGGTGGCCAGCCGCAGGATGTTCAGATCCGTCTGGGCCATCTGCTCGAAGCTCCAGCCCCGGATCGTGCGGCGCAGCGTGCCGTCGATCTCGTCCTGGTGGGTCAGCAGGCCCTCCATCAGGTCGTGCGCGAAGGCCAGGGCGTCGTCACTCAGGGGGACGAAGGTGTCGTCGCCGTCACGCATGGCCCCTTCGGCACGGGTGAAGGCGGCCCGCAGCGACTGGTCGCCGCGCTGCGCCTCGAACAGGGCGCGGAACACGAATTCCCGCGCGGCGCGGCGCGTGCCGACCGGCGCGGCGGCCCGATCACGTCGGCGGGTCAAGCGCCACTTCCCCGGGGCAGACAGATGTTCTGCACGGTGATGTTCACAGCCCGCACGTTCAGGCCGGTCATGAGTTCGATGTTCTCGCGGACGGCCGCCTGGGCCCGCTGGGCCAGCGCCACCACGTTCAGGCCGTAGTCCACGTTCAGGCCGACATCCACCGTGACGTCCTGGCCGTCCCGGGTGACCCGGAGGGCGCGGGGCCGGCGGGTGCTGGGCTGCTGGCGGAGCACCTCGCCGACCTTCAGGGTGGCAGACGCGACGGACGCACCGTCGATGCCGTCCAGGGTGGTACTGGCGATATCCAGCAGCACGTGTTTACTGATGTCTACTTCGGGTGTTGCCATGCGAGATGCCTCCGGGCGCGGTCACTGTGAACCGCGACACTGCCCCGCAGTCTAGCCGCTGGTGACCGGATCCGGCGCGTCCGCCGGAACAGACCCGCCGGCGATGACTCCACGGTCGGCCAGCAGAGCGTCCAGACCGGGCTCGTCCAGAACGGCCACCTCCAGTTCACGGGCCCGGTCGAGTTTGCTGCCGGCGTCCTCGCCGGCGATCAGGAAGGAGGTCTTGCCGGTCACGCTGCCGGTCACGCGGCCCCCGGCCTGTTCCAGCTGCGCCTTGATCGCGTCGCGCGGGCGTGACAGGGTGCCGGTGATGACGAAGTTCAGGCCGCTGAGCTGCGTGCCGCGCACCACCGCCGCCTCCTGGGGGTTCAGACCGGCCGCCCGCAGTCGGGCGATCAGGTCCCGCATGCTGGGATCGGCCAGTGCCCCCGCGACACTCTCGGCGATGACCCCGCCCAGGCCGGGCACGGCAGCGATCTGCTCGGGGGTGGCGGCCAGCAGGGCGTCGAGCGTGCCGAAGGCGTTCGCCAGCGCCTGGGCGTTGCGTTCTCCCACGTGGTTCACGCCCAGGGCGTTCACAAGGCGCCACAGCGGGCGGGTCTTGCTCGCCTCCAGCTGTCCCAGGATGTTCTGCGCCTTCTTGTCCCCGCCGCGCTCCAGGCCCGAGAGCTGCGCAGCGGTCAGGGCATACAGGCCAGCGACGTCCTGCACGAGTTGCTGCTCCAGCAGCTGCGCGATCAGCTTCTCGCCGATGCCCCGGATGTCCATCGCCCCGCGCGACACGAAATAGCGCACGCGCTCGAACTGCTGGGACGGGCACGCGGGATTCGGGCAGTAGGTGTTCGCGTCGCCCTCGGCCCGCACCGCTTCATGGCCGCACTCGGGGCAGTGGGTGGGGAAGGCGAAGGGCACGGCGCCATCCGGGCGCTTCTCCGGGATGACGCGCATGATCTGCGGGATGACGCCGCCGGATTTGCGCACCACCACCGTGTCGCCCACGCGCAGATCCATGTCGCGGATGTAGTCCTCGTTGTGCAGCGTGGCGCGGCTGACCGTGCTGCCCTCGATCAGGCGCGGCTGCAGGTGTGCCAGGGGCGCAAGTTTCCCCGTGCGGCCGACGTTGATGGTGATGGACTCCAGCACCGTCTCGACTTCCTCGACCGGGAACTTGTAGGCGATGGCCCAGCGGGGGGCCCGGCTGGTGAATCCGGCCTCCTCCTGCAACCGCAGCGGATCGAGCTTCAGGACGGTGCCGTCGGCATCGAACTCGAAGGACTGCCGGCGGGCGATCATGCGGGCGTGGTAGTCGGCGGCGGCGGCGACGCCGTGCAGCGTCTCGGTGTCGGCACTGACCGGGAACCCCTGCGCGGCCAGCCACGCCAGCACCCCCGACTGTGACGTGACCGGTACGCCGTCGCGCTTGCCCAGCATGTAGAAGATGGCCTTCAGATTGCGCGAGCGGGTGACCTCGGGATCTTTCTGCCGCAGCGCTCCGGCGGCGCCGTTGCGGGGGTTCTTCAGCAGCGGCGTGCCCAGTTCCTCGGCCTGCGCATTGAAGGCGGCGAAGTCGGCGCGGCTCATGTAGACCTCACCGCGCACCTCCAGTTCACCCGTCAGGCCGGGAAGCTGTGTGGGGATGCCGGGCACCGTCAGCACCTGCGCGGTGACGATCTCCCCCACTGCGCCGTTGCCGCGCGTGGCGGCCCACTGGAGTTCGCCGTCCACGTAGTACAGGTTCACGCTCAGCCCGTCGATCTTGAGTTCTCCCGTGAAGGTGAAGTCGTCGTACTCCACCGGCAGGTTCAGGGCACGCGCCAGCTTCTCGCGCCAGTCCGCCAGCTCATCATCGGAAAAGACGTTGTCCAGGCTGGTCATGCGGGTGGGATGGGTGATGGGCTGGAAGGCCGTGCTGGGGGCACCACCCACCGCCTGCGCGGGGCTGCCGTCCGTTCCCGCCTCGGCGGCGGCCCGCCCGACCCACTCGGGATGGGCGGCCTCCAGCGCCCGCACCTCGCGAACCAGCGCGTCGTACTCGCTGTCGGTGATCTCGGGGGCGTCCTGCTCGTGGTACGCGCGGTTGTGGCGGGCCACGTCCGCACTCAGGGCGAGGTAGGTCTCGAACGCGGGCTGATCCATGCCCTGAGCGTAGCACTGCGCCCAGTTCCGCTCCCATCAAAACGGCATCAGCTTCGGACGCTAGCGTGGCGGACGGAGTGCCCAGCAGGACTCCACCCCTACCCCATCCCATGGTTCCAATGGGTCTAGACACCTTCAAGTTTTCTTATACTCTGTGCAGGCAGACCCCACGTCCACCCTCTGGAGGAACCACCATGAAGAAGATCCTGACCCTGGCCCTCGCCATGACCGCCACCCTTGCCTCCGCCCAGACCCTGCGCGTCGGGATGGCATACGACGCCGGCGGCAAGTTCGACAAGAGCTTCAACCAGAGCGCCTACGAGGGCAGCCTGCGCGCCAGCAAGTCCCTTGGTGTCCAGCTCAAGGACTTCGAGCCCAGTGACCCCAGCCAGGTCATCCAGGGGATCCGCTCGTTCGCCAACGAGGGCTTCGACCTGACCATCGGCGTGGGCTTCGCCAACAACGCCAGCATCTCGCAGGTCGCCAAGGACAACCCGGACCTGTACTTCGGTCTGGTCGACGACGTGTCCCCCGAGAAGAACGTCGCCAGCCTGACCTTCAGCGAGGAGCAGGGCTCGTACCTGGTCGGCTACCTGGCCGCATTGAACTCCTCGACCGGTGTGGTCGGCTTCGTGGGCGGCATGGACATCCCCCTGATCCACAAGTTCGAGGCCGGATACACCGCCGGCGTGAAGGCTGCCAACCCCAGCGCCCGCGTGATCGCACAGTACGTGGGCACCACCCCCGAAGCGTGGAACAACCCCGGTAAGGCCAAGGAGATCGCCGGCTCCATGCGCACCCGTGGCGCGGACGTCATCTTCGCGGCGGCCGGCGCGAGCGGCAACGGCGTGATCGACTACGTCAAGCAGACGCAGTGCCTCAAGGCCGGCAACCTGCCGTCCGGCGTGACCTTCAAGACCAACAACTTCGCCAAGATTACCAAGAGCGCCAGCTACAAGGCCGCCTGCGCCGGCAACACCCGCCCGATGTTCTTCATCGGCGTGGACAGCAACCAGAACTACCTGGGCGACTTCGACAAGAACCCCGCCACCATGAACCACGGCCTGACCAGCATGCTCAAGCGTGTCGACAACGCCGTGTACGCTCTGATCAGCGACGTGAAGGGCAACAAGTTCAAGGGCGGCCAGCGCGTGTTCGGCCTCAAGGATGGCGGCGTGGGCTACGCCGTCGACCAGTACAACAAGGCCCTGATCACCAGCGCCCAGGTGCTCAAGGTCGAGGCCGCCAAGGCCAAGATCATCAGCGGCGCAATCAAGGTGCCCACCAAGTAAGTCCAGCGTCTGCCACGCGGCGGCCCTTCCGGGGGTCGCCGTTTTCTGTCACCCGCTACACTGGATCGGTGCCGACCCATCCGGAACTGGCGCTGGCCCTCGTGAGGATCGCCACAGGTGCCATCCTCGTCATGCACGGCTGGCAGAAGGTCTTCTCGGCTGGACTGACCGGCGTGACCCGGCAGTACGCGGCGGCCGGTCTGCCCCTGCCCCTGTTGGTGGCCCCGGTCACGGCCACGCTGGAGCTGCTGGGCGGCCTGCTGCTGCTGCTCGGGGTCGGCGCACGGGGGCTGGCGGGCGTGCTGGGCGGCGTGACCGTGCTGATCGGCGCGGCCCGCTGGGCACACGGAGCGCTGCCGGCCCCGGCGGTCGAGATCACGGTGCTGCTGGCGGCAGGCTGTGCAGCGGTGCTGGTCGGTGGGCCCGGCCGGCCCGGGGTGGACGGCCGCGCGGAACCCGGGCGCCGGAGCCGCAGCCGCCCGTGACCGTCAGCGGTCGGTTCCCCCGCCCTGCGGCAGCGGCCGACCGGTCTCGTCCACGACCCGAACCTCGGCATACGTACCGGGCACCTGGATCAGCGTCCACGGGCTGGTCAGCGCCTGGGTGGTGATCGCACCGGCTCCGGGCGACCGCACCTGCGCGATCACGGTCAGGACACCCTGGGCCACACGGGCCCCCACGACCTGCACGCCGTACCCGCCGGTCGGTTTCTGCCCCAGGAAGATGCCCACGGTCGTGGTGCCCTGCGCGGCGACCGGGGCGGGTGCGCTGGTCTGGCGGCCATAGGCCTGGGCGTACAGGGCGGCCACCTGGGAGGCGGTGGTGGCGACCTGGATGGTCGCCGAAGGAACGGCGGCGTTCGTGCCGCTGCCGAGAACGGTGTAGGTCACGCGGCCTCCGGGGGCGGATGAGGGCGCGGCGGGGGTCGCCGCCAGGGGAGCCGTGACGTACAGGCCGGTGCGCCGGTAGTCACGCGGCGTGGGCTCCACCGCCAGTGGCGCGTCGGGCAGCGAGCCCTCGGCCAGCACCGCCACATACAGCGGCCCCTGACCCAGCAGCGCGGTTCCCACGGCGTCGGCTTCGGCGTCCGTGAGGGTGCCGGCCCCGCGCAGGGTCGTGGCCGGCGCGGCGGTCACGGTGCCGCCCGTGCCGGACAGTTTCGACCACCGCGTGCCGTCGGTGGCGTAGACCGCCAGCACGGCGGGATCGCTGTCCGTGACCTGCACGCGGCCATCGGTGGCCGGCGCGGCGCGGAACGAGACCGTGGCGGGCCACGACGCGACCCGGAACGTCGCGCGGCCGTCGATGCCCAGGGTGCCGCGCACCGCGCCGGCGGGGAGCGGGCCCCCCACGCTGGCCTGCTGCCCGCCGATGGTGATGGACGAGCGGCCAGCATCGGAGGGGCCGTAGACCCACACGATATGCTCCTGCACGGCCCCGTACAGCACGGCCTCGTGAACGTCGAGGGCGCCCGGGCCAGTCGCGCGGCAGCCGGTCAGACCAGCACCGACGAGCAGCAGGGCCACGGAGATTCGCTTCATACCCGCAGCGTACCCGCTGACACTGACGGTCTCCTGAGCAGCACGTACAGGCATCTTGGCGCAGATCCGGCCGCGCCCGCCAGGAGCTATGGCGTGGACACGGAGCCGGTCGTGCCCGCCAGCAGCTCGCGGGCGTGTCGCAGCGCCGCCTCGGAGGTGTTGCCGCTCAGCATCCGGGCGATCTCGTCCAGGCGGGCCGCATCGTCCAGGCGCTCCACGGCGCTGACCGTCCGGCCGTCCTCGACCCGTTTGGACACTCGGTAGTGCTGGTCGGCACGCGCCGCGATCTGTGCGAGGTGCGTCACGACGAACACCTGACGCGTGCGCGCGAGCCGGCGCAGCTGATCGGCCACGGCGGACGCGGCGCTGCCGCCGATCCCGGCATCGACCTCGTCGAAGACGACCGCCGGCGTGTCGGCCCCCAGCACGGTGCTGATGGCGAGCATGACGCGCGACAGCTCGCCGCCGGAGGCGACGTCGGCCAGGGGCGCCAGATCCTCACCGGGGTTGGCCGTGAAATACAGGGTCACGTCGCTGATGCCGTGGGTGGTGGGTTCCGGGGTGGGTTCCACCCGGAACTCGAGCCGCGCATGCGGCATGCCCAGTTCACGGATCACGCCCACGAGCTGCGCGGCGAGCGGCCCGGCCCGCGTGACCCGGGCCCCGTCGAGCGCCCGGCCGGCGGCGAGCACCCCGGCGTGCAGACGCTCGACCTCGTGGTCCAGGGTGCCGGCATCGAGTTCGTCACGGGTCAGGGTCGCCAGTTCGTCCTGCACCTGGATGTGGAAGGCCAGCACGTCGTCCAGACCGGGCCCGTATTTGGCCCGCAGGCGGCCCAGCGCCCCCAGCCGG
This sequence comes from Deinococcus sp. AB2017081, assembly GCF_034440735.1. Classification (NCBI taxonomy): domain Bacteria; kingdom Thermotogati; phylum Deinococcota; class Deinococci; order Deinococcales; family Deinococcaceae; genus Deinococcus; species Deinococcus sp. AB2017081. Next base: position 2,162,712 of record NZ_CP140098.1, on the reverse strand, counting down.
GCCTCGACGCGCGCCAGTTCCTCCGGATCCGGGGCGTTGCTGTCGGCGACCGAGCGCAGCTCGCCCGCCACCGCCTGGATCCCGTCCAGCGCCGTCCGGAGTTCGGTCTGGAGGGCCGCACTGACCGGGTCGTACCGGGCACCGGCATTCAGCGCACGGATCGCCTCGGACAGGTAGCCGACCGCGTTCTCGTCGGCATCGACGATCAGGTTCAGGGCCAGTGCCGCCCCCTGGGCGATGGTGTCGAGGTTCGCCAGCCGGTTCAGGTCGGTCTGGAGCGGTTCCTCCTCGCCGGCCTGGGGGGCGATCTCCGCGATCTCGTCGGCCTGGAACTGGAGCAGGTCGATCTGCCGGGCCCGTTCACGCTGGGTCGAGCGCAGGGTCTCCAGGCGCGCCCGGGCCTCCTGCCACGCCCGGTACGCGCCCACGTAGGCGTCCAGGTCGGCCGGCACCTGCTTGTCCAGCAGGGCCCGCTGGTTGGCCGGGCTGAGCAGGCTGACCGCACTGTGCTGCCAGTGGATGGTCAGGCGCTGCTGGGCCCAGTCCTGGAGTTCCCGCACCGTCACGACCTCGCCGTCCAGCCGGGCCGTGCTGCGGCCCTGGCTGTTCACCTTGCGGCTCGCGGCGTCCTCGTCCCAGAAGCCGGTGACGAGCAGGTGCTCCTCGCCCGTGCGGATCAGGTCGGTGTTCGACCGGGCGCCCAGCAGCAGGCCCAGGGCGTCCACGATGATGCTCTTGCCTGCCCCGGTCTCACCCGTGAAGACCGTGAACCCGTCCTCGAGTTCCAGGGTCAGTTCACGGATGGTCGCCAGGTTCCGGACTTCCAGCCGCCCCAGCAGCGGCCCGGCCGGGGGCGGGGGCGCGGCGGGGGCTTCGGGAACGCGGGCAGCGCGGGCCTTGCGGGTCACGTGTCCGAGTGTAATGCCTGCGCGTGCTCCTGCCGGGAACGGCGTCTCAATCCACGGCCGACCGCGTGCGGCGGCGAAGCTCGACGACTCCTCCAGGACGTGCCCGGAACCGGGATTATGAATACGTCGTTACAATGCCCCCACACTCGTACTGGCCTCCGGACAGACAATGCCGGGCAGGACCGCTGCTCGGACGCCCCTTCGGCCCGGGCCGGCGACAAGGAGACCACATGACCAACGATGCAACCGGCGGCGTCAGCAAGCGCAGCCTCATCCTGCTGGGCGGCCTCGCCGCTCTCGCCCTGAGCCGTGACACCCGCCGCGCCGTGGTGGACGCCACCGCGCAGGCGTGGCATGGAGCGGGCACCACCCTGGACGACCGCGTGAAGCCGGCACTGGCCCAGGCCGCCCTGCACGCACAGGAACTGGCGAGCGAGGCCACCCGCCGCAGCGCCGCCGGCCTGGAGACCCTGCGCGAGGAGGCTCCGGTGCGGGCCCACGCCCTGCTGGACACCGCCCGTGAGACCGCGGGGGCGCTGGCCCACGTCGCCCAGGACAACGCCTCTGGCCTGATCGGCACGGCGGGCGCGGCCACGCAGCAGACCCGCCGTCACGCCGGCAAGGCCCTGGAGTCGGCCCGCAAGACGGCCGCCGGCACCCTGGACGACGTGGTCAAGCCCGCGCTGTCGCAGGCGCAGGGGGCCGGGCTCGGCCTGCTGGCCGGCGTGCAGGAGCGTGTCCACGAGGTGCTGGGCGAAGGCGCCGACACGCTGGAGAGCCGCCGCCGGCAGGCCGAGAAGACCGTGGCCCGCGCCCGCAGGGACGCTGAGAAGTCACTGCGTTCGGCCCGCCGCGAGTGGAACCCGCAGAAGCTGGAACGCGCCGTGGATCGCAGGGTCGCCGGTCTGCAGAAGGATCTTGGCCGCGAACTGAAGGTGCTGGAAACGCAGGCCAAGCGCGCCCGCCGGGACGACCGCAGCAGCCGGCCCGGCGGCGCCCTGACCGCCGCCATCCTGCTGGGCACCGGCGCAGTCGTCCTCGCCCGCGTGCCGGTGGCCCGGCAGGGCATCCTGAGCGCCGTGGGCCGTGTCAGCCCTGAGGCCGCCGAGGCGCTGCACCAGGCAGGACGGAACGTGCGCAACATCGTGGGATCGGTGTGGATGGAACGGCTGGAGGAACCCAAAGCGCCGCCGGCCGCCGCCGCGACTGCCCAGGTCGGAACGGCCGCGGCGTCCGCCCCGGCCCAGCCGACCCAACCCACCCCGCCGGCGGGCGAACCGGGCCGGGATCCCGGCAGAAGCGACGCCAGCAAGAACTGAGTGCGGTACCAGCAGGCGGGGAGGAGTGATGGCCACTCCTCCCCGCCCGCCGTCCGCCCGGTGGGTGGGCACTCCTGTCCGGTGACCGCAGTTGCCGCACCGCCGTACGACTGTCTCTTCAGCATGGACACCATTAGTGTCATGAGTTCATGGCGAGCAGGAGGTCAAAATGCTGGGCCGGCACACTGCAGAACACGCAATCCGGCGCCGCTGCGCTACCCTAAATCCAGGGGATCTGCGCGGTGAAACGTGCGGAAACGGGCACGGTGTTCCCGGCGTTGTGACAAAAAGGGCTTGGGATGGAAGCGGTTCACTGTGGACACTGGACTCTGTACCTCTGTTCACGTTCCCGCCGGGCCATGCCCGTGATCTTCCGAGGAGTCCCATGAGCCTGACGTCCAGCACGCCACTGTCTGACCTGGGGATCGACCGCGCCACCATCCACCTGAATCCCGGCGTGGACGCCCTGTACGCCCACGCCATCCGCCGGGGAGAGGGCGTCCAGGCGGCCACCGGCCCGCTGACGGTGCGGACGGACAAGGGCGGACGAAGTCCCAAAGACCGCTTCATCGTGGAGGACGACCTGACGCGGGAAACAGTGTGGTGGGGCGGGTTCAACACCCCGATCTCGCCGGACGTGTTCGACCGCCTGCTGGCCCGCATGACCGACTACGCCGCCGGAAAGGAACTGTTTGTCCAGCAGGTGTTCGCGGGTACCGACCCGGATCACCGTGTCGCGGTGCGGATGGTCACCGAGATGGCGTACCACAGCCTGTTCATCCGGAACATGTTCGTCCGGCCCACCGCCGACGAGCTGCGCAGCTTCGAGGAAGACTGGACGGTGCTGAACATCCCGTCGTTCAAGGCCGACCCCGAGCGCGACGGCGTGCGCAGCGGCACCTTCATCCTCGTGAACTTCACGCGGAAGATGATCATCGCGGGCGGCACGCAGTACGCCGGCGAGAACAAGAAGGGCATTTTCAGCGTCCTGAACTTCCTGCTGCCGCAGTCCGGCGTCATGCCCATGCACTGTTCGGCGAATGTGGGCGACGGGGGCGACGTGGCGCTGTTCTTCGGCCTGAGCGGCACCGGCAAGACCACGCTGAGCGCCGATCCGACCCGGCAGCTGATCGGTGACGACGAGCACGGCTGGACGGAGCACGGCGTGTTCAACTTCGAGGGCGGCTGCTACGCCAAGGTCATCCACCTGAACCCGGAGGCCGAGCCCGTGATCTTCCGCACGACCCGGACGTACGGCACCGTGCTGGAGAACGTGGTGCTCGACGCCCAGGGCGTCCCGGATCTGGACGATGGCAGCCTCACCGAGAACACCCGCAGTGCGTACCCGATCGAACAGGTGCCCAACCACCGGCCCGGCGGCCAGGCGGGACATCCGAAGCACATCGTGTTCCTGACCGCCGACGCCTTCGGCGTGCTGCCGCCCATCAGCCGTCTGAGCCCCGAGCAGATGGAATATCAGTTCATCAGCGGGTTCACCGCGAAGATCCCCGGCACCGAGGAAGGCGTGACCGAGCCCAGCCCGACCTTCAGCACGTGCTTCGGTGCGCCCTTCATGCCGCGCCACCCCGGCGAGTACGCGCGGCTGCTGGCCCGCAAGGTGCGGGACAGCGGTGCCCGGGTGTGGCTGGTCAACACCGGCTGGACCGGCGGCATGTACGGTCAGGGCCACCGCATGAGCATCGCGCACACCCGCGCCCTGCTGAACGCCGCCATCAGCGGTGGGCTCGACGGCGTGGCCTTCGGGCGCGAACCCTTCTTCGGCCTGGAGATTCCCACCGAGGTACCCGGCGTGCCCGCCGAGGTGCTCAATCCGCAGCAGGCGTGGGCGGATCCCGAGGCGTACGCCCGCACCGCCCACAAGCTGGCCCGGATGTTCCGCGAGAACTTCCAGCGATTCGAAGCGGGCGTCGATCCGGCCGTGACGGCCTCCATGCCGAATCCCGACGCCTGAGCCAGAGCACGACCTGACGGAGGCGGTGGCGATCACGCCACCGCCTCCGCCCTGTTGACCCTGCGCTGACAGAGACCGGTCACCATGACTGCACCCACCCGGCACCAGCAGACATGGAGGCAACGATGACCGTCCTGAACCGCCCGGAACCCCAGCCCACCCCTGCAACCGCGCCCACACCAGCCGATCCCGACGCCGCGCGAACCCGTTCGCTGGCAGCGGTGCTGTTCGCCCTGCTCGCGGGCGTTGCTCTGGCGAATGTCGCGGTGGCCTCCGGACTGCTGCTGCTGGCCGCCGCCGTGACCGTCACCCTTGCGCCGGCCCCGATCATGGATCAGGGGGCCGACAGAACGCGGCCCCCCGGCTGACCGTGTGCCGGCCTACTCCTTGACGCCCCCGGCGACCGCGCCGCCGACGAAGAACTGCTGGAAGCCATAGAACAGCGCCACGATCGGCAGCGCCCCCAGCGTGGCGGCGGCGGCGAAGATACCCCACTTGGTGCTGAACTGCCCGGACGTGAAGGACAGCAGCATCACGCCGACCGTCCATTTCTCGACGCCGGTGAGCAGGACGTTGGCCAGGATGAATTCGGCGTACGTGCCGATGAACTGGTTCAGGAAGATGAACACCAGGATCCCGCCTGACAGCGGCAGCACCACCCTCAGGAAGGTCTGCCAGCGGGTGGCCCCGTCGACCATGGCGGCCTCTTCCAGCGATTCGGGCAGGGATTCCACGTAGCCCTTGAAGATCCAGGTGTTGAAGGCGATTGCTCCCCCGGAGTACGCCAGGATCAGGCCCGTGAAGGTGTTCGTGAGGCCCAGGAGCACCATCAGGGTGTACACGGCGACCAGCGCCAGGAACACCGGGAACATCTGGATGAAGATGAAGAACAGCAGCATCTGGAAGCGGCCGGGGAAGCGCAGCCGCGCCATGGCGTAGCCGGCGGTCGTCGAGAGCAGGATGGCGAGCAGCCCGGTCAGGCCGGACACGAACAGCGTGTTGCGCACCGACAGCAGGAACTTGCTCTCGTTGCCCTGGCCGGTGAACTGGGCCGGGGTCATGAACAGCACGATCACGGCCAGTGCGGCCACCAGGATCCGCATGGTCCACGTGCGTGTCCGGGTCAGTCCCACGCTGTCGCGGCCCAGGCGGGTCATCAGGGCCATGATCAGCAGGGCCGCCAGGGCCGCGCCTCCGATCACGGCCAGCACGACCTGCCAGCCGGGCACGGTCAGGCCGTCGAACAGGCGGCCATAGTTCTCGAGACTGAGCACCTGCAGGTTCGGCAGCAGGCCCGTGCGGTACAGGATGTTCGGGTTGCTGAAGTCCGGGAACGCGAACAGCGAGTTTCGGGGGTCGAACGCGGCGATCACGACGTAGAACAGCGGATAGACCGCCACCAGCACGACCAGGATCAGGAAGAGGTGGGTGAGCTGGTCGCCCAGCACGGCCAGGTAACTGATCTTGCGACCCGTGCGCGCCTCCCCGATCTTCTGCCCGGCCAGACTCAGCAGCGCCAGGACGCCGCTGGCCGCCAGCAGGAACAGCAGGAAGCGCACCCAGCCGCGTTCCACAAAGTAGATGGTGAAGCTCTTGGGTCGCCCCTGCATGTTGCGCGACAGCGCCGCACCGAGCACGATGAACCCGATGACGAGTGCCGCCACGACGATCCACGGCGCAGCGCGGCGCAGGGCGCTGGGTTCGCGGTGGACATAACCGCCGGGCGGCAGGGACGGCGTGGACTTCTGGGGCGCGGTGGTCACTTGCGGGCCTCCTCGAACACGCCGGCCGCCTTGAAGTTCACGAGACTGATGGCGAGGGTCAGGAAGAAGATGATCAGGGCGATGGCGCTGGCCAGGGCGTAGTTCTGCCCGCCGCTGCTCGCGAAGGCCGTGTTGTAGCCCCACGACAGCAGGATGTCGGTGCTCTGCGCGGTGCTCTCCCGACCTTCCTGGGCGGGGCCGCCGGCCGTGAGCAGATAGATGATCCCGAAGTTGTTGAAGTTGAACGCGAAGGCCGAGAGCATGATCGGCGTGAACGACGTGCGCAGCAGTGGCAACGTGATGTTGGTGATCTGCTGCCAGCGGCTCGCACCGTCGATGCTGGCCGCCTCGTACAGATCCTCATTGATGGTCGCCAGGGCCGAGATGGTGGCGGTCATCATATACGGGAAGCCCAGCCACAGGTTCACCAGCAGGATGCTCACCTTGGCCCACAGCGGATCACCGAGCCACGGCACCGCCGCGAAGCCCAGCAGGCCCAGCGACTTGTTCACGATGCCGAACTGCTGGTTGAACAGCGCCACCCACATCTGCACGCTGATCACCGCCGGAATCGCCCACGGCAGGAACAGCAGCGTGCGGTAGATGTTGCGGCCCTTGAGCCTCTTGTTGAACAGCAGGATGCCCAGGATCAGGCCCGCCAGGGTGTTCAGGATGACCGTGCCCAGCGCGAAGATCACCGTCCACACGAAGACCGGCCACAGCGCCCGGCTGGCGCGGGCGAAGATGTCCTGGAAGTTCCGCAGGCCCACGCGCTCATAGCGGTTCAGGCGCGTGGCGTTGGCGACCTCCAGCGACTGAGGCACCGCGTTCTGCAGCGTGATGGCCGTGCCCGCCACGCTCTGAACCTTCGCCCGAACCGGCACCGAGGCGTCCTCGTCGTACAGGATGACGGTGTCGCCGCGGCAGGTGGCCGAACGGCACTTCAGGTAGGTCTGGAGGGTCTGGCCCTCCGGCAGATCGGCCAGGGTGACGGTGCGGCGGTCGGCGCTGACAGTCGCGCCGGTGCGTACGCCGCTGTCGGGGTTCCCGCTGTTCTCGCCACTGTAGTTCGTGAAGGCGTAATTGACGGTCAGCACGACCGGCAGCACCGTAAACGCCAGGATGAACACCAGCGCCGGAAACAGGTAGTACCAGTTGGCGATCCATGGAACCAGCCGGTAGGTCAGCGGCATCAGCACGAGCAGCGCGACGACGACCCAGACCAGGATCAGGTACGGTGGCGCGGCGGCCCACACCTGACTGGTCACGGACGAGATCGCCCACCCGACCAGTGCGGCAACACCGAGCATGACCAGCAGGACGCCGATGGCGATGAGCACGCCGCGCGTCCCGGCCGGCGGCACCGTGGGCCGCCGTGCCGCTGCCGCCGGCGGTGTCATGGTCTCTATCATCAATTCCTCCCCTTCGAAAATGGTGCATTCATCATGAATTGAACCCTGCCGCGACGCAATACCCGCCAGATCAATGGTTCAATACCACCTTCATGCTACTCACATGTCGGTCGTTGTATTGAAAACGGCGGAATCACATGCCTCGTTGAAACGAAGCACGGATTCCGCCGTTTTTTCCCGGTATGGCCGGGAATCCCGCTGGGCGTCTCAGTAATCCGTTGCCGGTTACTTGATGTTGCCGTTGATTTCGGTGACGGCCTTCTTCAGGATCGAGCCGTAGTCCTGGTTCGGCTTCTGGACGCTCTGGGCGATCGCGGCGCTCCACGGTCCCCACACGGCGCCCATGGCCGGCACGTTGGGCATGGGGGTGCCCGCCGAGATGCTCTTGCCGAAGCCCACGACGACCGGGTCGGCCTTGAGCTTGGTGCGGGCGCTCAGGCTGACGGGAATGCGGCCCCCGGCCTTGTTGAAGGACACCTGCGCGTCGCTCACGGCGACGGCCTTGGCGAACTGGGCCGCGATGGCCTTGTTCTTGCTGTAGGCGTTGATCATGGTGCCCTGCACGCCCACGAAGGGGCTCCACTTGCCGGTCGCGCCGGGAGGCGTCGGGAAAGACGTGATGCCGTAGTCGACGCCGGCCTTCTTGATGTCCCCCATGTCCCACGGGCCGGTGAGCAGCATCGCCAGGCGGCCGTCCACGAACGCGCTCTTGGCCGCGCCGCCGTCCACGCCTTCCGGCACGAGGTTGTACTTGTACCGCAGGTCGTTGAGGAACGCGCTGGCCTTGTCGGCGCCGGCGTTCGCCAGACCGACGTCCTTGGTGTTCAGGCTGCCGCCGTTGGCCTTGAAGACATAGCCGCCGTACGCGCTGATCACGCCGTACTGCATGTACGCGTTCGAGAGGTCCGCCAGGTACCCGAACTTCCCGTTGCCGGTGTTCGTCTGCGCGACTTTCAGGAACTCGGCCCACGTGGTGGGGGCCGTCGGCACGAGCTTCTTGTTGTACACGACCGCGACAGCCTCGGCGTACATGGGCAGGCCGAACAGCTTGCCGTTGTACGTCATGGCGTTCACGGCAGTCTTGTCGAAGTCCGTCTTGGAGGTCACGTACTTGTCCATCGGCTCGATCACGCCGGCGGCGGCCAGCGCCCCGAGCTGGTCATGCGGCAGGGTCAGCAGCATGTCCGGGCCCTGGCCCTTGGGGGCGGACTGGATGAACTTGTCCTTCATCTGGTCGAGCGGCACGGTGACGATGTTCACCTGGTTGCCGGTCTTCTTCTGGAACGCTGAGGCCTGCTCCTTGAGCCATGTGAGTTCCGGGCCACCGAAGTGCGACCACACGGTCAGGGTGGCAGCGCCAGCCTGGGAGGCGAGGGCGAGAGACAGCACGGTCACGGCGATTCTCTTCATGAGGCTCCTTCGTTCAGCGGCGTCCTGTACAGAATGAACCGCTTCCATTATGGTTGCGCGCCACAGAGCAGCGCCCGGGGCGCTGCATGGACTTGAGCACTGTGGCTCGGTTGGGGGTTGCTCGGAGGGCATTATAGAAAGCCGTACCTGACTTGACAATGATCAATTGATTCATTTTTATCGCTATAGGCCTCGCTTCGTAATCCGACCGCCACTCCAGGCGGCGATCCGGTGCGGATCGGGACATCCCCACCCTGGCTCTGCCGGCGGGCCGGCCTATCATCCGCGCATGACGGGCACCACCCCCCACGCCGCCCGCAGTGGCCGCACCAGAACGGTGCTGTTCCTGACCATCTTTATCGCGATGCTCGGCCTGAGCATCCTGTTTCCCATCATTGCGCCGCTGGGCCGTGAACTGGGGCTGAGTGAGACCCAGACGGCGTGGTTCGCCACGGCGTATTCGCTGATGCAGTTCGTGTGCTCACCCCTGTGGGGAGCCCGCAGCGAGCGTCGGGGGCGCCGGCCGGTGCTGCTGCTCGGCCTGACCGGATTTGCGGTGTCGTTCGGTCTCTTCGGCCTGATCGCCGAACTGGGCCTGCGGGGCGTGCTGACGGGCGTGCCCCTGTTCGCCCTGCTGGTGGCCACGCGCGTGCTGGGCGGCGTGCTGTCGAGTGCCACGCTCCCCACGGCCCAGGCCATGATGGCCGACCTGAGCAGCACCGGCGACCGGGCCGCCGGCATGGGCCTGATCGGGGCCGCCTTCGGCCTGGGTGTGGTGTTCGGCCCTGGCCTGGGTGCCGTGCTGAGCGGCCTGGGATTGACGGCGCCCGTGTACTTCAGTGCAGCCCTGGGAGCCGTGACGGCCCTCGTGGCCTCGCGTGTGTTGCCCGAGACGCGGCACGTCACCGCCGCCACCGCTCCGGGAGCCAACCGCCGGAGGCTGCTGGGTCGCCCCGGCATACTGATGTTCCTCGCACTGAGCGCCGTCACCACCCTGGCATCGGTGGGCATGGAGCAGACCATCGGGTTTTTCGTGCAGGACACCCTGCACCTGACGCCGGCCGGCGCAGCGCAGCGGATCGGCGGCATGCTCGCCGTGTTCGGGATCGTGGCGGCGCTCGTCCAGGGCGGCGCGATCCGGCCGCTGTCCAGGCGGGTGTCACCCACACCGCTGATTGCCGCCGGACTGGCGATCATGGCCGCCGGGATGGTCGTGCTGCCGGGCATGACCGCGTTCTGGCCGATCACGCTGGCCCTCGCGGTGATCGGCGTGGGTAGCGCCATCGTCAGCCCCAGCCTGAGTGCTGCCCTGAGCCTGAGCGTGGGCGACGACGAGCAGGGCACCGTGGCGGGCCTGAACTCCAGTGCCCTGGCGCTGGGCCGCATGACCGGCCCGCTGATCGGCACCGGCCTGTACCAGCACGCCGGGCACGGCGCCCCGTACCTCCTCAGCGGCTGCGTGCTGGGCGCGGCGCTGCTGTGGACACTGATCGTCCGGCCCCGGGTCAGCGTGCACGTGCCCGCCGCGGCGCCCTGACCCGTCCACGCCGTATGCTGGCCGGATGACCCGACCTCCCTCCCCGACCCGCCGGCCGGTGCCCGCCAATCCGGCCCGTGAACTCGGCGTGCGCGTGCTGATGCGCGTCATGGCCGGCGATTCCTTCGCCGCGCCTGCGCTGGACGCCGCCCTGCACGCGGCCCGGCTGCCCGCGCGCGACGCCGGGCTCGCCACCCACCTCGTCTACGGCACGCTGCGCCACCACGCCAGCCTGCGGGCAGCGCTGGCCCCCATGCTGGATCCCGGCACGCACCCGAAGGTCTGGACGCTGCTCATGGCCGGCACCTTCGAGAAGCTGCACCTGGACACCCCCGCCCACGCGGTGGTGAGCGAGTACGTGAATCTGGCCAGAGACGCCCGCCTGGCCCCGCCGGGCCTCGTGAATGCGGTGCTCCGCCGGGTGGAGGCTGTTCCGGTCTCCCCCGCCGCCGAACTGCCGGAGTGGCTGGCCACGATTCTGCGCGACGCCTACGGCCCCCGCGCCGACGCCGTGATGGCCAGCCTGCTGGAGCCGCAGCCCCTCTGGCTGAGCCTGTCGGACGCCGGGGTGGCCTCGCTGGAGGCCGATGGCAGTGTGGTGACGCCCGGCCCCCAGGGCATCGACCGCGTGGAGTTGGCGCAGCCCCTGCGGACGACCGCCGCGTACCAGGAGGGTCAGGCCCAGCCAATCAACCCGGCGAGCATGGCCTGCGTGGCGGCCCTGGGTGATGTGACGGGCGTGCGGGTGCTCGATCTTGCTGGCGGTGCGGGCATCAAGGCCGCCATGCTCGCGGCGCGGGGGGCCGACGTGACCAGCGTGGACGTCCTGCCCGGCAAACACGCCGCCGCCCGCCGGAACATGAAGCGCCTGGGGCTGAGTGCTCAGTTCGTCACGCACGACCTGACGCAGCCGCTGGACGTGCCACCCGCCGACCTGGTGCTGCTGGATGCCCCCTGCACCGGCACCGGCACCCTGCGCAGTCACCCCGAGATCAAGCTGCGCGTGACCCCGGACGAGGTCACGGCCGCCGCCGGACTCCAGGCACAGCTCCTCGAGACCGCCGCGCCCCTGGTCGCTCCGGGCGGGGTGCTGGTCTACTCGGTGTGCTCGGTCGCGCCCCAGGAGGGCCGTGATGTGGTCGCGGCGTTCCTGGCCACCCACCCGGAATTCGTGAGCGATCCGGTTCCCAACACGGAGGTGCCGCACGTGCCCGCCGGTCCCGGCCTCCTGACCGTGCCGGAAGACGGCATCGACGGCTTCTTCATCGCCCGACTGCGCCGCGCCTGAGCACCGATGACAGGAGGGGCCGGACGATCGATCGTCCGGCCCCTCCCCTCTGTCTGGTTCTACAGCCCCAGCGCAGCGTCCAGCGCGATCTCGACCATGGCGTTGAAGGTCACCTGACGTTCCTCGGCGGTGGTCTCCTCGCGCGTGACGAGGTGGTCGCTGATGGTCAGGACGGTCAGCGCCTTCACGCCGTGCTTCGCGGCCAGGGTGTACAGCCCGGCCGCCTCCATCTCGACGGCCAGCACGCCGTAGTCGGCCCAGATGCGGTACTGGTCGAAATCGTCGTGATAGAAGGTGTCGCTGCTCATGATGTTGCCGACATGCGTGGTGTGGCCGCGCTCCTGGGCAATCCGGTGGGCCGCCGCCAGCAGCCCGAAATCCGCGATGGGCGCATAGGTCTTGGCCCCGAAGCGGATGGTGTTGATGTTGCTGTCGGTGCACGCCGCCTGCGCCAGCACGATGTCGCGCACATGCACGTGCTCCTGATAGCTGCCGGCGGTGCCCACCCGCACGAGGTTCTGGCAGCCGTACCCGGTGATGAGTTCGTTCACGTAGATCATGGAGCTGGCAATGCCCATGCCGGTGCCCTGCACGCTGACGCGCTGGCCCCGGTACGTGCCGGTGTAGCCGTGCATGCCGCGCACGGTGTTGTGCAACACGGGGTTCTCGAAGAACGTCTCGGCGATGTGTTGCGCCCGCAGGGGATCGCCGGGCAGCAGGACGGTCTCGGCGATCTGGCCCGGTTCGGCGTTCAGATGAATGGTCATGAGGCCCAGGCTACCAGGGACAGGGTCTACTGTCCGGACAGGGCGGACGCCACCGCCTCCAGAAACGCCTCCGGCTGCGCCGTCTGCCCCTGCGCCAGCGTGGGCTTTCCGCCACCCTTGCCGCCGGTCTGGGCAAGCACCGTCCGCAGCAGCGCTCCGGCATCCATATCCGGATTGGCCGTGGCGATTCCACACCGCCCGGACGGAGACACGGTGGCCACGATATCCGGCGTCTCCACGAGCATGAGCAGTTCGGTCAGCACGGCCGGATCGTCGACGTGGTGGCGCTGGAACGACCGCCCCCCGATGTCCACCCGGGGAGCCGCGTCCAGCAGGGTGCGGGCCAGCGCCCGCCTCGTCGCGGTCAGGGCGTCGGCGGTCGCCCGCTGTTCTGCCCGCAGCCCCTCCACCCGTTCGGTCAGGCGTTCGACGGGCACGCTGAAGGTCTGGGCCAGCGCCCGGCCGTCGCGGTAGACGCCGCCCAGGTAGGCGCTGGCTTCCTCACCCGCCATGAAGACCACGCGGGTCAGCCCGCCCTTGATGCGCTCGGTGCGCAGGATGACCACCGGCGCGGCCATCGCGGCGTGGGGCACATGGGTGCCGCCGCACGCGCTCACGTCGAAGGGCACGCCATCCACGTCCTGAAAGATCACGAGGCGCACGTCGCCCCGCACCTTCGTGGGCCGCCGCAGCGGGTACCGGCCCAGGTCGCCCTCGGGCACCACGGGGGTGTCCAGGGTCAGGTCGTGGCGCCCGAACACCTCGCGCAGCAGGGTCTCGGCGGCCTGCACGTGACCCTCGCCCGGGTCGCCGCGCAGGTCGATGGTGCACTCGGGCGAGGTCATGCTGACGGCCTCGACCGCGAAGACCGGGTTCACCCGGTGAAAGGCCTGGGCCAGCAGATGCTCCCCCGAGTGCCGCTGCGTGTGCCGCCAGCGCGTCCCAGGATCCACAGCACCACTCACGGGCATCCCGACAGCCGGCATGGGGCCCTCCAGCTCGTGCCAGATGGCCCCGGTGGCCTTGTCCTTGCGGGTTGCCGTGACCGCGGCGTCCCCACCGGCCCACGACATGCGGCCCACGTCGCCCGGCTGCCCGCCGCCCTCGGGATAGAACGCGGTGGCGTCGAGCTGCACCCGCTGGCCGTGCACCTCGGTGACGGTGGCCGTGAAGTCCAGGCGGGGCGGCAGGTCGTCGTACAGGGCGCGGGTCATGCGGCGCAGGGTAGCGCGGCCGGTGGCGCGGTGACGGGAAGACGACCCCCGGATGCTGCCGAGGGCCGTCTCTTCTCCTGCTCTCTGGTTAACGTCAGCCCATCAAAGGCGGCAGTACGTCAGCATCCGGTTCAGATCTCGACGTGGGTGGGGGCGGTGGCCTGTCCCTCACCGCGCTTCGGGATGCGCAGGTTGGGCATCATCAGCGTGGCCAGGAAGGCCAGCACGGCGATCACGATGCAGTACACGTAGATATGCGAGATCGTCTGCGCGAACGCGACCTTGCTGGCGCGGGAGCTGGACAGCGCCACCTGTTCGCCGTCGTCGATGCCCTTCAGGGCACCGGTCAGGGCCTGCTGGGTCGCCTGTGTGCGGGCCGCGGTCTCGGCCTGCGCGAGCCCCTGCTGGAGCCCGGCGAGCACCTGGGCGCGGCCCTGCGGGGTCGCCAGGGCTGCGGCCGGAATCTGCGCCACGCGGGCGCGCAGGGCCTCGGGCAGCTGGGGATTGGCCGCGAGTGCCTGCACCTGTGCGGCGTTCCCGGACGTGATGGCGTCACTCACGGTGGCTCGGAGCGGAGTGAACGCGGCCGTCACGCCTGCTCCCACGCCGCCCTGGGGAAGCTCGCGGAACTGGGCCTTGGCCGCGGCGGGCAGCGTCGTGTCCGCCTGGATCGCGGCGATGGCCTGACGGTCGCCACTCTCGATGGCCCGGGTGACGTTCTGGCGCAGCGAGGCAAACTCGGCCTTGATCTGGTCGTTGGACTTCGGCGTGGAGGTTCGGTCCTGCGTCCCGGTCGCCTTACCCGAGCGCACCTGCTCGCTGATCCCGGTCAGGGTGCTGGCGACCGTGCCCTGCTGTGTGGCGGCCTGGGCGGCAAACTGCGTGGCGAGGTTCTGGGTCAGGCCGGTCGTGAGCACCGCGCCGAACACGGCGGTGCCGATGGTGCTGCCCATCTGCTGGAAGAACTGCCCGGCGCTGGTCGCCACACCGATCTCCCAGGGTTTGACCGACAGCTGCAGCGCATTGGTGTACAGCGGCAGGGTCGGCCCGATGCCCAGGCCGAGCAGCACCATCCGCAGGATCACGCTGCCGTAGGACGTATCGGCATTCAGGGTCGACAGCGAATAGAAGCCCACGGCCATGAGCACCAGGCCGCCCAGCATCAGGGGCTTGTACTGGCCCATGCGCGCGGCGATCTGGCCGCTGCCGATCGCCCCGACGATCAGTCCCAGGGTCAGCGGGATCGTGGCGGTACCGGCGGCCGTGGCCGACACGCCCTGCACCTGCACGAGGTACAGGCTCAGGAACAGGATCGCGCCCAGGAATCCTGCGCCGATCAGGAACCGGGCCAGCGCGCCCCACGCGAAGGTCGGGTTGCGGAACAGCGTGAGCGGCAGAATGGGGCTGGCGTGGCGGTTCTCTGCGACCAGGAAGGCGATCAGGCTGGCGACACTCAGGCCGAACAGGCCCAGGATGACCGGACTCGTCCAGCTGTAATTGCCGTCCGCGCCCCACGTCAGGGCGAGCAGCAGCGGCACGGCGAACAGCAGGATCAGGAAGGCACCCAGCCAGTCCACGCGGGCCTGGAGGCCGCTGGCCAGCCTGGGCATCTTGGCGAAGATGAACGCCAGCGCCAGCAGGCCCAGCGGCAGGTTCACGTAGAACACCCAGCGCCACGAGATGTTGTCGGTCAGGAAGCCGCCCAGCAGTGGGCCGATCACGCTGCTCAGACCGAAGACGGCCCCGAACAGACCCTGGTAGCGGGGCCGATCCACAGGCTCAAAGAGGTCGGCGATGATCGCGAAGGCGACCGAGCCCAGGGCGGCCGCGCCCACACCCTGGAGCGCCCGGAACACCACGAGCTGCATCATGCCGCCGCCGAACAGGTTGCCCAGGAAGGGCTCGCCCGACAGCCCGCACAGCATCGAGCCGATCAGGAACACCACGATGCCGAACATGAGCACCGGCTTGCGGCCGTACAGATCCGAGAGCTTGCCGTAGATCGGCACCAGGGCCGTATTGGTGAGCAGGTACGCGGTCGTCACCCACGAGTACAGCGACAGCCCGTTCAGATCCTGCACGATGCGCGGCATGGCGGTCGAGACGATGGTCTGATCCAGGGCACTGAGGAACAGGCCGAGCAGCACGCCGAACAGGATCAGGCGTTTGGTCGGTAGATCCAGCGTCTGGGCGTAATCGATGCGGCCCTCGGGGGCGGCGGTGGGGGTGGTCATGCGGTCTCCTGTGGCGCGGACGGCGTGAGTTCGAGTTCCTCGAGCAGGCCCTGCAGGTGCTGCTGCGCGGCGTGGACGGTCTCCGGACGGAGCCGGGCGAAGGTGGTGACATACGCGGTCACGAAGGCCGTGTCCATCTGCTCCAGCACGCCACGCCCGGCCTCGGTCAGGGCGACCAGCTTCTCGCGGCGGTTGTCCGGGTTCTCGGCGCGGGTCACCAGGTCACGCTGTACCAGCCGCTCCAGCATGTGGCTGGCGGCCGGCACGCTCAGGTGGATGTGCTCGGAGAGCACCGTCACGGTGGTGGGAGCGGCGGCACGCAGGTGATGCAGGGCCGTCATCTGCGAGAACGACAGGTCCAGATCCTGCAACTCGTCCTGCATGCTGCTCATCACTTGGCTGGAGATGTGCTTGTGCAGGCGGCGCATGGTATGGCCCAGCAGCTCCGAGGCACTCCGGATGGCACCGGGATCGGGCCCGTCCGGCGGACTCATTCTTTCATTCCTGCAACAGTCTCAGCCATAAGACGGTATGATGCTCCTCACGGTTGCATCCGTCAAGCGGTCAGCGTGTGGCCGCGCCCCGGTACACTGGCGGGATGCTCGTGTACCACCTGCCCGGCACCTTCGACACCCGCGAGGCCCACCTCGACCTGCTGTGGGAGGCGGGCGCCACCGGCCTGGAGGAACGCGCCGGCCTGATCCGGGCGTACTTTGACGACCGCACCGTGCTGCCTGCCCCAGTGCAGGACGGAGAGTGGCGGCAGGAGGCCGATCAGGACTGGCTGGCCGAGTTCAAGGCGAACCTGCGCCCCGTCACCGCCGGGCGCGTGACCATCGTGCCGCCGTGGCTGAGCGCCGAGGTGCCGGCCGGACAGGTGCCCCTGATCATCGAACCCGGCATGGCCTTCGGCACCGGCCACCACGCGACGACCCGCATGGCGGTCGAGGCCCTGTCGTCCCTGGAACTGCACGGCCGGACGGTGCTGGACGTGGGCACCGGCAGCGGCGTGCTGGCGATTGCCGCCGCGCTGCTGGGAGCGGACGCCGCGCTGGGGGTGGACATCGACCCGCTGACGGTTCCGATTGCCCGCGAGAACGCCGAGATCAACGGGGTACCCCACGGCCGGGCGGTGTTCGAGGAGGGCACGCTCGGCAGCGACCTGCCGGAACACCACACGCCGGACGGCCCCTTCGACGTGCTGGTCGCCAACCTGTACGCCGAACTGCACGACCTGCTGGCGGGCGAGTACGCCGCCCACCTGATCCCCGGCGGGCCGCTGGTGCTGACCGGCATCCTGACCTCCAAACTGCCGCTGGTACATGCCGCGCTGGAACGCGAGGGGTTCACCGATGTCCACGTGCGGCAGGACGGCGAGTGGGCACTGGTGACGGCCCTCGCTCCGCAGTGAGCTCACCGAGCGGCCCCGCCGGGGGGCACCGCGTGCTGGTGCCGGCCCTGAGCGCCACCATGACCCTCGGCCCGCGCGAGGTGCGGCACCTGAAGGTTCTGCGCGTGCAGGTGGGTGACACGCTGAGGGTCTTCGACGGCCACGGGCACGAGGCGCTGGCGGTGGTGACCGTGCTGGATGACACGCGGGCCGAGCTGGAACTGGGCGGCGCGCTGGCCGGCGTGCCCGAGACACCGTACCCCCTGACCCTGGCCGCCGCCCTGCTCAAGGGGGACAAGCTCGCCGAGGTCGTCCGGGCCGCCACCGAGCTCGGCGTGGCCCGCGTAGCCCTGCTCATCACTGCCCGCGCCGACGTGCGCGAGATCGGTGCCCAGAAACTCCAGCGCCTGTCGCGCATCGCCGCCGAGGCCGCGAAGCAGTCGCGCCGGGCGGTCGTGCCCGTGGTCATGGAACCCACACCGCTGCACGCCCTGACGTGGGAGGGGCACCTCTACGTGGCCCAGCCCGGTGCGGTCAACCGCATCATGGACGTCCTGGACTGGACAGCTCCGGTGACCGTCCTGACCGGCCCCGAGGGCGGCCTGACCGACGCCGAGGTGACGGCCCTGACCACCCGTGGAGCGCAGCCCGTGACCCTCGGCCCCCGCATCCTGAGGGCCGAGACGGCGCCGGTGGCGCTGCTGGGCGCCATCGCCGCGCTGGGCCGCTGAGCGCCCCTGTGGGCTATGGTTTCTGCTGGCGGTCGGAGGGCAGGACGGGCACCCGGTGTCGGCACCGCATCCCGCTGTCAGGCCGGGACGTCAGCGGGTGGCGTCGCCACCGGCAGCAGTTGACGCCAGGACTTGACATCCCCCACGTGCACCGTGACGTAGCGCTCGAGGGCCCGCCACAGCGCCGGACGCTGGGCCGCCGGTACCGGCGCGTCCATGCTGGCCCGAACCGTGCGCCGCACGACGCTGCGCAGGAAGTCCAGTGCCTCGGGTGGATACGCGGGCAGGCTGGAGCACGCGCTGCACAGCAGCTGTCCACCGAGCGGATCGGGGTGCGCGGGATCGGGCGCGCGGCAGCGGGCGCAGTGGCTGGTGTTCTGGACGAAGCCCGCCAGCGCCAGCAGCTTGTGGCTCAGCACCAACGCCACCCATTCGGGATCGGGCTGGTGGGACAGTCCGCGCAGCGCTCCCGCAAAGAGTTCAAAGGCCTGACCACTGAACTCGCCCTCCTGGAACAGCGCGTCGGCGAACTCGGCCAGCAGGTGCGCGAAGGCATGGCGCTCGGGTTCGGCCAGCCGGGGCAGCGCTCCTTCCAGCACCGCCTGCTTCACGCTGGCGAGGTCGTTGTTCGGCCCCTGGTAGACATGGACATCGACGTGGTGGAACAGGTTCAGGTAGCTCGCCAGCGGGCCGCGCACCCCGCCCCGCGCCACCGCCTTCACCTTGCCGTGCGGGGTCAGCAGGGTCACGATGATGTCACCAGCCGGAGTCACACGCCGCCGGATGACGATTCCGCTGCGGTTTGCGGTGCGTGACCTCACGCCACACAGTGTAGCCGCGCACGCCTGCGGCGGGCTGTGCCAGCGTCCACTATCCCCACGGCACCTGGCAGGTACACTCCAGGGCAATGAGTGACGCTCACCGCCGCGACCACAGCGTCCGTGACCTCCTGAGGGAACTCTTTCCGGACACGCACCGTGAACTGTTCGGACAAGACCAGTCCGCCGCCCCCCCCACCCTGGGCCTGTATCCCGTCGCCGACGGCCGCCTGGCCCTGGTGCACGGCGACCAGCTGGCTGAATTCACCCCTCTTGATCCCAGGGGCAACAAGGCACTGCACTGCGACCTGTGCCACTACACCCGCAGCCGCAGCGAGGCCGCCGTGTACCGCGTGCACGTGGGCCGCCGCCTGACGCGCTACGTGACACTGTGCGTGGGCACGGACGGCTGCCAGAAGCGCGCGGGCACGCGCGGCCTGGGGCTCCTCGCCGACCGCATCTTCCCCATCGAGCCGATCGGCGCGGAATGACGCGGCGGGGTCAAGCGCGGCCGCCCACGTGGCGCGACTGTCCGCGGTGCCGCACGCCGATGACCCGCTGGCGCGCGCTGGAGGCTGTCCCCGAACGCCTGTGGATCACGTGGGATCCGGAGCGCTGGTGGCTGCCGGTGCCGCTCATGGGCGTGGCGCTGCTGCCGCTGGCGGCCGCGCTGGGCCTGACGGGCGGGCGGCGGTCGGGCGGTCTGGTCACGGCCCTGGGATTCCTGTGGGCCGCGCTATGCGCGTGGGCAGTCCGGGCGTGGCGGCTGCGCCTGCGGGGTCGGCTGGCCGCGCAGGCGAGTCCCGACGACTGGGTGTGCCCGGCCTGCCTGCACCGCCCCGCGCCGTGACGGCCGTCCGTGAAGGCCGGCTCCAGCCCGCGCGCAGGACGGCCCGGCGAGGGCCCCCTACACTGGGGGTGTGACCGATCTCTGGGCGGACGTCGTGACCGAACTGCGGCTCCTGACTGGCCTGCTGGTGGCCGCGCTGCTGAGCGGCCTGATCGGCTGGGAGCGAGAGGCACACCGTACCGGTGCGGGCCTGCGGACGCACATGCTGGTGGGAACGAGCGCGGCGCTGTTCATGGTGCTCGCCGAGGAGCTGATCGTGCAGTACGCGTCGCCGCAGAGCGGCGTGCGCTTCGATCTCGTGGGCGTGCTCGCCGCCGTGGTCAGCGGGGTGAGCTTCCTGGGCGCGGGCACCATCTTCTCCTCCGGTAAGGGGGAGCGCACGCGCGGACTGACGACCGCCGCCGGGCTCCTCGCCACCGCCGGGGTAGGGGTGGCGTGCGGGCTGCACCTGTACGTGTTCGCGACCGGCGCGACCCTGCTGTTCCTGTTCGTGCTGCGGCCCCTCCAGGCGCTGACGGAACGGTCGGGGACGTCCCCCCGGACGCGCGACGTCGAGGACTGACCACAGCTCGGGGACACGACACCGAGTCGCCAGACCCCGATCTTGCCCCTTGATTGAATATTGTATACAATATCCACTATGACCTCCTTCGAGCGACCCACACTGGTGCGCGACGGCGTGTACGAGCACCTGCGCCGCGCGCTGCTCGACGGCGACCTCGTGCCGGGTGAGCGGCTGGGCGAGGTGGAACTCGGGCAGCAGCTCGGGGTGTCGCGCACGCCCATCCGCGAGGCGCTGGTGCGCCTGACCCAGGACGGCCTGCTGACGACCGAGGCGAACAAGGGCGTGCGCGTCCGCACCGTCACCGCCGCCGAGGCGAGAGACGCCTACGTGGTGCGCGAGGAACTCGACGGTCTCGCCGCCGCGCTCGCCGCGCAGGCCCACACCGCCGCCGACGCGCGCGGCCTGACGCTGGCCCTGGACGCCCTGGACGCCGCCCGCGGCACCGACTACCGCGAGCAGACGCGTCTCGACCTCGCGTACCACCGCGCCGTGACCGCCGCCGCGCACAACACGGTGCTGGGCATCCTCGCCCGCGACCTCGAACAGCGCGTGGCGCTGATCAAGCACCAGACGCGCACGTACAACGCCCACCCGGACACGGCCGCGCAGCACGCCGCGATCCTGCGCGCTGTCCTCGACCGCGACGCCGACGCCGCCCGCGACGCCGCCCGCACGCACGTCCGCACCTTCGCTGCCCTCGTCCTGCACGACCTAGGAGCCACCCCATGATCGACCAGCTGTACCGCAAAGCCGTCCTGACCGTCTCCGGACAGAAGGCCGTCGAGAAGATCGTCCGCTCGCGCGGGTGGAGCGTCGCCCAGCGCTTCGTCGCCGGCGAGAGCATCCAGACCGCCCTGGACGCCGTGAAGGAACTGGAGAAGGACGGGATTCTCAGCAACCTCGACCTGCTCGGCGAGTTCATCGACTCGCCCGAGAAGTGCAACGCCTTCGCAGACAACGTCCTGAACCTCATGGACGCCGCGCACGCGCAGGGCATCACGCCGTATGTCAGCGTGAAGCTCAGCAGCGTCGGCCAGGGCCAGACCGTGGACGGCGAGGATCTGGGCCTCACCAACGCCCGCCGGATCGTCGGCCGCGCGAAACAGTACGGCGGGTTCGTGTGCCTCGACATGGAAGACCACCCGCGCGTGGACATCACCCTCGCGCAGCTCCGCACCCTGACCGGCGAGTTCGGCCGCGAACACGTCGGCAGCGTGCTCCAGAGCTACCTGTACCGCAGCGAGGCCGACCGCGCCGCGCTGGACGACCTGCACCCCAACCTCCGGATCGTCAAGGGCGCGTACCTGGAACCCGAGACGGTCGCCATGCCCGTCAAGGCCGACGTGGACGCCAGCTACCGCAAACTCGTGTACGCCCACATGAAAGCCGGGAACTACGTGAACGTGGCCACGCACGACGAGAGCATCATCCGCGACGTGCAGCACTTCGTGCTCGCCAACGGCATTTCCAAGGACGCCTTCGAGTTCCAGATGCTGTACGGCATCCGCCGCGACCTCCAGAAGAACCTCGCCGCGCAGGGCTACCGCGTCCGCGCGTACATCCCGTATGGCCGCGACTGGTATGCCTATTTTTCCAGAAGGATCGCCGAGCGGCCCGCGAACGTGATGTTCGTGCTGCGCGGGATGGTCAGGGGCTGACAGGAATGGCATCAAGTTCCCTACAAGACGCCTTGCAAGATCTCGATTTGACCGATGAGTGGGTGAACGTTGTTGGGGATGCAAAGATTGTATCCGCGTACGGGCTCTTCCTGTCATCAGATGACAAGAATACTGAACATTACAGATGGAAGTTATTCAAATCTGCATTGGATCGTCAGACGAATAGCACTGATGTGCAACTGGAAAAACTGTTCGAACTGGCTTTCTCAGAAGAAGATTTGGCCCTCCGGTCGTCAATGCTGCATGAGCTTATCGGACAGCAAGGAATCCCACAGGATTTGCTTCTAAAAGCCTCACAGACGGGAAATAACAGCGTAAGCCGGAGAGTGAACGTGATTCTGGATCAAACGAAGCACCCCACGGAATAAGGAGACCATCATGCTGAAAATCCAAGACTACCGCCCGCAGGCTTTCATCGACTTCACCCTGCCCGAGAACGTTGAGGCATATCAGGCCGCGCTGAAAAAAGTCCGGGCCGAGCTGGTCGGGAAGCACTACCCGCTGATCATCGACGGCGAGCGCGTCGACACCGCCGAGAAGCTGACCTCGCTGAACCCCTGTGACACGTCAGAGGTGGTGGGCACGACGGCCAAGGCGACCATCGACGACGCCGAGCGGGCGCTCCAGGGTGCGTGGACGGCGTTCGAGTCGTGGAAGACGTGGGACATGGACGCCCGCGCCCGCATCCTGCTGAAGGCCGCGGCGATCCTGAAGCGCCGCCGGCTGGAGGCGTGCGCGCTGATGAGCATCGAGGTCGGCAAGAACTACGCCGAGGCCGACGTGGAGGTGGCGGAGGCCATCGATTTCCTGGAGTACTACGCGCGCAGCGCCATGAAGTACGCGGGCTTCGGCGCGGCCGAGACGACGTGGTTCGAGGGCGAGGAGAACGGCCTGATGTACCTGCCGCTGGGCGTGGGCGTGAGCATCAGCCCGTGGAACTTCCCGTGCGCGATCTTCCTGGGGATGCTCGCCGCGCCCATCGTGGCCGGGAACTGCGTGATCGCCAAGCCCGCCGAGGACTCCGGATTGATCGCGGGCATGATGGTGGACATCCTGCTGGAGGCGGGGCTGCCCTCCGGGGTGCTCCAGTTCCTGCCGGGCGTGGGGAAAGAGGTGGGCGAGTACCTGACGACGCACGCGCGGACGCGCTTCATCACGTTCACGGGAAGCCGCGCGGTGGGCCTGCACATCAACGAGGTGGCCGCGAAGACGCAGCCGGGCCAGAAGTGGATCAAGAAGGTGATTCTGGAGCTGGGCGGCAAGGACGGCCTGATCGTGGACGAGACCGCCGATCTGGATGTGGCGGTGACGGCGGCCGTGCAGGGGGCCTTCGGCTTCAACGGCCAGAAGTGCAGCGCCATGAGCCGCCTGATCGTGGTGGACAGCGTGTACGACGACGTGGTGAACGCCTTCGTGGAGCGCACGAGAGCCCTGAAGGTGGGTACGGGTGAGGAGAACGCGAACGTCACGGCGGTCGTGAACCAGATGAGCTTCGACAAGATCAAGGGGTACCTGGAGATCGCGCCAAAGGAGGGCACCGTGCTGCTGGGCGGCGAGGCCCCCGGCAAGGCGAACGGCAAACAGGGCTATTACGTGCAGCCGACCATCGTGGGCGACGTGAAGCGGGACGCGCGGCTGGCGCAGGAGGAGATCTTCGGGCCGGTCGTGTCGGTGATCCGCGCGCGGGACTGGCAGGACGCGCTGGACATCGCGAACAGCACCGAGTACGGCCTGACGGGCGGCGTGTGCTCGCGCGACCGGGCGCGGCTGGAACAGGCCCGCCGCGAGTTCGAGGCGGGGAACCTGTATTTCAACCGCAAGATCACCGGGGCGATCGTGGGGGTGCAGCCCTTCGGCGGCTACAACATGAGCGGCACGGACTCCAAGGCGGGCGGGCCGGATTACCTGGCGAACTTCCTGCAGCTCAAGACGGTGACCGAGCGCTGGTAGGCCAGGCCGGGCGTCCGTTCCGTCGGGGGGATTGACATGAGATCCCTCCCGAAAGGCGAGCGATGGACTGCTCATGCAGAAAGTCCGTGTTGAAAATTTGTGCCAAATGGCAAGTCGTGTTGGACAGGTTGACGCGATCGACAGGACGTGCCACCTCCATTCTGTGGCCTGTATCGACCCAATTTCTCGTTTCTTGATCTGACTCCAGAGTCATCTAGACAGCTGAACCCCGGGGGGAATGGAGAACACTACCATTCGCCCCAAGTTTCATTCTGTTTTCACCCTGATCCGCGCGTTCACCACGAAGCCCGGCCCATCCCCCGCACCCGCTGGGGAACGCCACCCGCCATGGTCTGCCGAGGAGTTCCAGATGTCGTACACCCGTTCCCTGCTCGCTGCCACCCTTGCCCTGACGCTCGCCGCCTGCGGACAGCAGACGGCCAGTCCCACTGCCAGCGCCCCGGCTGTCACCGATGGCACCGGCGCGTACCTCGTGGGCTTCCGGCAGGACGCGCTGGGCACGCAGAGCCTGTCCGAGCAGGCCACCGTGCAGGCGCAGGCGATCACGGCGGCGGGCGGGATCGTCACCAGCCAGTGGGCCGACATCAGCGCGGCGGCCGTGAAGCTCTCGCCGGCGGCCGTGACGAAACTGCGCGCCAACCCCCTGGTCGAGTACGTCGAGCAGGAGGCCGTGCACAAGGCGCTGGGCGGCAAGCACATCGGCACCGTGACCGCGAAGCCCGCCAGCGGCGTCATCACCACCCAGGCGCTGTACAGCGCCAGCGGCGAGTACACCTGGGGCGACAACGCGCTGCGCGTGCCGGCCCTGCAGGCTGCCGGCTACACCGGCGCGGCCACCACGAAGGTCGCCGTGTGCGTGCTCGACACCGGGATCGACGGGAACCACCCCGAGTTCCAGCGCAAGCTGAAGGGCTTCCGGAACTTCACGGGCGAGGCGAACCGGGGCGATGCCTACGCCCTGAATGACGTGTCACACCACGGCACGCACGTGGCCGGCACGGTGTTCGCCCAGTACGGTGCGGGCACCGGCGCGGCCGGCGTACAGCCCGGCATGAACGCGAACGGCGTGGGCGGCGTTGCCACGGGGGCCGACCTGTACATGGGCCGCGTGCTGGGGGACACCGGCAGCGGCAGCAGCAGCGGGATCATCAACGGCGTGAACTGGTGCGTGGCGCAGCTCAAGTCCCAGGGCGGCACCGAAGACCGCGTGGTCGTGTCCATGAGCCTGGGCGGCGGCAGCAAGAGCCAGACCGAGCAGCGGGCCTACACCGCCGCGTACAACAAGGGGGCACTGATCATCGCGGCGACCGGGAACGACGGCGCGGCCGTGTCCTACCCCGCCGCGTACACCAGCGTGGTCGGTGTGGCGGCCGTCGACAGCAACCTCGCCAAGGCGGACTTCAGCAACTTCGGCACGCAGGTGGATCTCTCCGGCCCCGGCGTGGCGGTGCTCAGCAGCGTGCCGCTCGGCCAGGGCGCGGCGGCCAGCGCCTCGGGCGGCGGCGTGACCTTCACCGACGTGACCGGCGCGGACAACAGCGCCAAGGTGACCTTCAGCGGCAGCGTCGTCAAGGCGGGCGACGGCAACGGTACGGCCGGCGGGAATCAGTTCTGTGGCACCAGCACCCGGAATACAGCCCTGGCCGGCACTATCGCCCTGATCTCGCGCGGCACCTGCACCTTCGAGGAGAAGGTCGCCAACGCCAGCGCCAGCGGCGCGAAGGCCGTCATGATCTACAACAACGCCGCCGGCCCGCTGGGCATGAGCCTGACCAACACCTACGCCATCCCGGTGGTGGGCATCCTTCAGACCGACGGCCAGACGCTGCTGGGGCAGCTGCCGACCACGGGTACGGTCGCCGTGACCAGCGCCGACTACGAGTACTTCGACGGCACCAGCATGGCGACCCCGCATGTGTCGGCTGCCGCCGCCGTCGTGTGGGCCGCCAAGCCCACCCTGACCAACACGCAGCTCCTGAACCTGCTGACCAGCACCGCGAAGGATCTCGGGACGGTGGGCCGGGACAACAACTTCGGCTACGGCCTAGTCGATCCGTACAAGGCGATCACCGGCAACTGATCACACGCTCTCCCCTGCCCCCCACCACGTGTGGGGGTTTTTTAGTGGATGTCCTGTGCCATCAGCGTGTCCACGATCAGGGCGCCGCCCAGGATCGCCGGAATCCCGCCGCCCGGATGGACGCCGGTTCCCACCTGCCACACGATCCGGCCCACGCGGTACGGCTGCGGGTGCAGAGGGCCGCCCCGCCACCGCGGGTACGCCGCTCCATAGATCGCCCCACCCGCGTGTCCACCCGCCGCGTAGTGGGCCGGGGTCAGGGCAAGTGGCGCAGCGGCCGGATCGAATAGCCGGGGCACGCCCAGCACCCGCGCCGTGTGCTCGATCTGTCCCTGCACCCACGGATGGGTAGCGTCAAGCACGCGGCCGGTGGCAGGAGCGGTGAGGAGCACCGCCAGCCGCTGGCCGTCCTGATGTACCAGGGCCAGGGTCGACGCCGGCAGCGCCCCGGCATGCACGGCCGACCCGAACATCCGGAAATCGTCGGGTGTCACGACGCTGGTGTGGGGCAGCTCCAGTCCGGCGGCCGCGCGGCCGTACAGCGCGATGCCGCTGACCGTGCGGCGCGGTACCGGACCGGATGCCGGCCGACCACGCAGCGCCGCGAGCCGACCAGGATCTACTGCGCTCACCACGAGATCGTGTGAGACCGCATCAGTGCCATTCAGATGGAGGGTCGTGCCGCTGATGCGGGTGACCTCCACGCCCTCGCGGATCGTCACGCCACGGGCCTGAGCAAAGGTCGTCAGAACGTCCAGCACGCGGCCCATACCGTGACGCGGACGGGACACATCCGGCCCCGCCAGCGCAGGGAGCATCGCATACAGCGGCGGCGCGGCCTGCGGCGTCACTCCGGCATTCAGAGCGTGGGTGGCGATGGCGTGCGCCAGGGCCGGCGGCAGCCGCAGCGCCCGCACCCACCCGGCCGCCGAGCGGTGCGGCCCACTGACTGTCAACAGCGCCCGTGAGGCCCGCAGGAACGTCGGATCCGTCAGGTGCGGCGGCGTGGTCAGCAGGGTCGTCAGGTGCGGCGCAAGCGGCGCGACAGCCTGGACGTAGCGCCGCCACTCGCCATGCAGCGCGTGATCCGCCGGCACCGGGAGGGGCACGGCCCCGGCGGGCGTGTGGTGCAGTCCCAGGCCGCCGGGCAGCGGCCGCAGATCCAGCGGGTTCGCCTCTCCCAGGCGCGCCAGGAAGGTGTGCCACACGGCCGGAAGCGTGAACAGGCTGGGGCCGGTGTCGATCTCCATGCCGGCGCTGGTCTCCCGACGGAGCTTGCCGCCCGCGCGGTCGCGGTCGTACACGGTGACCCGGTGCCCCCGCTGACCGAGCAGCGCCGCGAGTGCCAGTCCGGCGAGTCCGCCCCCGATCACGCCGACCGAGCGCGGTCTAACCACGGATTACGGACCGGGCCACGGCCCACGCACGAGCAGGGCCACAAGCGGCACGCCCGCGACTGCGCCCACGATCCACGGCGTGACGATGCTCAGCGGATACAGGCGCGCCGCGTGCTCCGGCGTGGGCCGACGCAGCAGCGACACCGCCATGCCGCCGCACGTCAGGGCCAGCGCCAGTGCGGTCAGGATGGAAACCGGACACAGCAGCGCGGCCGCCACGGCGAACCACGCCAGGGCATAGGTGGCCGTGCCGCGCACGCCCAGCGTCGTGGCGACCGTGGCCGTCCCCGCGTGGCGGTCTGCGGGGATGTCCTGCGCGGCGTCGAAGGCGTGCTTGCCCACCGAGTACGCCATCAGGGCGAGCAGGGGCAGCCACGGCACCGGTGTCCCCAGCGCCAGCGCGGGCAGCGCCAGCGGCAGCGCGTACGCGACGTTGCTCAGGCCGTCGAGGACTGGGCGGGCCTTCAGGCGCAGGGGCGGCAGGCTGTAGGCTGCGAACAGCGCGGCGGAGAGGGCCAGCACGGCCGTCGCGCGGGGCGGGAGGATCAGGGCGAGCGCCGTGAGGGCCGGCAGGTTCCAGGCCAGCGTGACCCGCAGCAGGGGCGCGGCCTCGACCTCGGCCAGCCGGGCCCCCTGCCAGCC
Organism: Deinococcus sp. AB2017081; assembly: GCF_034440735.1. Lineage (NCBI taxonomy): Bacteria > Thermotogati > Deinococcota > Deinococci > Deinococcales > Deinococcaceae > Deinococcus > Deinococcus sp. AB2017081. Next base: position 2,134,765 of record NZ_CP140098.1, on the reverse strand, counting down.
TCCCTTGCGGCTCGACCGGGCGTCCTCCTCGCGATCCCACAGGTCGTTCAGACCGTAGATCAGCAGGTTGAAGGGCAGCGTCAGGTACGCCGCGAGCAGCAGCAGCCCCGGATCCAGCGTGTACAGCCGCCCCGTCAGCCACACCCCGGTGACCAGCGTCCCGATGGTGTTGATCCACAGGGCCGGCCGCGACACGGTCAGCTGACGTCGCAGGGGCAGGGTGGCAGGGAGGGTGAGGCTCTGGCGCATGACCACCGCCAGTGTAATCGCGCTCCCGCCGGGCCACATGCCCCCGCGCCCCGCCGGCACGGCACGAACGCTTACGTTCCCCGACCATGACGTGACCGACAATACGGGAACATGGATCCTCACTCCGACCTCACCCACACGGCGATGTACACCGCGTCTGAGGTGGAGTCCCGCACCGGGGTGCCGGCCACCACGCTGCGGCAGTGGGAGCGCCGCTACGGCTTCCCGCGTCCGGTTCGCAACGCCAACGGCTACCGCCTGTACTCGCCCGAGGACGTGACCGAGATCGGCCGCATGCAATCACACCTGCTCATGGGGGTGTCGGCGGGGCGCGCGGCCGAATTGACGCTGGCGGGCATCGACCCGCATCCCGTGACGCCGGGAACGGGGCCGAATACCCTGCGGCTCGTGGCCGACCTCACGACCGCGCTGCTGGACTCCGATCTGGCCAGGGGCCACGCGCTCCTGGGCGAGGCGCACGCCCACCTGCCGGTCGAGGACGTGCTGACCCAGGTGATCTCGCCGACCCTGATCGAGATCGGGGCACGGTGGGAGCGTGGGGAGATCACGGTCACGCACGAGCACCAGGCGACGGCGTTCCTGCGCTCCCGTCTCAATGCCCTGATGGACGCCGCCGATTCGCCGGGGGCGCCGGGCCCGCTGGTGGTGGCGGCCTGTGCACCGGGTGAGCGCCACGAACTGGGCCTGATGATGTTGACCCTGGCGCTGCGCCGCCGGGGCGTGCGGGTCGCGTTCGTGGGAGCCGATTCACCACTGGGCGACCTGGGCGTCTACGCCCGGCAGCGCGGTGCGGCGGCCGTCGCCCTGGGCCTGCAGGGCGACTGGGCGCTGCCCGGCACCCGTGCACAGCGTGCCGACCTGGACGACCTCGGGCTCCCGGTGTTCCTGGGCGGGGCCCTGGTGGATGCATGGCCTGAACTGGCCGACGAACTGCGTGGCACATACGCCGGGCCCGACGCGGCGACGGCCGCCGACATCATCGTCCGGGCACTGGGAAGGGCCGGTGGCGACCGGCAGGAGGACACATGAGGGAACAGGTCGCATGAGGATTCTGGTCACCGGCGCGAGCGGGTTCGTGGGCAGTGCAGTCGTCCGGGCCCTGCTGGAACGAGGGCACGAGGTCTGGGCCGGCAGCCGGGGGGGCCGCCCCGTGGCGGGCGCCCATGCCGTGGGTCTGGACGTGACGGATCCCGGCAGCGTGCAGCGGGCCGTCGGGCAGGCCGACCCGGAGGCGGTGGTGCATCTGGTGGGCATCATCGTCGAGAAGGGGACGCAGACCTTCGAGCGCGTCCACGTGGACGGCACCCGCAACGTTCTGGCCGCCGTGCCACGCACGGCCCGCTATGTCCACATGAGTGCCCTGGGCGCCGATCCACAGAGCGCCAGCGGCTACAGCGCCTCCAAGGGCCGCGCCGAGGCACTGGTGCAGGGCAGCGGGCTGACCTTCACCATTTTCCGGCCCAGCCTGATCTTCGGGCCGGGCGACGACTTCTTCGGGCGGGTATTGCGTGAGCTGGTCAGCACCGCGCCCATCGTGCCCCAGATCGGGGACGGGTCGTTCCCGTTCCGCCCGGTGAGCGTACAGGACGTGGCGACGGCATTCGCGGGGGCTGTGGAAACCGGCACAGGCCGTGGCGAGACCTATGCCCTGACCGGCCCGGACGAGTTCACGTTCCGGCAGCTGCTGGAGCTGGAACTGCGTGCCCTGGGCAAGACCAAACCCATCGTGCCCGTGCCCCTGGCCCTGATGAACCTCGCCGTACCGCTGATGCAGGTGCTGCCCAATCCTCCGATCACGAAGGATCAGTACGCCATGCTCAAGGCCGGCAACACCGCCCCGAACGAGCCGGCCAGGACAGTCTTCGGCCTGCCGATGCGCCGCCTGGCCGACGACCTGCCCGGGCTCCTGGCCCAGCACCGGAGCTGAGCCGTCCTCGGCCGAGTCCGTCAGGGCACGCGGCGCGGCAGTTCCTGCAAGACGGTCACGTCCAGCGGGGGCTGACCCTGCCGGAACGCCGCGAGATAGCCGCTGACGGTGCCGCCCGCCTGCACGACGAATTTTGCCAGGGCCCGGGCGGTGCCGCCACTGGCAATCACGTCCTGCACGATTGCCACCTGGCGTCCCCGGAGTCTTGCCGCGTGCGGGCCGTCGAGCCACAGCGTCTCGGCCACGCCCAGGCTCAGGCTGGGCACGTCCTGGATCAGCGGCTGCTGCATGTAGGTGCGGCGCTTCTTGCGGGCGCACACGTAGGGCAGCCCGGAGCGGTCGCTGAGTTCATGGGTCAGCGGCAGGGCATTCGTGACGACCGTCAGCAGGATCTCGGTGCCCGCCGGGATCAGCGGGAGCATGGCCTGGGCCGCCGCGTTCGTGAACTCCGGATCGCCGATGAACTCGACGAGCGGCACGCGCCCCAGGTTCCCGGTGCGCACCGTCGGCAGGACGCGCTCGACGTCCCCGATCCGGACGGTCAGGTCAGACGTCACGGCGCTCACGTGTACAGCGGCAGGTGCCCGAGCGCTGTCACCTCCGGCCGCTCGTCGCCCTCGGTGAACACGGCCAGCACCGCCGCGACCTCGCCCCCGACCTCCTCGATGATCTGGCGCAGCGAGTGCAGGGTGCCGCCGCTGGACACCACGTCGTCGACAATGGCGACCTTGCGGCCCCGGATCTTGTCCACGTCGAAGCCGTCGAGCACCAGCAGCTGCGGCTTGCCGGTGGTGATGCTCACGACCTCGCGCGCCACCGGGTCGACCATGTACGGCTTCTGCGTCTTGCGGATCACGATGTATGGCTTGCCACTCTCGCGGCTGATCACGTGGGCCAGACTCAGGGCCTTGACTTCCGGGGTGACGAGCACGTCGACGCCGGCCGGGATCAGTTTCGCCAGTTCCCGGCCGGCCTCCTCGGTCACCTCGGTGTCGCCCAGCATGTTGAACAGGGCCACGCTGACCCCGGGCGCGACAGGAACGACGGGCAGGTCACGGGTCACGCGACCCACGTGGACGGTGTGGGTGGTCATGCCCGCAAGTGTAGTGCAGGGCCGTGTCCAGCGCGGTCAGCGGAGCGGCCGGATGTAGGGCAGGAGGCCACGCCGTCAGGAGGCCTCACCCATGTCACTCCCAGCGTAGCGACGGCACTTCAGGCGCAAGCCCGACACCTGATTGAATCTCGCAAACAGCTTCCAGCACGGCGTTGAGCAGAACCCTGGCACGAAGAGAGGGTTAATGAAAGCCTCCACCGGTCGTCCAGACACCTGTAATCAGTTGACTTGTTTTGTCAGCTATAGAAGATTACTCTTTTCATCAATGATGACGACCTCCTCCACCCTCTCGCGCCCGGCCAGAACGGATCTGAGTGCCCTGAAGTTCAATCAGGTCACGGTGGTCGTCGTGACCGCACTGGCGGTACTGCTGACCCTCCCGGCCCTGACGCTGCTGCTGGGCGCGGCCATGCTCGTCGGTGCCATCGCTCCGCAGGTGTCGCCCATGCGTGCCGCGTACCGCGTGCTGGGCCGACCCCTGGGCCTGTCACCCGAGGTCGTGGACGAGGATCCCCGGGCCCACCACTTCGCGCAGGGCGTGGGGGGCACCTTCCTGCTGGCGTCCGGACTGTTCACACTCGCTGGCCTGAGCCTGGTCGGCACCGTGCTGGGCGTGGTCGTCATTGCCCTGGCCGCACTGAACCTGTCCCAGCGCATCTGTGTGGGCTGTCTGATGTACTTCCAGTACCGCCGCCTCCGTTACGTCATCCTGAAGCGCTGACGCGCCCACCAACCACCAGTACTGCCACAAGGAAATCCTGCCATGTCTGACATCGAGTCCCTGAAAAAAGAAGTCCCGCCCTTCCAGATCTTCGACCTGATCCCGCAGTACGCCGCGCAGGGCTTCATCGACCCCGAGCGCATCGACCTGCTGAAATGGGCCGGCGTGTACCCGCAGCGTCCCCAGGAAGACGGCTTCCTGATGATGCGCGTGCGCGTGCCGGCAGCAGAATTCAGCACCGCCACCATGCGCGAGGTCGCCAACATCGCCGAGGAGTACGGCCGGGGCTTCCTGGACGTCACGGATCGTCAGGCCTTCCAGTTCCACTGGCTGACCATCGACAAGATCCCCGAGATCTTCCAGCGCCTGGAACCGCTGGGGCTGCATCCCAAGGGTGCGTGTGGCGACACCGTGCGTGCCGTCATCGCCTCGCCCCTGGCCGGTCTGGACGCCCGCGAGATCATCGACGTGCGCCCGCTGGCCCACGCGATGGAGGGCACGCTGACCGGCAATGCCGAGTTCCAGGATCTGCCGCGCAAGTTCAAGATGAGCATCACCGCGGTGCCGGAGCTGGAAGGCATCCACATGATCAACGACATCGGCTTCCTGGCGCACAAGGTGAACGGCGAGGTCGGCTTTGACGTGTGGGTGGGCGGTGGCCTGGGCGCCGTCGCGCACCTCGCGCAGCGCCTGGGCGTGTTCGTGAAGCCGGAGGAGATCGTCGAGGTCGGCCGCGCCATCGCCGGGGCGTACCGGGATCATGGCTACCGCCAGAACCGCAAGAAGAGCCGCCTGAAGTTCCTGATCAAGGACATCGGCGTGCAGAAGTTCAGAGAGATCGTCGAGACCGAGTACCTGGGACGCTCCCTTCAGGACGGCCCGGCCGCGCCCACGGCCCGCTTCGGCGGCAACGACGTGCTGGGCGTCAATCCCCAGGCCGACGGCCTGAACTACGTGGTCGTGGCGACCACCGTGGGGCGCATCAACCCCGAGAAGGCCCGCGCCCTGGCCGATCTGGCCGACCGTTACGGCAAGGGTGTGCTCCGCACCACCGCGTTCCAGAACATGGTCATCCCGCACGTGGCCTCGGAGGACGTGGCCGCACTGAGCGCCGAACTCGCCGCCATCGATCTCGCGCCGAAGACCACGCTGCGTGGCACGACGATTGCCTGCACCGGCAACCAGTTCTGCCGCCTCGCGCTCACCGAGACCAAGGAACGCACCGCGAATCTGGTCGATCACATCGAGGCCCGGTTCAGCGGCCTGGACGTGCCCTTCACCATCAACCTGACCGGCTGCTCCAACGCGTGCACGCGGTATCAGGTCGCCGACCTGGGCTTCATGGGGGCCAACAAGACCGACCCCGACGGCACGGTGCACGAGGTCTTCAATGTGCATCTGGCGGGAAGCATCGGGCAGGCGCACCGCACCGGCACCAAACTGAAGGGGGCCGTGCCCGCCGAGCGCCTGAACGAGTACACCGACGCCGTGCTGGCCGACTTCGAGGCCAACAAGGCACCGGCCGAGAGCTTCGTGGAATACAGCGACCGCATGGGCCACGAGCGCTTCGCCCCGGATGCCGTGCTGAATGGCGGCAGCCTGAGCAGCAAGGCCCTGGTGACGGCATGACCGCCACCGCGGAACGCCCCACCGTGGCCCCGGGCCGCGTGGTGTGGTTCACCGGCCTGAGCGGCGCGGGCAAGAGCACCCTGGCCAGCGCCCTGTATGCCGAACTCCAGACCCGTGGCGTCGCCGTGGAACTGCTGGACGGCGACGCCGTGCGCGAGAACCTGAGCAAGGGCCTGGGCTTCACGAAGGCCGACCGTGACACCAACGTCCGCCGGATCGGCTTCGTGGCCGGCCTGCTGGCCAAGCACGGCGTGACGGTGCTCGTCAGCGCGATCAGTCCCTACGCCGACACGCGCCGCGAGGTGCTGGGCGCCTTCGACAGTGCCCTGGAAGTGTTCGTGGACGCGCCGCTGGAGGTCGTCACCGAACGGGACGTGAAGGGGCTGTATCTGAAGGCCATCGCCGGCGAGATCCCGCACTTCACCGGTGTGAGCGATCCCTACGAGCGGCCGGAGTCGCCGGATCTGCACCTGCGCACCGACCACATCACCGTCGAGGACGGCGTCCGGCAGCTGCTGGACAGGCTGGGCGCATGACCATCTCGGACGGCCCCCGGCCCACGGCGCCCACTCCGGCGACCTTCACGCCTGAGACCGATCCCACCGACGTGATCCGCTGGACACTCGCGGCGCACCCCGACGTGCTGATGCCCAGCGCCTTCAACCTGAACGGCGTGGTGCTGATCGATCTGGCCGTCCGGGCCGGCTACCGGGGCAAGGTCGTCTTCGTGGACACCGGCTACCACTTCCCCGAGACCCTGGCGACCCGCGACCGGCTGGCGACGCGGTATCCGGAACTGACCTTCGTGACCCTCAACGCCGGAGCGAGCCCCGAGGACGGCCAGACCGACCCGGCGCTGTACGCCAGCGACGCGGATGCGTGCTGCGCCGTGCGGAAGGTGGCCCCACTCCAAACCTACCTGCGCGACACGGCTCCCTCCGCGCTGCTGAATGCCCGCAGCCGCGACCAGGCGAGCACCCGCGCCGACATTCCCTTCGTCGAGGACGGCGGCGCGCGGGTGAAGGTCAATCCCCTGGCGCACTGGACGCGCGAGCAGCTGGAGGCCTACGCGACCGCGCACGACCTGCCGGTGAACCCCCTGTACTTCGACGGCTTCCTGAGTGTGGGCTGCTGGACGTGCACCCGAGCCGTGCGCCCCGGCGAGGACGCCCGCGCAGGCCGGTGGGCTGGCAAGGGCAAGACCGAGTGCGGGCTGTGGGCCGGGGAGAACCGGCTGTGAGCACCGGGCACGGAACCTTCCGAAGGCGATGTCGCCGGAATTGATGCGCTCCTTTTTTTTGCTCGACCAGTTGACCTCTTTCATCCACTGAATCCCACTCTGGAGACCCGATGCCCACGCTGATGACCGAACCCACCTCCCTGCCCACGCCCCTGGGCGGCACGCTCGTGAACCGTGTCCGCCGTCCCGGCCACGACTTCGATCCGGCCAGCCTGGACGGCCGCCCCCGCATCGAGATCAGCGAGCGCACCTACGCCGATCTGGAACTCATCGCCACCGGCGCGTACTCGCCGCTGACCGGGTTTGTCGGCGAGGCCGACTACGCCTCGGTCATCGAGCGCATGCGCCTCGCGGACGGCACGCCGTGGAGCATCCCGATCACCTTCCCCGTGTCCCGCGAGGACGCCGCCCGCCTGAGCGGTACCGTGGTTCTGACCTTCGGCGGGCAGGACGTGGGCACGCTGGAGATCCACGAGCACTACGACGCCCGCAAGGCCTGGGAAGCCCGCGAGGTCTACCGCACCGAGGACGCCGCACACCCCGGCGTGGCCGCGCTGTACGCGCAGGGCGACGTGAACCTGGCCGGGCCGGTCACGCTGTTCGAGGTGCCGCGCGGGGCCTTCCCCATGCACCACCGCACGCCCGCCGAGGTGCGCCAGGTCATCGAGGCGCGGGGCTGGCGCTCGACCGTGGCCTTCCAGACGCGCAACCCGATCCACCGCGCCCACGAGTACCTCCAGAAGGTCGCGCTGGAACTGGTGGACGGCCTGCTGCTGCACCCGCTGGTCGGCACGACCAAGGGCGACGACGTGCCCGCCACGACCCGCGTCGAGGCCTACGAGGTGCTGCTGGAGAAGTACTACCCGCAGGCCCGCACGCTGCTCAGCGTGTACCCGGCGGCCATGCGCTACGCCGGCCCACGTGAGGCGATCATCCACGCGCTGTCGCGCCGCAACTACGGGGCCTCGCACTTCATCGTGGGCCGCGACCACGCCGGCGTGGGCAGCTACTACGGCACCTACGACGCCCAGGAGATCTTCCGCGCCTTCACGGCCGAGGAACTGGGGGTGCGCATCCTGCGCTTCGAGCACACCTTCTACTGCCAGTCCTGCGGTCAGCTCGTCAGCCCGCGCACGTGCCCGCACGACAGCTCGCACCACCTCGTGCTGAGCGGAACCAAGGTGCGCGAGAAACTCCGCGCCGGCGAGAACCTGCCCGCCGAGTTCACCCGTCCCGAAGTGGCGGAAGTGCTGCGCCGCGCGTACACCCGCGCCGACTGAGCTGCGCCGACTGTGCCGCACCGTTCAGAATCCTGAAGATCGTCCCGGTAGTCGTCACACGTTCGGCCTGACCGGGCACCGCACCATACTCGGGACTTCCCCGGTGATACCCATTTCCCCCCTCAAGGAGGAGCCCATGAGCCGTTCCCCGAAGATCCGTACCCGCCGAGCGTCCGTGGCCGCCCTGGGGGTCACCCTGACCCTGGCGGCGGCCCTGATCCTGACTCCAGGTGCCAACGCCCAGCCTGCAACGACCGTCCGGCTGGGATTCTTCCCGAACCTAACCCATGCCCCGGCCCTGATCGGCCTGCAACGCGGCACCTTCCAGAAGGCCTTTGGGAGCGCGAAACTCGATGCCCGCCAGTTCGTGTCCGGTACCACCCTCACCGAGGCCTTCGCCGCCGGGCAGATCGACATCGCGTATGTGGGCCCCGGCCCGGCGATCAGCGCGGCGGGACGCGGGATGCCCGTGCAGTTCATCGCCGGCGCCTCCGAGGCTGGCGCGGTGCTGGTGGCCCGCAAGGACAGCGGTATCACGTCCTACAAGGAGCTGGCCGGCAAGACCGTGGCCGTGCCCAGCCTGGGCAACACCCAGGACATCAGCCTGCGCCACATCCTGGGCGAACAGGGCCTGAAGTCGGCCGCTGATGGTGGCAACGTGACCATCGTGCCCATTCCGCCGTCGGATACGCCCGCCGCCTTTGCGGGCAAGCGGGCCGACGCGGCGCTCGTGCCGGAGCCGTGGGGCGCGGTGCTGGAGGCGCAGGGCAACAAGGTGGTCGGCAGCGAGAAGACTGTGTGGCGGAACGGCAAGTACCCGACGACCATCGTGATCGTGAATACCAAGTTCGCGCAGGCGAACCCGGCGCTGGTCACCGCGTTCCTGAAGGCCCACACCGACGCCGTGGCCTTCCTGACGAAGAACCCGGCAGCAGCCCAGACCGCGGTCAATGCGCAGCTGGAGAAGCTGACCGGCGAGAAGGTCGATCTGCGCGTGCTGCAGCGTGCCCTGTCGCGCACCCGCTTCACGACCGCGCTGGATCTGGACGCCCTGAAGGACTACGCGGCGCTGAACGTTGAGGCCGGGTACACGCGCACTGCACCGGATCTCGCGCCGTTCGTGAGGAAATAACCGCATGACGGTCTCCCGCGCTCCCGGTGACACGGTGCCCCGGCCCCGCACCGCCGCCGGCCGCTGGCGGGCCGCCGCGTGGCAGCTGGGCGGTCTGCTGGTCATCCTTGCCGTATGGTGGCTGGTCACGGATGTCCTGAAGCTGTATCCGGCGTATGTCTTCCCCAGTCCCCGCGCGGTCTGGACGGAAGTCTCATACGGTCTGTGGGGCACCGGCCCGCAGGACGGCAAGCTGCTGGCCGCCATCGGTGGGAGCCTGCGCCGCGTGCTCACGGGGTACCTGATCGCCGTCGTTCTGGGCGGCGTGGTCGGCCTGATCATGGGCGCGTGGCCGCCGATCCGCACGGCGCTGGGCGCGTACCTGACCGGCATCCAGAGTGTCCCCAGCATCGCCTTCGTGCCCTTTGCGATCCTCTTCCTGGGCCTGAACGAGCGGGCCGTGCTGTTTGTGGTGATCCTGGAGGGCTTCATCCCCGTGGCGCTGGCCGTGTCGGGGGCGCTGCTGAACGTACCGCCGGCGCTGCGGATCGCGGGCCGCACCCTGGGGGCCCACGGCCCGGCCCTGACGTGGCGCGTGCTCCTGCCCGCCGCCGTGCCGAACGTCCTGACCGGTCTGCGCACCGCGTGGAGTTTCGCGTGGCGGGCCCTGGTCGGCGGGGAACTGCTGATCGCCGGTTCCAAGAGTCTGGGCGAGCAGCTGGAGGTCGGCCGCAACACCGCCAACGTCGCGCTGGTGCTGGCGACCATCATCATCATCGGCGTGATCGGCGGCGTGTTCGACGCACTGCTGCGCTCGCTGGAGGCCCGCGTGCGGCGTGACTATGGCCTGGAGGTGGCACAATGACCGCGACCGTGAACCGCGACCCCGCGCCCACCCCACAGGATGCCGGCAGCGCCGTGCATCCTGCCGGCGCGAGTCTGACACTCGACAACGTCAGCTACCGCTACCGGGGCCGTGCCGGGCTGGGGCCGATCGACCTGCACGTCTCGCCGGGCGAGTTCCTGTGCGTGGTCGGGCCGTCCGGCAGCGGCAAGAGCACCCTGCTGAGCCTGCTGGCTGGCTTCCTGCGCCCGCAGCAGGGCGTGATCCGCTTGGGCGACGAGACCGTGCGTGGCCCCCACCCCAGCCTGACCCTGGTGCAGCAGGAGGGGGCCCTGTTCCCGTGGCTGGATGTGGCCGGCAACGTGAAGTTCGGCCTGAAACGTCTGGGCCGGGCCGACCGGGACGCCCGCGCGGCCGAGGCGCTGCGGCTGGTCGGCCTGGACGGCTACGGTGCCCGGCGCGTGCATGAACTGTCGGGCGGCCAGCGCCAGCGGGTCAGCCTGGCCCGCGCCCTGGCCGTGAAACCCGGTCTGCTGCTGCTCGACGAGCCCTTCAGCGCCCTGGACGTGCAGACCCGCACCTCTCTGGCTGACGAACTGCTGGGCATCTGGTGGCAGCAGAAGGTGACCGTGGTCTTCGTGACCCACCAGCTCGAGGAGGCCCTGCACCTGGGCCAGCGGGTCGTGGCCCTGCGCGACGGTGAGGTGGCGCTGGACGCCCGCACCCGCGGGCTGTCACTGGAGACCCTCCAGGCAGCGCTCCAGACCTGAGCCGCGCAGGCATCGGAGCAGACCGCCCACTCGCAAAGGAGTGGGCGGTGTCGTGGATATCGGGGGTCGGACGGTCATCGTCCACCCCCCGGCGGTCAGTGGGCGGGGGCCATCGCCTGCCCGGCCTGCTCCTGTGCCAGCCGGTTCCAGTCCACCCGGCGCCGACGCCACTCGAAGATGATGACCTTGCTCAGTTCCTCCAGCCCCCGCGCCAGGAACACGCCCCACGCCCCCAGCGGCGTGTACAGCCCCAGGACGATGGCCAGCGGCAGCCCGACGATGAAGGCCCCGACGATGTCACCGATCAGCACCCCCTTGCCGTCGCCAGTGCCGGGCAGCACCCCGCCGCCGATGATCATGTTCCGCACCTTGATGACCTGGCTGACCGCCGTGATCAGGATGCCGATGACCGCGAGCTGCTGTACGTCCGCCCCCACGCGGGGGAACACGCTGGGCACGGCCAGGGCGCTCAGGGCGTACAGCGCTCCGCTGATCAGCGCCGTGATCAGACCCGCGTGCAGGATGCGGCGCAGCCAGTCCTGGGCAGCCGCAGCGTCTCCGGCCCCCAGGCTGCGCCCGATGAACACCGTGGCCGCGCTCATCAGGCCGAAGGAGGAGATGAAGAACACGCTCTCCAGGTTCGCGGCGATCTGACTGGCGGCCAGCGCCTGGGTGCCCACGCGGGCGAACACGGCGGCGTACAGGAAGCCGCCGAGGCTCCACGCGAACTCGGTGAAGGCGATGGGCGCCGTGAGCACCAGCAGCGGCGCGGTGACCTCCCGCCACGACCGGGGGTGCGGCACATTCAGCCGGGCCAGATGGCGCGGCCCGTAGATCTGCACCGCCAGATACACGGCCTTGAAGCTGTTGGCCGCGACAATGGCCCACGCCGCCCCGACCACGCCCAGCTGCGGAAACGGCCCCACGCCGAACACCAGCGAGTACGCCAGGACGCTCTCGATGGCCACGCTGAGCACCGTGGCGACCAGCGGTGTGCGGGCGTGCCCCAGTGAGCGCAGCGCCCCGCTGTAGACCCAGCCCAGCATGCCCGGCACCAGCGAGATCATCAGCACCTGAAGGTAGGGCGTGGCGACCCGAGTCACATCCGCCTCGCCGCCGGCCAGCGCCAGCAGCGGCCCGGCGACCCCATACACGCCGGCGGTGATCAGGGCACCGAGAACCAGACTCAGCACGGTCGTGATGGTGATCACCGTGTCCACACCCGCCCGGTCTCCCGCGCCCGCCCGCCGGGCCACCAGGATGCTGGTGCCGGTGCCCAGCGAGCCCAGCGTGACAAAGAACAGGAACCCCAGGCTCCCGCTGAGGCCCACCGCCGCCACCGACACCGCGCCGAGCGTGCCGACAATGATCTGATTGATGAACCCCAGCAGGAGCTGGATGACCATCTCCAGACTGACCGGGACGGCGATGCCCGCGATCTCCCGTGCCGGCGACTTGATCGATTCAGATGACACGGCAGGTGTGGGCGCGAGACTCATACCGCGCCACACTACACGGAGTTGGTCGCCTCGGGATCAGCAGGATGGCGGACACCACGCCACGTCCCTCAGGGCGAGACGGCGACAGCGTCCGGGACGGCATGGAACGCCCCCCGCTCTCCCACGGTCAGTCGGGCAAAGGGCACGTGCGGATCATGCGGCGTGCAGATCACGGCGCCCTCCTCGGCCCACTGCGGGAAGTACCGCCGCCGCGTCTCCAGGGTCGTGACCGGGTACAGGTCGAAGCCCATGATGTACGGCAGCGGCGCGTGGTTCAGGGTGGGCAGCAGGTCGGCCGTGTACACCAGCGTCTGCCCTCCGGAGCGCAGCACCACCCCCTGCATGCCGAGTGTGTGCCCCGGCAGCGGCAGCACGCTCAGGCCCGGCCGCAGGTCGTGCTCGCCCTCCACCACGTCGAACAGTCCGGCGTCCACGAGCGGCTCGAAGGTCTGCGGGATGTAGCTGGCACGGCTGCGTTCGTGCGGGTGCCGCGCATCATGCAGTTCCTGCCCCTGCACCACATAGCGGGCGTTCGGGAAGGTCGGTTCGCCCAGCGCGGTCACGCTGCGCCCCACGTGGTCGAAGTGCAGGTGGGTGCAGATCACGAGGTGGATGTCCTCGGCGCCCAGGCCCACGGCCTCCAGGCCCCGGAACACCGACTCGTCGCGCTCGGCGGCATACATGTGGTCGAACTTCTCGCCGCCCTGATCCCACAGGCCAGTCTCCACGAGGATGTTCTCGCCGCCGCGCTGGATCAGCAGTGGATTGACGCGCAGCGGAATGCGGTTCAGGTCGTCGCTGTCCGTGACCCGCGACCACAGCACCTTGGGCACCGTGCCGAACATGGCTCCTCCATCCAGGCGGAACTGCCCGTCGGTCAGGGACGTGACACGGAACTCACCGATGCGGCGCTCTTGAACCCAGGACATGCCGCGCAGCCTAACAAACGTCCGCTCGGGCCGTGGCCGGTCCGGTGTTCAGCTCACAGGCGGAACATCGCCCGCTGGCCCGGCTGCACCAGATCCGTGTACTCCGGATGGCGGCGCATGTACGCAGCGACGAAGGGGCACATCGGCACGACGTGCAGCTGGCGGGCACGGATGTCATCCAGCGCGTACTTCACCAGCGCACTGCCCAGTCCCTCGCCCTCGTGGCCCTCGTCGATCTCGGTGTGCGGCAGCATGCGGGCTCCGGCCACGTCCTGGTACTCGGCGTAGCCTGCCACACGGCCATCCACGGTGATCTCGTAGCGGCGGCGGGCCTCGTTCACGGTCACGTCGGTGGTCATGCGGGCCAGCCTACCCGAGACCGTACAGTTCCGGCGTGATCACGGGCGCGATACACAGCGCCGTCGCCTGTTCCCACACCGCCGACCGGGTGACCAGTCCCCGCGTGGCCGCGCCGACCGTGCCCCGCCCCCGCTTGATGTCCACCGTGCCCAGCATCTCGTCCATGACCGGGCCGAGTTCCTCTCCGGCCCGCACCCGCCCGGCCACGGCGGGGGGCAGGCGCAGTTCCGACGTCCGCGTCACATGGATCACACCTCCGGGTCGCGCCACCGCCACGATCCCGAACAGCCACGCCGCGCCACGCTCGAAGCGCACACCGCCCTCCAGACCGAAGCCCCACGTGGCTCCGGGCACCTGCAGGGCAGCGCGGGCACGGTTGACCGCGCCGCGCCGGGTCTGCCCCACCCCGAGCGGCTGATCCGGCACGCCGCTGGGCACCGCGACGCCGCGCACCTCCGGCGGATCGCCCGGCCCGGCATCCAGGGCCGCGAAGACCCGCGCCACCGCCTGCACCTTGGTCGGGTTGGTGCTCCCCACCACCACACCCATCACAGCAGAGGGAGCGTGCCGTACTGCCGCCGCAGGAGCGCCACCTGCCCCCAGTGGTACGCGCTGTGCACCGCCAGATCCGCGAGCACCTCCCGCGCCCGTGACGACGGATCGCCCGCCAGAACCTGCGCCTCGGCCAGCCCGCTGCGTAGATCGGCCAGATGGTGCTCGAATTCGGCGCGGGTGGGCGGCTGATCCGGCCACACGCTCAGGGTCACGGGCCACGCCTCGGCCCGGCCGCTGGCCAGATCCAGGCTGGCACGCTGGGTCACCGACAGGTGGTAGACCAGCCCGGCCAGCGTGTAGGGCACGCCGGGCATCCGCCGGGCCGCCTCGTGCCAGTCCAGCCCGCTCAACAACTCGTCCACACTGCGGAAGGACGTGCCGCCCAACAGGGAATGCTGCAGAAGATTCACGCGGGTCAGCTTATCCCGGCCCGGAGCGTCCTCTGTCTGCGGGTGGCCCAACCGGGCGGGACACGGCCAGCAACGCGACCACCGGCGGATCGATGGCCCCGGCCCGGTGCGATCCGTCAGAACTGAAGAGCGTAGCGCGTGCCATCGTTGCCGGTACACTCGCCGATGCCGTGCTCGGTCTCGTCGACGGTCAGGGTACACGTCAGCGTGAGCACGGGCGCGGTGGCCGTTCTGGCGATCAGGTTGCCGATCCGGGCCACCGGCGGATGACGCGGGCTGTCGAGCCGGGTGCCCACCCCGACCAGACCATTCGTGAAGGCCGCGCTGCTCGCACCGAACCCCACACTCAGCCCCCACCCGGCGGGCAGGGCAGCACCGGCACCGGCGCCGTCCACGATGGCGGTGCGCCCGGTGTAGGTCTGCCCACCGATGGTGATCGTGGCGTTGTCCGGCGCGAACGGATCGCCCACGCGTGGGCGCAGGCTCCCGGCGACGAACGACACCCTGCCCTCGGTGCCGGTCACGGAATTCACGATGCGGCCCTGGCGCGGGCCACTCACGGCAGGAGCACACGCGGCCAGGAGCGCGGCGGCCAGCACGATCAGGGCGGCGTCTTTCATGGTGGGCTCAGTGTAGGGTCTGGAGCTGACGGGCCCGTGAACCGGCGTGGGCTGGGCTGGAGCGCACGTTCATGAGTCGGGCCTGTCGGCCGGATCGTGATGGGCGAAGTCGTGGACGAACTGCTCCTGCGTCCGCGTCTCGATCGCGTGGGGGCTGCGTGTGTGGCGCACCAGCCGGATCGCGTCCTCGGGGGTCATGCCGGCCTGCACCAGCACGCACGCAGCGGTCAGACCCGCGCGGCCCAGCCCGCCCCGACAGTGGACGACCACCGACTGTCCGTCGAGCAGGAGGGTCATCAGATCGTCGACATATGTGCTGAAGGCGTGTGGGTCGCGCGGGACGCCGCCGTCGGGGATCGGACAGGGCACGACCGTCAGGTGCCGGGCCTCGGCCTCGTCGTGGTAGCCGTCCATGCCCAGCAGATCAAACTCGAAATCCTCGATCAGCGGAGCGATCACCTGGGTTCCGTCGCGCGCCAGCGTCTCCAGATCAGCCCGCAGGTCGCGGTCGTGGGTCACGCCGGGCTGGTACACGCTGAGCCCCTTCTTGCCCGGCGCGAAGGTCAGGCCCAGCCGCCCCGGCCACAGGCCCGTGGCAATCCAGTCCACCCGGATCGGGCCGCTCATGCGGGGTCGTCCCGCAGCCAGCGGGCGGCGTCCAGGGCGTGGTACGTGATGATCGCGTCGGCCCCGGCTCGCCTGAAGCCGGTCAGGGTCTCCAGCACGGTGCGCCGCTCGTCCATGTACCCGGCCGCCGCCGCCGCCTTGATCAGCGAGTACTCGCCGCTGACGTTGTATGCCACGACCGGCAGGTCGAACTCGCGCCTCAGCAGGCTCAGCACGTCCAGATACGCCAGCGCGGGCTTGACCATCAGGGTATCGGCCCCCTGCTCGGCGTCGAGGCGGGCTTCCCGCAGGGCCTCGCGGTAGCCGCCAGCCGGATCCATCTGGTACGTGGCGCGGTTACCGACGCTCGGGGCCGACCCCGCCGCGTCCCGGAAGGGGCCGTAGTACGCGCTGGCGTACTTCACCGCGTAGGCCATGACCGGCACGTGCGCGTAGCCGGCGGCGTCCAGCGCGGCACGGATCGCTCCGACCTGGCCGTCCATCATGGCGCTGGGAGCGACCACGTCTGCTCCGGCCTGCGCCTGCGACACGGCGGTGCGGGCCAGCAGATCCAGGCTGGGGTCGTTGTCGACCGTCCAGGCATCGGCCCCGGTCTGGCCGGGCACCTCGCGCAGCACGCCGCAGTGCCCGTGGCTGGTGTACTCGCACAGGCAGGTATCCGCGATGACGGTCACCTCCGGCACGGCCGCCTTGATGGCCGCCGCCGCCCGCTGGATGATGCCGCCGCTGTCGTAGGCCCCGCTGCCCTGCTCGTCCTTGTCGTCAGGAATGCCGAACAGGATCACGCTGGGAATGCCGAGGGCGTGCGCCTCGTGGGCCTGCTGCACCGCGCTGGCGACCGAGTGACGGCTCACGCCGGGCATCGTCGCGATCGGCGTCACGTCGTCTCGCTCGTGGACGAAGATCGGGTGGATGAACTGCGAGGGGTGCAGCTGTATCTCGCGGGTCAGGGCCCGCAGGGCGGGCGTCCGGCGCAGGCGGCGGGGGCGATCCATCATGGCCTCACCCTAGCGCCGGGGTGGCATGCGGGTCGGTGACGATCGTCCGGGTCGCGCCTGTCCCGAACCGTGGATCACGGGTTGAGGAGCCGGCGCACCGCGAAGCGCACGCGGCCCAGGCTGGTGACGTCGTCGAAGGCGGTCACCAGGATCTGTGGGCCGAAGGGCGTGAGCAGCACCGGGCCGCTGTCGAGATCGAGCAGCAGCTCGCTCCAGCCGGCCGCGTCCAGCGTGGTCTGGAGGCTGCCGATCACCGCCTTGCCGGCGGCGACGAGCCCGAGTTCCCGTTTCAGGAGACCCGGCTCCAGCCCGGCCGAACTCAGGACTGAGCCGTTGTGGTCGATCAGCAGGACGTGGGTCATGCCGCGTACGGCCATCAGCGTGTCGAGCATCAGCCCTCCACGCGCGGCAGGGGCAGGAGGTCGAGCGCCACCCGCGCCAGGGCCTGCTGGGCACTGCGGGTGTCCTGGCCACGGGCCAGCGCCACGCCGATCACGTGCTGGCCACTGGTCACCGCGACCACCTCGACCCGTTCGCTGGTCATGGTGAGCCGCGTGACGTCTCCGGCTCCCAGGCGGCGGCCCACCCGGTCGAAGGTCGCCCGCAGCGCCGCCAGTTCGGCGGCCAGGGCGTCGCCGCCCTCGCCCTGCGATTCGATGGGCAGGCCGTCTGGCCCGACAAGGGCAGCCGCGACCCCGCCGGACAGGCCCTGGAGTGCGTCGATGATCACAGCATGGCCCCCAGTTTGCGGGCGGCGTCCCGGCCATACAGCCGCGCCTGCCCGAGATTGCTGCGGGCATCCAGGGCCAGCAGCAGGTAGTACTCGGTCTTGATGGGATGCAGGTACACGCTCAGGCGCTCACCGCGCACATACAGTTCGCGCGCGTGTCCGCCGCCCAGCGTGTGGGCGTACGAACTGCCCGCCGAGCGCAGCAGTCCGGCGTGCTCGGCCACCAGCAGGCTCAGGTCGGCGCTGCCGGCACTGTGCCCCTCGATGAGCAGGCCGTCCAGTCCGCCGATGGCGGCGGCCCACGCACCGTCCACGTCATTCACGAGTTGCGTCAGTTCGGCAAGCATCGCCGCGCATCATAGGCGCGGCACTGTTGCACAGTCCTGACAAGACCGGGCACGACGGGGAGCGCGTGCGCCGCGGCCGACCGTACGGCGCCAGGGGACGGCCGGCGCCCGGCTCTGGCCACCGGTGGTCTCGGGCACCGATTGCCGCGCTGGCGGGGGGTTTCACGCGCCACCGACGCACCGGTTCCGGGCCGGCGATGCGGTACACTGTGGGTATTGAGGGCACGGCAGCTATTACGCTAGAGACATAATAGTGTGGTAGAATCGTGTCATACCCGGTGCCTGCGCCGGGACTCGTCCTTCCCTCCGCGAGCGGGCTGCCTGCCCGCCGCGCCCCCGACTGGAGCCACATGACCGGAATTCATCCCGTTGACATCACCAGCGAAGTCAAGACCAACTTCATCAACTACGCCATGAACGTGATCGTGGATCGTGCGCTGCCCGACGTGCGCGACGGTCTGAAGCCCGTACAGCGGCGGATCATGTACGCCATGCTGCTGGAAGGGCTGTACGCCAACCAGAAGCACGCCAAGTCGGCCTCGGTGGTCGGCGAGGTCATGAAGAAGTACCACCCCCACGGCGACTCGTCCATCTACGACGCGATGGTGCGCCTGGGCCAGTGGTGGAACATGCGCTATCCCATGGTGCATCCGCAGGGCAACTTCGGCAGCATCGACGGCGATCCGCCGGCCGCCATGCGCTACACGGAAGCCCGCATGACCAAGGTCGCCGAGGAGGTGCTGGCCGACCTGGAGAAGGAGACGGTCGACCTCAAGCCCAACTACGACGAGACGACCGAGGAACCCACGGTGCTGCCGTCAGCTGTGCCGAACCTGCTGATCAACGGCGCGTCCGGCATCGCGGTGGGCATGGCGACCAACATCCCGCCGCACAACCTCACCGAGATCTGCAACGGGCTGCTCGCGCTGATCGACAATCCGGCCCTGACCCTCGACGGCATGATGGAGCACGTCCGGGGGCCGGACTTCCCGACCGGCGGGCGCATCTCGCAGGCGGGCATCCGTGAGGCCTACGCGACCGGCCACGGCGGCCTGAAGGTGCGCGGCAAGGCCCGCATCGAGGAGAAGAACGGCCGCAACCAGATCATCATCAGCGAGATCCCGTATCAGGTGAACAAGACCAACCTGATCCAGACGATCAGCGCGATGTACAAGGCCGGCAAGATCCCGGACATCAGCGCCCTGCGGGACGAATCCGACCGCAAGGATCCGGTGCGGATCGTCGTGGAGCTCAAGCGCGGCGCGATCCCCACCCTGGTGCTGAATCAGCTCTACAAGTACACGCAGCTCCAGGGCACCTTCACGATCATCAACCTGAGCATCGTCAACGGCGAGCCGCGCGTGCTGCCGCTGGTCGACACCATGCGCTACTTCCTGACCCACCGCCGGGACGTGGTGACGCGCCGGACGCAGTACGACCTGCGCAAGGCCGAGGAACGGGCCCATGTCCTCGAGGGGCTCCTCAAGGCACTCGATCACATCGACGAGGTCATCTCGCTGATCCGTGCCAGCAACACCGGGGCCGAGGCCCGCGACTCGCTGATGGCCCGCTTCGGGCTGTCGGAGATCCAGTCGCAGGCCATCCTGGACATGCGCCTCCAGCGGCTGGTGGGCCTGGAACGTGAGAAGCTCCAGGGCGAGTTCGACGAACTCCAGAAGACCATCGCGTTCCTGCGCTCGATCCTGGGCGACGAGGGGCTGCTGTGGAAGGAGATCAAGAAGGAAGTCCGGGCCATCCGTGACAGCTACGGCGACGAGCGGCGCAGCACGATCACGCAGCTGGAAGACGACATCTCCAAGGAAGACCTGATCGCGGTCGAGGACATGGTCATCACCATGACCAAGGCCGGCTACCTGAAGCGCACGAATCTGGACGCGTACCGGGCCCAGGGCCGGGGCGGACGCGGAAGCAGCGGCGGCAAGCTCCGCGAGGAGGACGTGAACACCCGCGTCTTCGTCGGATCCACGCACGACTTCCTGCTGTTCTTCACGGACAAGGGCCGAGTCTTCCACGAGAAGATCTACGACCTGCCGGAAGCCGGGCGCGACGCCAAGGGCACGCACATCCGCAACCTGCTGCCCAGCCTGCGCGAGGACGAGAACATCGCGTCTGTGCTGAGCGTGAAGGGCTTCGAGGAGGCCGGGTGCTTCATCTTCGCGACCCGCAACGGCGTCGTCAAGAAGACCCTGATCACCGACTACGGCAACATCACCTCGGCGGGATTGATCGCCATCAACCTCCAGCCGGGCGATGAACTGATCGGCGTGGGCATCGTGCAGGACGGCGACCACGTCGTGCTGGCGACCCGGAACGGCAAGGCCATGCGCTTCGAATCCAGCGAGGTGCGCGACACTGGCCGCGCCACGCAGGGGGTCATCGGCATCCGGCTGCGTGAGGGCGAGCAGGACGCCGTGGTCAGCATGGCCCTGGTGCCCGGCGGCGACGAGGCCAGCGAACTGCTGGCGGTCAGCGAGTGCGGCCTGGGCAAGCGCACGCCGGTCGGGGACTACCCGGCCAAGGGGCGCGGCGGCATGGGCGTGATCACCCTGGACGTCACCGAGAAGACTGGCAAGCTCGTGACCCTGGCCCTGGTGGCCGGCAACGAGGAACTGATGGTGCTGACCGAGAAGGGCACCGTGATCCGCACGCGCGTCGAGGAAGTGCGCGTGACGGGCCGCAATGCCCAGGGCGTGAAGGTCATCAACATCGGCGACAAGGACAGCGTGATCAGCGCCTTCCCGATCCGCCGTGAGGACGAGGTCTGAGCGACTGACCTCCGACCTCAGGGTGCCCGGTGCCGGTCTGGCCGGGCATCCTGCGTTTGGCGGGTCGCGGGGGGCAGGTGCTGACTTCCGCTGCCACCCACGTCTTCATGGCCGCCTGCCGTGGCGTCCGCCGTGTCCCCGCCGCCCCTGTCCCGCACAAGATCCATGAGCCGGCCGTGAGCATCGGTCTAAGACTGACCACACCGGTTTTTGCCGGTATAGCCGGGAAAACGGGTGGCGGATCCAGCGCCCTTCTGTGTGACATAAATGATGATTAAAGAAACAAAATTGTTTACAAAAAAGTGATTTTCGGTTACACTGTGAGCACGTCGGGAAAGGGCGTTCCATCACCCTCGACCGACCATCACTTTCACCCTCACTCCGCCCGAGGAGGCGACTTCAATGACCCAGACGTCCAATGCCACGCGCACCTATGTCGACACCGTGACCTACCGCCCCGGTGCCGTGATCCTGTACCCCGGCAAGAGCGACATGCTGTACCGCGTCAGCTCTGGCCTGATCCGCGTCCATACCATGGATGACGACGGCAACGGCCTCACGCTGCGGTATGTCAAACCCGGCGAATACTTCGGCGAGGAAGCCCTCGCAGGCGTGAACCGGGCGTACTTCGCCGAGGCCGTGACGGATTCGAGTGTCGACGTGATCAATCCGGCCCTGATGACCGCCGAGGACAACCTCATCGTGACCACGCACCTGGTGCGTACGCTGGAACGTGCCTACGAGAGCATCTACCGTCTGGTGGGCAAGCGGCTGCGCGCGCGGATCGCCGGTGAGCTGCTGGAGCTCAAGGACACCGCCCTGGCCACCCAGCTCGACAGCGGCGAGACCATGATCTATGCCACCCACGACGAACTGGCCGCTGCTGTGGGCAGCGTACGCGAGACGGTCACCAAGGTCGTGGGCGAACTGTCGCGTGAAGGTGTGATCAGCGCCGGCTACGGCAAGATCACCCTCAAGAACGAGGCGGCCCTCGGCGAGATCGCCGCCGCATAACCAGATCGTTTCCCCACCGCCGCCCGCACCCTGTGCCGGGCGGCGGCGTTCTGTGCGGGGCCGGTGCGTGGAGGGAGCGTTCACCCGTCTAGGCGTGGAAGACCGCGTGTTTCATCGTCCCACACGCCTTCTGGCCGACTGACAGACGGTGTTGCCGACCGTGTGACACCATACCGGCACGTTCGGCATTCACACCTTCACATGGGCCCACTAGACTCGCGGCATGACCGTGTCCTACACCCCCGAGCGTCCCCTTCGTGTCGCCGTGATCGGCTCTGGCCCCAGCGGCGTCTTCGCCACCGAGGCCCTGCTGAAGTCCGACCTGAGCGTCGAGGTGGACGTCTATGACCGTCTGCCCACTCCGTACGGTCTGGTGCGCTACGGCGTCGCGCCGGATCACCTGACCATCAAGAGCGTCACGCGCGGCTTCGAGAAGACGCTGTCCGATCCACGCGTCCGCTTCCTGGGCAACGTGGAGTTCGGCCGTGACCTGACCCACGAGGATGCCCGTGCACACTACGATGCCGTCATGTACACGGTGGGGGCGAGCAGCGACCGCCGGCTGGGCATTCCCGGCGAGGAGCTGCGCGGTTCCATGAGCGCTACCGAATTCGTCGCGTGGTACAACGGCCACCCGGACGCCGCCGCCCGCGACCTGACCCTGGCGGCCACGGGGGTCGCCGTGATCGGTGTGGGGAACGTGGCCCTGGATGTCAGCCGCATCCTCGTGAAGACGGTGGCGGAACTGCGCGAATCGGATATCGCCGCCCACGCGCTGCCGGTGCTGGAGCGCAGCGCGGTCAAGGACGTGTGGGTTCTGGGCCGGCGTGGCGCGGCACAGGCCAAGTTCACGACCAAGGAGCTGCGCGAGTTCGGAGAACTGGACGACGCCGATCCCATCGTCAAGCCGGCCGAGGTGCAGGTCGACGAGGCGGCCGAAGCCGCAATCACCGACAACACCGTCAGGAAGAATCTGGACGTGCTGCGCGACTTCGCGGTCCGCACGCCCGAGGGCAAGGCTCGCCGCATCCACCTGCGCTTCCTGGTCTCCCCCACCGAGATCCTCGACGACGGCGCGGGCAACGTGGGCGGCCTGAAGATCGAACGCAACACCCTGGACGACCACGGCAATGCCGTCGGCACCGGTGAGTTCGAGGTGCTGCCCGTGCAGCTGGTGCTGCGCTCCGTCGGCTACAAGGGGGTGGCCCTGCCGGGCGTGCCCTTCGATGGCCGCCGGGGCGTGATCCCCAACACCGAGGGACGGGTGGACGGCCGGCCCGGCGAGTACACCGCCGGCTGGATCAAACGCGGCCCCAGCGGTGTGATCGGCACCAACCGCAAGGACGCCACCGACACCGTCGCGCATCTGCTCGCGGACGCCCGAGCGGGCACGCTGTCTGCGGCGGCGCACCCGACCCGTGCCGCCGTGGACACGCTGCTGGCCTCGCGCGGCGTGGACGTCTACTCCTTCCACGACTGGCAGGTGCTCGACGCGCACGAACTGGCGCAGGGTCAGGCCCAGGGCCGCCCCCGCCACAAGGTAGTCCTGCGCGAGGAGATGCTGACGCACCGCCGCAGCTGAGATCCGAAGGAAACGGCGCGGCTGCACATCAGTGCGCCGTGCCGTCTTTTTCCCTGTCACCCCGGCGGGCCCGCCGTCCGCAGCATCCCGGACGGTGCCGCTCCCCGCGCTGACCTACAGACCGACGTGCGGCCGGGGGTCGAGCCCGCGCTGGCGGACGAGTTGACGCACTTCCTGGCAGCGGCAGCCCCGGTATGTGCACAGCAGGCCCTCCGGGTGCTGGGTCAGGAAGGCGGTGGTGGTGTCCACCAGGGCACGGACGGAGTACAGCTGCAGTTCCGACGATCCGACCCGCGCGGTCCGGAAGAGACCGGTCAGCGCGGGAACCAGATTGTCGAAGTCGGCCGAGCAGTTCGGAAAGGCCGTGGGCATGACCCCCTGCGGCGTGTGGACATAGCGCGTCAGCAGCGGCATCCCGGCCAGGTGCTCACCGTAGTGGATGGACGTGTTGCTGCCGTGATCCACACCCATGAGCAGGGCGTAGCCGTCCAGATCGTACAGGGCCCCGACCGGCCGGTACGGGCTGTCCAGGGTCTGGGCCGCCGTGATCGCGGCCGCCTGCTCCCCCAGCGCGATGAAGCTCAGGGTGGGATGGGCCGAGCGTAGGGCAGCTGAGCGCTCCACCATCTCCTGCGGTACGCGGCCGATGTCGCGGCTCACGCGCATGTCCCGGTGAAAACGCGGCGTGGACAGCGCCCCCGGCCGGGACATCAGGGTGGAATATGTGAAGGCAGGCGCCACCAGGGTGGCGGTACTCGCCACCAGCGCGTCGACAGCGCCACGGGCCCCGCCCTCCAGGGTGCCGAAGGATTTCAGGCTGGCATGCACCATGACGTGCTGCGTGCCGTCCAGTCCCAGTTCCGCCAGCCCCCGCTCCAGGTCTGCGGGTGTGACAGAGGGCTTGCGTAACAGGTTCAGCACGCCCCCAAGTGTAGCGGAGGTGGGCTGGCACACGGCAACGCTGGTCACGTGTTCCCACACGATACCGGGCCGCCCAGAACAGGCGGCCCGGTGGTCACGGCGCCACGTGGCACCGTCCTGCGGTCACTTCACGAACAGCATCTGACGGTACGTGGGCAGGGGCCAGTGCTGCTCGGCCACGACCTTCTCCAGCTTGTCGGCGGCGGTGCGCACCTTGAGCATGGCGGGCAGGACATGGTCGCGCATGTGGTGCGCCTTCTCATGCACCTCGTCGCCTCCCTGGGCGGCGTTCTGGTCAGACAGGGCCTGAACCGCGTCATACAGCTCATCGGCGGCGGCACTGACCTCACCGGCCACGCCACGGGCGGCGCGGCTGTCCCCGGCGGCATTCAGCTCGCCCAGGTACTTGATCGCGGCGGGCAGGATCATGGTGCGGGCCATGTACTCGGTGGTCTCGCCCTCGATGTTCACCGTCTTGAAGTAGATGTCGTACATGATTTCCTGGCGGGCCGCGAGTTCACGGTCGCTGAGCACCCCGAACTTCTGGAACAGGGCCTGGTTCTTGGCGTCCGACAGGTGCTCGATCGCGTCCAGCGAGGTTCGCAGGTTCAGCAGCTTGCGGGTGTGCTCCGCTTCCTGGTGCCACTCGTCGGAATAGCCGTCGCCGTTGAAGACGATGCGCTTGTGCGCCGCGTAGGTGCTCTTCACGAGGTCGGCCACCGCCGCATTGAGATCGGCGCCGCCGTCGAGCTTCGCCTTCAGGTCGGCAGTCAGCGCCGACACGGCATCGGCCACGATGATGTTCAGCACTGTGATCGGGAACGAGATGCTCTGGCTGCTGCCGGCCGCACGGAACTCGAACTTGTTGCCGGTGAAGGCGAACGGGCTGGTGCGGTTGCGGTCGCCGGCGTGACGCGGCAGCGGGGGCAGCACGCTGGTGCCCAGGCCCAGCAGCCCGGCCGATGCGCCGCGTCCACCCTGACCGCTCTCCAGCCGGTCGAAGATCTCGGTAAGCTCGCTGCCCAGGAAGATCGAGATGATGGCCGGGGGCGCTTCGTTCGCGCCGAGGCGGTGGTCGTTGCTCGCGCTGGCGACCGAGATCCTCAGCAGATCCTGGTGCTCGTCGACGGCCTTGATCACGGCGGCGCAGAAGAACAGGAACTGCATGTTCTCGTGCGGGGTGTCGCCCGGCTCGAGCAGGTTCTCACCGGCGTTGGTGCCCATGCTCCAGTTGCAGTGCTTGCCGCTGCCGTTCACGCCGGCAAACGGCTTCTCGTGCAGCAGCGCCACCAGACCGTACTTGCGGGCCGTGTTGCGCAGGATCTGCATGATCAGCTGCTGGTGATCCGCCGCGACGTTGCTGTCCTCATAGATGGGCGCGATCTCGAACTGACCCGGAGCGACCTCGTTGTGCCGGGTCTTGACCGGGATGCCCAGGGCGTACATCTGCGTCTCGGCGTCGGTCATGAAGCTCAGGACACGGTCCGGGATGGCTCCGAAGTAGTGGTCTTCCAGCTCCTGGCCGCGCGGGGGCTGTGCCCCGAACAGCGTGCGGCCGGTCATGACCAGGTCGGGCCGGCGGTAGAAGTACTCCTCGGCGATCAGGAAATACTCCTGCTCGGCCCCCAGGGTGCTGCTCACACGCGTGCCCTCGCTGGCCCCGAACAGGGCCAGGGCCGGGGTGACGGCCTTGTTCAGCGCCTCGACCGAGCGCAGCAGCGGCGTCTTGGTGTCCAGAGCCTCGCCCGTCCACGACGCGAAGGCAGTGGGGATGCTCAGGGTGGCGCCGTTGGCATGGCGCATGATGAAGGCCGGGCTGCTCGCGTCCCACGCGGTGTAGCCACGGGCCTCGAAGGTGGCCCGCAGGCCCCCGGACGGGAAGGAGCTGGCGTCGGGCTCGGCCTGGATCAGTTCCTTGCCGCTGAAGGTGGCGATGGCGCTGCCCTCTCCGGTCGGCGAGACGAAGGAATCGTGCTTCTCGGCGGTCGCGCCGGTCAGCGGGTGGAACCAGTGGGTGTAGTGCGTGGCGCCCTTCTCCATGGCCCACGTCTTCATGGCCAGCGCGACCGTGTCGGCGATGGTGGGATCCAGGGTATCGCCGCGCTCCAGCGTGGCCTGGAGGCTCTTGTAGACCGGCTTGCTCAGGCGGGTCTTGAGCTGTTCCAGGGTCAGGACGTCGCTGGCATACACGTCGGTGAAGATGTCGTGCGGGGTCGAGGCCTGCTCGGTGTCGAGTCGCCAGTTGCGCGCGGCCGAGATCACGTCGAAGTCATGGTTCATGGGGCTCCCTTGATCAGGGACGTCCGTACAGTGGCAACGGCGTGGCATCCCTGCACGCCGCCCTGAGCCGGAGTCCTGACACTGCCGCCGAGTATAGGAGCCAGCTGTTGCGGGGGTCAACGCATTCCCCTGCACAAGTCGTCACTCTGCGCCGCCCTTCCACGGCCGTACGGCACGTTCCGTGCAGGTTGTCAGAGCTGACGTGACGCCTGGGCGACTCCGCGTTCCACAACCTGCACGGGCCGGATCTGCCGACGTGCGGGGTGGCCGGCGCAGCCGTCACGGCGTCGCGCATAATCACGGCAGTCCACCCGCCCCGCCGCGACCCTCCGGGCAGTCGCCCGGCCGGCCCCTGGAGGTTCCCCGCACCATGAGTCGTCAGAAACCGTCCCCCACCGACAGCGCCGCCCCACCGTCACGCGAGAGCGTCCTGGCCGAACTCCAGCAGGGTGAGGTCAAATTCCTGCGCCTGCAGTTCACAGACATCCTGGGCACCACCAAGAACGTCGAGGTGCCGAAGTCCCAGTTCTTCAAGGCACTGAACGGCGACGTGACCTTCGACGGCAGCGCCGTGGAGGGATTCACGCGGGTCGAGGAATCCGACATGCTGCTCCGGCCGGACCTGAGCACCTTCCTGATCTACCCGCAGTTCTCCCGCGAGGAGGGGGAGCGTGGCCGGGTCGCGCGCCTGATCTGCGACGTGGCCCTGCCGGACGGCACCCCCTTCACCGGGGATCCCCGGCATGTCCTGAGAACCCAGGTGGAACGGGCACGGGCGCTGGGCTTCGAGATGTTCGTGGGCACCGAGCCGGAATTCTTCCTGTTCGAGCGCACGCCGTCCGGTCTGGGCAGCACCGTCACACACGACAAGGCCGGGTATTTCGACCTCGCTCCCATCGACAAGGGCGAGCGCATCCGCCGGGAGATCGCCAACAAGCTCGTCGAGATGGGCTTCGAGATCGAGGCCGCGCACCACGAGGTCGCGCCGGGGCAGCACGAGATCGACTTCCGGTACGCACCGGCCCTGGAAACGGCGGACCGCATCGCGACCTTCAAGTTCGTCGTCAAGCGGGTCGCGCTGGAATATGGCCTGCTGGCGAGCTTCCTGCCCAAACCCATGCCCGGCGTGAACGGCAGCGGCATGCACTGTCACTTGAGCCTGTTCCGGGGCGGCGAGAACGCCTTCGCCGATCCGTCCGGCGACCACGGGCTGTCCCGGACTGCCGAGCAGTTCATCGCAGGCGTCCTCGACCATGCCCAGGGCATCACGGCGATCACGAATCCGCTTGTGAACAGTTACAAGCGGCTGGTGCCCGGTTTCGAGGCGCCGGTGAACATCGCCTGGAGCACCAGCAACCGCTCGGCACTGATCCGCATTCCGGCCAAACGCGGCAACTCCACCCGCGCCGAGGTGCGGATGCCGGATCCCAGCTGCAATCCCTACCTGGCGCTCGCCGTCATGCTGGCCGCCGGCCTTGACGGCATTGAGCAGCAGATGGAGCCGCCGCCCGCGATCCAGCGCAACATCTTCCGCATGACGGTGCGCGAGAAACGCCACCACCGGGTCAAGGAACTGCCCACGGACCTGCGCGAGGCCGTCGAGGAGTTGCAGAAGGACACGGTCATCGCCCAGGCCCTGGGCGACCACGTCCTCGACCACTTCGTCGAGGCGAAGATGGCCGAGTGGCGCGAATATTCGTCGACGGTACACGCGTGGGAACTGGAGCGGTACCTGGATCTGATCTGACCACCCCCGCCTGCCCCCACTCCGCGCCGCCACACGCCGCTCTTGCGCGTCCTGCCGCGTTTCGTTGTCCTCCATCGTAAAATGCGGCGGGCCGAGTCAGGAGATTGCGCCCAGGGCTGTTTAGACGCAATGTATGAAACAACTTCTCAGGCCCCACGCCGGATCGTTTCAATTCGTTCATGAGTAACGCATTGACATCAAATCAAGGCTCAGCCTAGAATTGCGGCATCACCACACCGCACGCCATCCGGACGGAGGGCGCTGCAACTGCACCCGGAGGATTCATGAAGAACACCGCCCTGAGCCTGTCTGTTCTGGCCGCCCTTGCCCTCGGTTCCGCCAGCGCGCAGACCACCATCCGTATCGCCTCGCTGAGCCCGCTGTCCGGCGGCCAGAGCGACCTCGGCACCCAGATCCGCAACGGCACGCAGCTGGCCGTCAACGAATACAAGGCCCAGTTCAAGAAGCTCGGCTTCGACCTGCAGCTCGTGCCGTACGACGACCAGGCCGACCCCGCCACCGGCACCGCCGCCGCCCGCAAGATCGCCGCTGACCGTCAGATCCTCGCGGTCGTGGGCACCCTGAACTCGGGGGTCGCCATCCCCGCCTCGGCCGCGCTCCAGGCCAGCCGCGTGGCGATGGTCAGCCCCGCCAACACCGCCAACCAGGTCACGGATCGCGGCCTGCCGAACATGAACCGCATCGTCGCCCGTGACGACGCCCAGGGCGGTGCCGGCGCGAACTTCCTGGCCGGGAAGCTCGGGGCCAAGAAGGTCTACATCCTGAACGACAAGACCGCGTACGGTGAAGGTCTGGCCGGCGAGGTCGAGAAGGCGCTGAAGGCCAAGGGCGTGTCCGTCGTCGCCAACGAGGGCACCGAGGAGAAGAGCGACTTCTCCAGCATCGTCGCCAAGATTCGCCTGCAGAACCCCGACGCCGTGTACTTCGGCGGCATCTACAACCAGGTCGGCGTGTTCATCAAGCAGCTGCGCGAAGCCGGCGTGACGACCCCCGTGGTCGGCGGCGACGGCCTGGACAGCGGCGAACTGCCCACCATCGTGGGGGCCGCCAACGCCAACAAGATCTACTTCACGACCGTGGCCGCGCCCATCGACGCGCTGCCCGCCGCGAAGGTCTTCGCCGCGAACTACAAGAAGACCTTCAACGACGACGCCCAGGGCTTCGGGGCCTTCGGCTACGACGCCGCCAAGGTCGTCCTCCAGGGCATCCTGAACGCCGCCCGCAACAATGGCAACAAGCTGCCGACCCGCACCCAGGTCGAGACCGCCATCCGCAAGGGCAACTTCACCGGGCTGCTGTCCGGCGCCGTGAGCTTCAACTCCGTGGGCGACCGCCGCGCCGCGACCATGTACGTCGTGGGCGTGACCGCCGGTGCGTTCAAGCTCGACAGCTCGATCAACGTCAAGCCCGTCAAGCAGTAAGAGCAGCTTCACAGGCTCGTTCAGCGGGGGCCGGGCAGCGCGCCCGGCCCCCATACTGTTGCGGTCAGCCGGTGGGCCTACCAATTCTCCTCGCGGTGTGTAAGTGTTGTGCATCACTCCCGAACTGCCCCGCTGAGAGCCCACCCTGCTGCACCCACCAGCCGCTGTTTCTGAAAGGAGTTGAATTCATTGGATCTCGCAGTCCTGTTGCCCTTCCTGGTGAACGTGATCGTCGGCGGCCTGGTACTGGGTGCCGTGTACGCCATCATCGCGCTCGGCTACACCATGGTGTACGGCGTCCTGCAACTCATCAACTTCGCCCACTCGGAGGTATTTGTCACGGGCGCGGTCGTCGGCTTCGAGGTCTTCCGGCTGCTCCAGAACGTCCAGATGGACGGCTACCTGAAACTGCTGATTGCCCTGCTGGCGGCCATGCTGATCTCGGGCACGCTGAACGTGCTGATCGAGCGCCTGGCGTACCGGCCCCTGCGGAACGCGCCCAAGCTCGTGCCGCTGATCACCGCGATCGGCGTGTCGCTGATCCTTCAGGACGTGCTGCGCGTGATCGAGGGCCTTCAGGGCCGCTTTGATCTGACGTACACCCTGCCGGCCGCCTTCACCACCAAGTTCTGCGCGGCCACCAGCTCGTGCGCGTCCATCGGGAACGGGTTGCGGACGGTCGGCATCGACCTCCAGCTCAAGGACGTGATCCTGCTGATCGTGGCGGGCCTCAGCCTCGCTGTCCTGAATTACCTCGTGAACCACA
Source organism: Deinococcus sp. AB2017081 (assembly GCF_034440735.1). NCBI lineage: Bacteria > Thermotogati > Deinococcota > Deinococci > Deinococcales > Deinococcaceae > Deinococcus > Deinococcus sp. AB2017081. Next base: position 2,104,246 of record NZ_CP140098.1, on the reverse strand, counting down.
CCCGTCTGGGCACCGCCATCCGCGCTGTCGCGCAGGATCGTGTGACCTCGGGCCTGATGGGCATCGACGCCAACCGCATGATCTCCGCGACCTTTGCCATCGGCGGGGCGCTGGGCGGCATCAGCGGCGTGCTGTTCGGGATGAAGTTCGGTACCGTCAATGCCTACTCCGGCTTCGATCCGGGCATCATCGCCTTCACGGCGGCCGTGCTGGGCGGCATCGGCAGTATTCCCGGCGCGGTGCTGGGCGGGCTCACGCTGGGCGTGATCCAGAACCTGATCGGCGTGACGAACGTGCTGGGGAACGTGGTCGGCAGTGCCAACCTGGAGGCCATCGATGCCTCGTACCAGCGCATCGGGGCCTTCATTGTGCTGGTGCTGATCCTGATCTTCAAACCGACCGGCCTGCTCGGCAAGAGCAACGTGGAGAAGGTATGACGGCCGCCGTGAAGACGCCGCCGTCGATGAAGCCGGCCCCGGCGCCCGAGCGCACGGTCATGCTGGTGCTGATCTTCCTGGTGACCAGCGCCCTGCTTCTGGTCTCGCACAACGGCCCCCTGCTCGAGGGTCTGGGCGGCCTGGGCACCTTCCTGCGGAATCCCATCGTCGAGGCGCTGCTGGTGTCGCTGTTCCTGGCGAACATCCTGTTCGCGCACCTGTGGCGGGCCGCGCCGTGGGCCAGGGCCGTGGTCGGACTGGGCAGCCTGCTGATCGTGCTGCCCCTGGCCGGCCGCGAGGACACCAGCCTGCTGGATCTGTCGATCCAGATCATGATCTTCGCCGCGCTGGCCCTGGGCCTGAACATCGTGGTGGGGCTCGCGGGGCTGCTCGACCTGGGTTACGTGGCCTTCTTCGCGGTGGGCGCATACACCTGGGGCATCTTCGCGTCGCCGCGCTTTGCCGAGGTGCTGCGCTACTACGGCGAGAATCCCGGCGCGACGAACGCCGGCACACTGGCGATCGGGCTGTTCCTGGTGGTCGTGACGGCCGCGAGCATGGTGTACGTGAACCGCCTGACGGCCCGCACCGCGCCGACCCGCACGACCACGTGGAGTTTCCGGCTGGCGAGCATCGGACTGATCGCCGGGCTGGTGCTGGCCGCCCGCGCCACGATCGTCCTGATGTCCGGACAGGCCGGCAGTCTGGCCAACGGCATCAATCCCGGCTTCTTCTGGCTGTTCCTGGCCCTGAGCATCATGGCCGCCGCCATCGTGGGCGTGCTGATCGGCCTGCCGGTGCTGCGCCTCAAGGGCGACTATCTGGCGATCATCACGCTGGGCCTGGGCGAGGTGATCCGCGTGCTCGCCAACAACCTCGACCTGTACACGGCCGGGTCGCAGGGCATCACACCGATCAAGAGTGCCAGTGTGCCGTGGTTCAACGCCATGGCCGGCGCGCTGGGCTTCACCGAGGATCAGTACTATCTGCTGTTCCTGTACTTCCTGGTGCTGGTCGTGATCGCCGTGATCCTGACCGTGAACGTGCGTCTGGATCGCAGCCGGATCGGCCGGGCGTGGATCGCCATCCGCGACGACGAGGTCGCGGCGCAGGCGATGGGCGTGCCGCTGGTGCAGACCAAGCTGATCGCCTTTGCGACCGGCGCGAGCTTCGCCGGGGTCATGGGCATGATCTTCGCGGCCAAGCAGACCTTCATCAGCCCCGAGTCCTTCAACCTGTTCCAGAGCATCGGCGTGTTGAGCATGGTCATCCTGGGCGGCATGGGCTCGTTCCCCGGCGTGATCCTGGGCGCGGCCGTCGTGACGCTGCTGAACCTGCGGATCCTGCCGGGCCTGGGCGAGGCGACCGCCAACCTGGGCATCCCGCAGCAGGTCAATCCGGGGCAGCTCCAGCGCCTGATCTTCGGGATCATCCTGGTCGCCATGATGCTGCTGCGCCCCGAGGGGCTGCTGCCCAGCCGGCGGCGCACGCTGGAACTGCACCATGACGACAACCAGGAGGACGACTCCGGGCACGGCAGCGGGGGCGGCCTGAACGCCGGCCCGATCGAGGTGCTGAGCCCCGGCCTGGCCCCGGCCTCCGAGAACGAGCGCAGCGGGGGCACGAAATGACCGGCGCACCGATTCTCGACGTGCAGAACGTCACCAAGCAGTTCGGCGGCCTGACCGCTGTGAACGATGTGACCATGACCATCCCGTCGGCGTCCATTGTGTCCGTCATCGGGCCGAACGGCGCGGGCAAGACCACCTTCTTCAACATGATCACCGGCATCTACACGCCGACCAGCGGCACCATCCGCCTGGCGGGCAGGGAACTCGTGGGCCTGCGCCCCGATCAGGTGACCGAGGCCGGGATCGCCCGCACCTTCCAGAACATCCGCCTGTTCTCGACCATGTCCAGCGAGGAGAACATCATGGTGGGCCGCCACGCCCGCCTGAAGAGCGGCTTCGTGGACGCCGTGCTGCGCACCCAGAAGTTCCGCGAATCCGAGCAGGAGGCGCGTGACGCCGCCCGGATCATGCTGGACTTCGTGGGCTTGGGGAAGTGGCGCCACGAACTCGCCACCAACCTGCCCTACGGCGACCAGCGCAAGCTGGAGATCGCCCGTGCCCTGGCGACCACGCCCAAACTGATCCTGCTGGACGAACCCGCCGCCGGCATGAATCCCCGCGAGACCGAGGATCTCAAGGCGCTGATCCGCCGTATCCGCGACGAGCTGGGCGTGACGGTGTGCCTGATCGAGCACGACATGCGCCTGGTGATGACCCTGTCGGAGTACATCACGGTGCTGGACTACGGCAGCAAGATCAGCGAGGGGCTGCCGCATCAGGTGAGAAATGATCCGCGTGTGATGGAGGCGTACCTGGGCCGTGGCGCGGCGGCCGGCGAGTACGGCAAGGAGGAACGCCCGAATGCCTGATCCCGTCAAGAGCGGTGCGCCGATGCTCGAACTCAGCGACATCCACACCTACTACGGCCACATCCACGCCCTGAAGGGCATCTCCATGACCGTGAACGAGGGCGAGATCGTCGCCCTGATCGGCGGCAACGGGGCCGGCAAGACCACCACGCTGCGCACGATCAGCGGCATGATGAAACCCCGCACCGGCACCCTGGCGTACCAGGGCCGTACCATCGCCGGGATTCCCGCGCACGACATCATGCAGCTGGGGATCTCGCACGTGCCGGAGGGCCGCCGGATCTTCCCGCAGCTGACCGTGCGTGAGAACCTGGACGTGGGCGCGTACACCGTCACGGATCGCGCCGTCGTCGAGACCCGCGTGCAGGAGGGCTTCGGCTACTTCCCGCGCCTGAAGGAACGCGAGCACCAGCTGGGCGGCACCATGTCCGGCGGCGAGCAGCAGATGCTGGCGATCGCCCGCGCCCTGATGGTCGCGCCGAAGCTGCTGCTGCTGGACGAGCCGAGCATGGGCCTGTCGCCACTGTTCGTCGAGGCGATCTTCGATATCGTCGAGAAGCTGAACCGCGAGCACGGCACCACCGTGCTGCTGGTCGAGCAGAACGCGAACATGGCCCTGCAGATCGCCCACCGGGCGTATGTCATGCAGACCGGCGAGATCAAGCTGTCGGGCAAGGCCTCCGACATCGCGCAGGACGAGAGCGTGCGCAAGGCGTACCTGGGCGACGAGTAACCCACCTCCATGTGGCGGGCTGACTCTGAACGGAGCAGCCCGCCCTTCCATTCATGAGGTCAGGATTCTGACAGTGCTGCCGGGGGCTGATCGCTACGGTGAGCCATGCGCCTGTGGACTGCCCCTGCCCTGCTCACGCTGTCTGTCCTGACCGCCTGCGTACCCGCCCCGATGGCCTTCGATCCGGCGTACCAGCCGGTGCCCGACAACTTCGGGCCGAACAACGTGAATACCGAGTGGTGGTACGCCTCGGGCGTGCTGCCGGAGTCTGGACTGGCGTTCCACTGGGCGCAGTTCAAGGTGAATTACCGGGGCGCACCGTACTACACGTCGCACGTGGCCGTCACGGATCTGCGCGGCAATACGCTGAACTTCATCGAGAACAACGTGCAGACGGCTTCGTTCGCCTTTCCGCCGCTGAAGCTGTCTCAAGACACGTGGACGCTGACCCAGGAGGGTGCGGCCTACCGCCTGAATGCCGGCCCGCTGAAGCTCACCATGACGCCCACGAAGGCGGCCGTCGTCCACCCGCCCGGCTACTCGGGCACGGCGGAGGTCGGACGGATGTACTACCAGAGCATCACGCGGCTGGCGGTGAGCGGCACGGTGGAGGTGGGTGGCGAGGCTCGCGAGGCGAGGGGCACGGTGTGGTTCGACCACCAGTGGGGCGACCAGACGCCGGGGCGGCAGGCCCTGTGGGACTGGTTCGGCCTGCACCTGTCGGACGGCTCGGATCTGATGCTGTACCGCGTGCGGGACGGCAGCGGCCGGGTCGTGCAGGTCGCGGGATCGCGGGTCGGGGCGGACGGCGTGGCACGGGTCGTGCCGGAGGTGACCATGACGCCGGGGCGCACGTGGACGAGTCCCAGCGGACGCACCTACGTGCTCGAGTGGACGATCACCGCGCCGTCCGTGTCGCTGACGGTCAGGCCGCTGCGGGATGACCAGGAACTGCTCAGCAAGACAACGGCCATCGCGTACTGGGAGGGGGCTGTCCAGGCCACCGGCACCGCCGACGGCCAGCCGGTGACCGGTCAGGGCATGGGCGAATTCGTGGGCGGCGTGCTGACCCGCGCCGAGGGGCCAGCCATTCCGACCGGGCGCTGAGGGCTGCACAGTTCTCCTTACCGTGCAGCACCGTTCCTGCTGACGAACACGATCTGAATCTGTCTCTGACCCGCCCGCTCCTGACTGTCGTTGACGGCATGACGCGGGCGGGTTCGTCTGTCGTTGACGACATCGGTTGCTCTGTGACGCTTCCCACCCGGCTTAACCCGCAATAAACTTGACATGACCACACTCAAGTTTCAGAATAGGGAGAGCATGATTGTCCACCTTCTCCCCCACCCCGGAGGTGCTCCTTGAATCCCGAACGTTTCACCGAGGCCAGCGCCCAGGCCGTCGCCGCAGCCCAGCAACTCGCGCAGGCCAGCGGGCAGCAGAACCTGACCATCTACCATGTCCTTCGTCCTCTGCTCGACAACGACACCGCCTCCCGCGCGGTCACGGCCGCCGGGGGGGATCTGAACGCCGCCCGCAGCGGTATTGACGCCGAACTGGCGAAGCTGCCGCGCGTGCAGGGTGGCGTGGATCAGCTGTACCTCGACCCGGCGCTGAACCGGGCGTTCCAGAAGGCCGACACGCTGGCCGGGCAGCTCGGAGACGCCTTCGTGGCGGCCGACACGCTGCTGCAGGCCCTGCGCGGCGAGTACCGGGGCCGGGGCCTGCCCAGCGAATCCGACCTGAACCGCGCCGTGAACGAGGGGCGCAAAGGAAAGACCGTGAAGAACAAATCTGCCGAAGGCCAGTTCGATGCCCTGAACAAGTACGGCACGGATCTCACGCAGCGGGCCCGCGACGGCAAGTTCGATCCCGTGATCGGGCGCGACGAGGAGATCCGCCGCGCCATGCAGATCCTGCTGCGCCGCACCAAGAACAACCCCGTGCTGATCGGAGAACCCGGGGTAGGCAAGACCGCCATCGCCGAGGGCCTCGCCAGCCGCATCGTGTCCGGCGACGTGCCCGAGGGCCTGCGGGACAAGCGCATCGTGTCGCTGGAGATGGGCAGCCTGCTGGCCGGCGCGAAGTACCGGGGCGAGTTCGAGGAACGTCTCAAGGGCGTGATCGATGACGTGCTGGCGTCGGCCGGCGAGATCATCCTGTTCGTGGACGAGCTGCACACCATCGTGGGGGCGGGCAAGACCGAGGGCAGCCCGGACGCGGGGAACATGCTCAAGCCCGCGCTGGCACGAGGCGAACTGCACCTGATCGGCGCGACCACCCTGGACGAGTACCGTGAGATCGAGAAGGACTCGGCGCTGGAACGCCGCTTCCAGCCGGTGTTCGTGGACGAACCCACCGTCGAGGACACGATCAGCATCCTGCGCGGCATCAAGGACCGCTATCAGGTGCACCACAACGTCGAGATCACCGATCCGGCACTGGTCGCTGCCGCCCGGCTCTCGAACCGCTACATCACGGATCGGCAGCTGCCGGACAAGGCGATCGACCTGATCGACGAGTCCGCTGCCCGCCTGCGGATGGTGCTGGAATCCAGCCCCGAGCGTGTGGATCAGCTCCAGCGCCGCAAGCTCCAGCTGGAGATCGAGCGCGAGGCTCTGAAGCGCGAGAAGGATCAGGACTCAATGAGTCGCCTGGGCGACCTGGAGGATGCCCTGAAGAAGGTGTCCGACGAGCTGGGCGACGTGCGCTCACGCTGGCAGGCCGAGCAGGGCGAGGTGCATGCGCTGAAGGCCAAGCGTGACGCGCTGGATCAGGTGCGTACCGACATCGAGCGGGCCAGGCGCGACTACGACCTCCAGAAGGCCGCCGAGCTGGAGTACGGCAGGCTGCCGGTGCTGGAGAAGGAGGTCGCGGAGCTGACCGCCAAGCTCAAGGGCGCGGAATTCGCACACACCCAGGTCACCGAGGAGGACGTGGCCGCCGTCGTGAGCCGCTGGACCGGCATTCCCTCCAGCAAGCTCATGGAGGGTGAACGCGAGAAGCTGCTGCGTCTGGAAGAGGGACTGCACGCCCGCGTGATCGGGCAGGATCGCGCCATCGTAAGTGTCTCAGACGCGATCCGCCGTGCCCGCGCCGGGCTGAACGATCCGGATCGCCCGCTGGGCAGCTTCATGTTCCTGGGGCCGACGGGCGTGGGCAAGACCGAGCTCGCGAAGGCGCTCGCGGAATTCCTGTTCGACAGCCAGGACGCCATGATCCGCATCGACATGTCCGAGTACATGGAGAAGCACACGGTGGCCCGCCTGATCGGGGCGCCTCCCGGCTACGTGGGCTACGAGGAGGGCGGCCAGCTGACCGAGGCCGTGCGCCGCCGCCCGTACTCGGTGCTGCTGCTCGACGAGATCGAGAAGGCGCACCCGGACGTGTTCAATGTGCTCCTCCAGGTGCTCGACGACGGCCGCCTGACCGACGGGCAGGGCCGCACCGTGGACTTCAGGAACACGCTGATCATCCTGACAAGCAATATCGGCAGCCCGCTGATCCTGGAGATGCAGCACCGGGGCGAGGACGCGGACGACATCCGTGACGCGGTGCTGGGCGAACTCCAGGGCCACTTCCGCCCCGAGTTCCTGAACCGTGTGGACGACATCATCGTGTTCGACGCGCTGACCGAGGCCGACCTGACCCGGATCGTGGAGATCCAGCTGGGCAGCCTGAGGAAGCGCCTCGCCGAACGCCGCGTGACGTTGCATCTCAGCGACGCCGCCAAGGCCCGCTTGGCGCAGATCGGTTACGACCCGGCCTTTGGGGCGAGGCCGCTCAAGCGCGCCATCTCCCGCGAGATCGAGACGCCACTGGCCCGCGAGATCCTCCAGGGGCATGTGCCGGACTCCAGCACGCTGAACGTGGACTACGACGGCTCCCGCTTCCAGTTCGGCACCGCTGTCCTGAACTGATCGGCCGTGAACTGATCGGCTGAGCCCACCCCTGACCCGCGCCGCCCTGGACAGACCTGGGCGGCGCGGGTCTTGATGCCCGATCCCCTTTATCCCAGGTATTCGGCCAGCCGATCCCACGTCTCGCTGATGCCGTGCAGCATTCCCATGTCCATGACGGTCTTCAGACCTTCCGGGGTGGCGTAGGTCGAGCGGCTGACCAGACGGGTGCCGCCGGGCACGGCCTCGAAGGTCAGGTCGACCAGCGTGGCCGGCATGTCCCCGTTGATGGCTCCCTGTGCGTCCGAGAAGTAATCGGTGTAGCGCAGCCGATCTGGGGCTGAGATCTCGTCGTAGACGCCCAGGCCCCACGATTCCATGCCGTAGAACTCGCCCTGGTTCTGATCCTCGCACTTCATGCAGTAGTGCCAGCGACCGCCGGGCCGCAGATCGACGTCGCATCGGGTCAGCGTCCAGCCACGCGGCCCCCACCACTGTTTCAGGTGCTCGGCCTGTGTGAAGGCCTGAAAGACGCGCTCAGGCGTGGCCGGGAAGGTGCGCTCCAGCACCAGCACACGGTCGTCCTCAATGTGGTGGGGCAGCAGGGTGGGGGCGTGCGTCATGGGGTACCTCCGGAATCGGGCGTGGGGTCGTCGGGCGGCAGCGTCTGCAGGTAGTCACCCAGCCGGTCGAGGCGGCCTTCCCACAGCTCGCGGTAGTGGGCGAGCCAGGTGTCAAGGTCGCGCAGACCGTCGGGGCGCAGGTGACAGATCCGGCGGTTGGCCTGCGGCTGCACATGGATCAGCCCGGCGTCGCTGAGCACCCGCAGGTGTTTGGACGTCTGGGGCTGGTTCAGATGCAGCTGTCGGGCGATCTCACCGACGCTGAGCGGCTGGTGCCGGAGCAGTTCCACCATCTGGAACCGGTGTGGATCGGCCAGGGCGCTGAATGTGGTCTGGAGTTGGGAAACCGGGTCACCTCCTGTCGGGTGTGGGGCTGGAGTGCTCCCACTATTATGCTCCTATCAGAATATTCCTGTCAAGGCATACAGGTACCGACGGTCTGTAGTCCGGTTCGCTTACGTACATTCCGTTCACCGGTGTTCCCATCACAGTCACGTGAATGCTCGCGCCGGGCGGCGATTCTCAGGCGTAGGCTCGGCACATGTCCTTCCCGACCGCGCCGTCCCGAACGGAGGAATCGGCCGCGACCGACCCGCCCACCCCCACCGCGCTGCTGCGGATGTTCATCGGCGTGGCCCTGTCCGGGATCGGCGGCGGCCTGCCCGCCCACGCCCGGCGGGCCCTGACAGATCGCCGGTGGCTGACCGACGCCCAGTTCGCGGAGTCGTACACGCTGGCACAGCTCACGCCCGGGCCCAATGCCGTGAACCTGGCAGCCATGATCGGTGCCCGGCTGTGCGGCCCGGCCGGGGCCAGCACGTCGGTCGTGGGCATCCTGCTGCCCGGCCTGGTCGCCATGCTTGTCGCTGCCGCCGTGACCCTGGGCGCCGGCCCCGGCCTGCCACCGGCGGTTCAGAGCGGGTTGCGGGGCGCGGCCTGCGCGGCCCTGGCGGTCATGCTCACGGCCGCGATTCCCGTCGTGAAGGTCGGTCTGGGTGTCCGGGGTGGCCTGATCCTGGCGGCACTGGCCGTGGTCGGCCTGGGAGTCCTGCGCCTCGATCTGCTGCCTGTCTTCGCCGTGCTGGTCGGGGCCGGCCTGATCCTGAACCGACCCCGCCGCGTCCCCCCACCCCCCGAGGACGACCGTGTCTGATCCCGGCCCGTGGCCCCTGGTGCTCGAATTCGCCCGCCTGGGCCTGATCTCCTTCGGCGGCACCAACATCGCCGAGATGGAACGGGTGCTGGTCGGCCAGCAGCAGTGGATCACGTCCACCACGCTCGCCAACGGCTTCGCCCTGGGACAGCTCATGCCCGGCCCGAACATGCTGGCGGTGACGTACTACGGCTACGCCGCCGCCGGCCTGACAGGGGCACTGGCCGCCACCCTGGGCTTCTACGGCCCCACTGCCCTGCTCAGCGCCGCCGCCGCCCTGGCGTGGCGACGCTTCAGCACGCACCCGTGGCTGGTCGCCTTCCGCGACGCCCTGTTGCCCTTCGGTGCGGGCGTGCTGCTGGCCGGCGTGCTGGTGCTGGGGCAGACCAGCGTCCACTCATGGGCCGGAGCCGCGCTGGCCGCCGCCGCCTTCGTCATCCTGTGGCGCACGAAGGTCAACTCGGTGTGGGTCGTGATCGGTGCGGCGGTGGTGGGGGCGCTGCTGGGGCTGTGACGTCCCTGCACCGGAGCCCATGGCCCATCCGCCCGCTCAGTCCAGCACGGGCACGCCCCGCGCCGCGAGCGCCCGCGCGAAGGCGTCCGGATCGGCGGGCGTCAGGTAGTACGCCGTGCCGCTGCGCTCGACGATCACACCGCCGCGCGTGTTGGAGGCGATGGCCTGCACGTTCCGGTACTCGGGGCCGGTGAAGGTGTAGTTCCCGGTGTGGTAGCCGGGCAGGCCGACGCCACCCACCTTCAACCCCAGGCCACCGCCGGTACGCCGCACCCGCAGGTCGCGGTACGGCCACTCGAAGGTGCCAGAGAAGCGGCCGACGCGCAGGCCGGTATCAGTCAGGGTGTAGGAGAGCCGACGGGGCACCTGTGCGAACAGTGCGGCGAGGCCCACGCCCAGCAGCGTGAGGAACACGCTCCCGCCCAGCGGCAGGGGTCTGCCGGCTCCGTCCTCCGGAATCCAGGCGGTCACGATCAGGGCCAACGGGGCCAGCCACACCAGCGCCCGGAACCAAATGGGCGAGGTGGGCGGCGCGGCGGAGATCCGGGACGTCATGGCGTCACATCCTCACGTCCGGTCGGCGGCGCGGGAGGAGCGGCCCGAGGACGACGCGCCGCCCCAGACCTGCGTCACGGCCTCCTCGACGCTCTTCACGCCCGCGTGCCCGGCCAGTCCTGGCGGGACGACCAGGCGCGTGTACCCGGCCCGGCCCGCCTCCTCGGCGCGGCGCTGGGAGGCCTGGGTGGAGCGCACCTCGCCCGCCAGCCCGACCTCGCCGAACACCGCGACGTCCCCGGGCAGTGCGCGGCCCACGACGGCGGAGTACACCGCCAGCGCGATGGCCAGGTCGAGCCCCGGATCGAGCACCTTGAGTCCCCCGGCGAGGTTCACGTAGATGTCGAGCCCGCCCAGCGTGAGGTCGAGCCGGCGTTCCAGAACGGCCAGGACGACGTCCACGCGCCGCGGATCGAGCCCGACGACGACGCGGCGGGCGTTCGGGTACGGGGTCTTGCTGGCCAGCGCCTGCACCTCGAGCAGCATGGGCCGCTGGCCGTCCACGGTGGCGGCCACCACGCTGCCCGGCACGCCGACGGGCCGCTCGGCCAGGAAGGCCTGCGACGGGTTCTCGACGGCGATCAGGCCCTCGCCGCGCATCTCGAACACGCCGAGTTCCCCGGCCTGCCCGAAGCGGTTCTTGACGCTGCGCAGCAACCGGAACGCGCCCACCGTCTCCAGGAACACGGTGGTATCGACGATGTGCTCCATGACCTTCGGGCCGGCGACTGTGCCGTCCTTGGTGACGTGCCCGACGAGTACCGTAGCGGTGCCGGTCTCCTTGGCGGCGCGGGTCAGCATGGAGGTGCCGTCGCGCACCTGGGCAACGCCGCCGGGGGCCCCCTCGCCCTCCACGGTCACGGTCTGGATCGAGTCCACGATGCACAGCGTGGGGCGGTGCTCCTGCATGAGGCCGGCGACGTGTTCGGCGCGGGTGTCGCGGGTGAGCTGGATCTCCGCCTTCACGCCCAGGCGGTCGGCGCGCAGGCGGATCTGCTCCAGAGACTCCTCGCCGGCGACGTACAGCACGGTTCCGCCGGAGTTCGCCACGCGGTCGGCGACCTGCAGCAGCAGCGTGCTCTTGCCGATGCCGGGTTCCCCACCGATCAGGGTGACGCCCCCGGCGACCAGCCCCCCGCCGAGCACGCGGTCGAGTTCGATGATGCCGCTCGACGTGCGCGGCTCCTCACGCCGCCCGACGCCGGACAGCGGCGTGAGCTTGCCACCGGTGATGCCGCCGTACGCGCCGCCGCGGGCCTTCGGGGCGACCGCGGAGGGCACGTCCTCCTCGAAGGAGTTCCACGCCTGGCAGTTGGGGCAGCGGCCCAGGGGTTTGCTGGCCTGATAGCCGCAGCTGGTGCAGACGTACTTCGCGGCGACCTTGGCCACGTCAGCCGCGTGGGCCGGGGCGGGCGTCGGCGCGCCAGTACATGCCGTCCGCCGTGGCCAGATAGTCGCCGTCCACCAGTTCGCGCAGCAGCACGGTGGGATCCTCGACGGTGGAGTGGTCGGCGAGGATCTGGTCGACCTGCCCCTGGTCGTAGGACACGCCCGCCTCGAACAGGCCGGTGAGGTAGTCGAGGATGGCGAGCTGGTGGGCGCGGCGGCGGTCGCTGGGCCACCCGGTGATGCGGCCGTGCTCGTCCTGGAATGCGGCGATACTCTTCGTCATGGGTGCATGCTACCGGGCCGCCGTGCCCGGGGGCAGGCGTGCCCTCACACTGACGGACGCCGCGGGATCATGACCCGATCATGGCCAGCCCGGTACGCTGATCCTCATGAGGAGAATGACATCCCGGGGTCGTCCGCTGCTGCCCTCCATCCTCGCGTGCGTGCTGGCTGGCGGCGCGGTGCTGGCCGCCCCCAGCGCGTACCGGCTGGTCGTGAACGGGAAGGCCACGACCGCACAGGCGATCGTCGTGAACGGCCAGACCTACGTCCCGCTCTCGGCCCTGACGGCCGCGGGCGTGCAGGCGAAGACGGAGGCCACCACCCTGTCCCTGACGCTTCCGGGCAGCGTCGCCGGCGGGTCGAATGGCGTGGCAGCCGTGGCCGGCTGCATGAACCAGACCCTGTTCAACGGTGTGTGGCGCTTCCGGGTGCTGTCGGTCACGCCCGTGGCCACGACCTTCGTGAACAAGCCGGGCTGGGAGGTCACGGCCGAACTCCGCAACGGCACCGCGCAGGCGCTGGCCCTGGGCGACACCGGATTCCTGGCGAACAACCTGAGTCTGGCGTTCTCGGACGCGACCACACTCCCCTTCGGGGACTGGAGTCCGAACCGGGCGCAGTGGGATCACAACAAGACCATCCCGCCCGGCGCCGCGTACAGCGTGAAGGGCCAGTTCGAGGCCACCCCGGAGACGGCTGGCAAGGCGCCCACGAAGGTGCTGTACATCCGGGCGGGCAATGTCCGCAGCGGGCTGCCCTGGAGCGCGCCCGATCCGGCCTTCCGCGTGGATCTCGGCTGCCGGAAGTGACACGGCTTCCGTGCGGTGCCCGGATGGCCGCCCATCCTGGTGGCTACACTGCAAGGCGTGCCTGAACTCACCATCCTGCACACCAACGACATCCATGGGCACCTGACCGCACTGGCCCGCCTGACGACCGTGGCACGCGCCGAGCACGCGGCGGCGGCGGCAGCGGGCCGCACGGTGTACCGCTGGGACGGCGGCGACGCCATCGACCGGCGCTTCGAGCCGTGCCGACTGACCCGGGGGGCCTCGCTGCCGCCGGTGCTGGCGGCGTCCGGAGTGACGCTCCAGGCGGTCGGGAACGACATCGGGTTGCCGTACGGAATGCTGGCCCTGGAACACGTGGCAGCCCGCGCCACGTACCCCATGCTGGCCGCAAACCTCCGTGACGGCACCGGCCCCGTCGTGAACGGCATCCGCGAGAGCGTGCTGCTGGACGCCCCGGACGGCACCCGGATCGGCGTGTTCGGCCTGACCGATCCGTGGAACGGCGTGTACCGCGTGTACGGCCTGAACATGCCGGACGAGCAGGACGTCGCGGCGCGGCTGGTCGCGGAACTGCGGGCTGCCGGGGCCGGACTCGTGGTGCTGCTCTCGCATCTGGGACTGGACGCCGACCGCCGCATGGCTGCCGCCGTGTCCGGTATCGATCTGATCGTCGGGGCACACTCCCACGACCTGCTGCCCGTGGGCGAATGGGTCGGGCGCACACTGATCGTCCAGGCGGGCAACTACGCCGAGCACCTGGGCCGGGTGGACGTGACCACGGATGCCGGCGGACAGCTCCTGGCGGCTGCGGCCCACGTGATTTCCATTCCCCACGACGCCCCCGAGGACGCCGTGGTGATGCGGGCCATGGACGACCTGAACGTGGAGCTGGACGGCATCCGTGGGCAGGTGATCGGCGATCTGGACGACCCACTCACCCTGGATCATTTCGGAGTATCCCCGGTGGCACAGGTCGCTGCCGTGGCCCTGAGACACCGGGCCGGGGCAGAGATCGGCCTGATCGGGAGCGGCGCCTTCCACACCGGACTGGCGGCCGGCCCCGTGACCTTCGGAGCGCTGGCCGACGCCCTGCCGGTGACGGTGAACCCGCTGGTGTCCCGCGTGAGCGGTGCGGCGCTGCGGCGGGCACTGGAGCGCGGAGTCGAACCGGAGGTGGTGTCGTTCCGTCTGCGCGGCCTGCGCGGCTCTCCGATCGGGGTTCCGGCGGTGGCTGGCGCGTCCGTCCACGTCGACCCCACCGCAGCCGCCGGGCAGCGGGTCATCGCCGTGACGGTGAACGGCGAACCGCTCGACCCCGACCGCCTCTACACCGTGGCGCACACCGACCTCGACAACGAGGAGTTCTCGTATCTGTCCGGCGACGGCGTGACGCTGCTCGGCTCGGACTACACGGTGCTGGTCGAGGACGTGCTGCACGAGTACCTGCGGGCTCACTCGCCGGTCGGCACACCCGAGGTCGCATGGCACGGGCTGACGCCGACGTGAACCGCCCCGGCGCACCCCGATGACGGTGCGGATCTGTGCGTGGCTGACCGGAATGCTGGTGGTCGCCACCGCGGGAACCCTGGGCAGCGCCGCGACACCGCGACCGGGTGCGCCGGAACGGACGTGCGGCGAGGCGGTGCGTCCCACGCTCAGCGCGTCTCCCCTGCCCGGCGTCGTGACCGGCCGTGTGGCGTTCTATGCCGCCGAGTACACCCCTGCGACCCTGACCGTCATGCGCAGCACCGGCATGGGCACCGTGAACGCCGTGCAGCCGATCGCGAGCACCTACAAGCCGCTGGTGGTCGAACTGGCGCTGCGTGACGTGGACAGCGGCCGGCTCCGTCTGAACACGCCGCTGGCCACGACCGCCGCCACCCGCAGCATCGAGTTCTATCCGGCCGGCACGAACACGCTGGCGACCCTGGCTCAGCGGGCCATCGTGCGGAGTGACAACACGGCGGGCGATCTCCTTCAGCAGGCAGTGGGCACCCAGCACGTGACCCGCTCAATCCGGGAGCGCAGTCCGTGTACATCGGTGTTCCTGACGGGCAAGGCGGCGTGGGCAGCACAGGGGTTCCTGCAATCGGCCATGGTGGGTGACGACCTGCTGGCCGGTGCCCAGCGCTACGCGGCCCTGCCCTTCGAGGAGAGACTGGCGACCGCCACGCGCCTGAATGCCAACGCGATGACCTATACCGGGCCGGAGGTCGAGGGGGCCATCGACTCCTATTTCCGGGGGCCGATGTATGACCCGCGCATCGATCTGGCATTCCAGCACACCAGTACTGCGAAGGCCTACGCTGACCTCGTGGCGCGGGTGTACGGTGGCGACAACCTGGGGCCGCAGACCCGGCGGCTGTTCCGCTCCTGGCTGAAGGATGGGTGCTGCCAGCCGAAGTCACCGACCCTGAAGGCCGCCTACTGGGGGACGAAGGCCGGCAGCGGCTGGCGGCTGCTCACGCTGACCGGCCGGGTCGAGACGCCCGACGGTCGTGTGTTCGCCTACGCGTACCTGAACGACGGCAGCGACACCCTGGAGGCGGAGGACATGGAGCGGCAGATTCCCGCCGTGGTGGCGTGGATCGACCGCAACCTGCGGACGCTCGCCACCTCCCGATAGACCGGGCCGACAGACCGGGAGGACGGGGACACCTCCCCGCCCTCCCGGTACGCCCAGCGCCCTGCGTCCTATGCCAGGATCTGCGGCGGCGCGGGCATGCTGCGCTCGAACTGGATGCCCTCGTCACCCAGAACCACGCGCACCTCCTCGCCGTCGTTGCCGACGAGCTCCATCGCCAGGGGATCTTCGATCTCCTCGCGCACCAGGGTGCGGAGCTGGCGGGTGCTGCCCACGGCGTGCTTGGGGCTGCGGGCCTTGAGCTTGCCGACCAGCCACGACGCGATCGCCGGGTCGAAGGTCACGGTCAGCTCGCGGCTGGCGAGCTCCTCGCGCATCTCGCCCATGAGCTGCTGTGCGACCCGCACCAGCTCTTCCTCGCCCAGGCTCTTGAAGCGGATCACTTCATCCAGGCGGTCGAGGAACTCCGGCGTGAAGATGTGCCGCAGCGGCTGGTTGTTGTCCGGTGTGACCGGGCTGAAGCCCACGGTGGGGTTCACGTTGAAGCCGGTGTTGCTGGTCATGATGATGATGGTGCGGCGGAAGTCGACGGTGCGGCCCAGGCCATCGGTCAGCCGGCCATCGTCGAGCACCTGCAGGAAGGTGTTGTACACGTCGGGGTGGGCCTTCTCGATCTCGTCGAGCAGGATCACGCTGAAGGGCTGGCGGCGCACGGCCTCGGTCAGGCGGCCACCCTGCTCGAAGCCGACATAGCCGGGAGGCGAGCCGATGAGCTTGCTCACCGAGTGGCTCTCCTGGAACTCGCTCATGTCCACGCGGATCAGGGCCCGTTCACTGCCGAACAGGCTGCGGGCCAGCGCCTTGGCCAGGTAGGTCTTGCCGACCCCGCTGGGACCGACGAACAGGAAGCTCGCGGCCACGCGGGTGCGGCCGCCCAGACCCACGCGGGCGCGGCGCAGGGCGCTGGAAAGCGCCTTGATCGCGTCGGGCTGGCCGTAGACCTGATCCTGCAGGTTCTGATCCAGATCCACGAGCTGCGTGGCGGTCTCCTCGCTGTAGATCCCGCCCATCGAGTTGATGACCGCCTCCATGTCCTCGCGGGTCACGACCGGCTCGCCGTCCTCGTTCTCCTGCACCGGCAGGCCCACGCTCATGTTCAGGCGCACGCGGCTGGCGGCCTCGTCGATCAGGTCGATGGCCTTGTCCGGGAAGTTGCGGCCGGGCAGGCTGCGCTCGCCGATGCGCACGGCCAAATCGATGGCGCTGTCCGGGATCTGCACCCCGTGGTGCTCCTCGTACTTCGGGCGCAGGCCGCGCAGGATCTGGACGGTCTCGGCGGGGCTGGGTTCCAGTACGATCACCGGCTGGAAGCGGCGTTCCAGCGCGGCGTCCTTCTCGATGTAGCGGTGGTACTCGCCGGTGGTGGTCGCGCCGATCACCTGGATCTCGCCGCGCGAGAGCGCCGGCTTGAGGATGTTCGCGGCGTCGAGGGTGCCTTCCGCGCCGCCCGCCCCGACCAGGGTGTGCAGCTCGTCGATGAAGGCCATGACCTTGGCGTTGCGGAGTTCCTCGATGATCTGGCGGAGCCGCTCCTCGAACTCGCCCCGGTACTTGGTACCGGCCACGACGCCGCTCAGATCCAGGCTGACCAGGCGCGTGCCGTGCAGGTTGGGCGGAGTCCGCTTCTCGTGGATCGCCAGCGCCAGCCCCTCGACGATGGCGGTCTTGCCCACGCCGGGGTCACCGATCAGCACGGGGTTGTTCTTGGTGCGCCGGGTCAGGATCTGCGTGACGCGGCGGATCTCCTCGCTGCGCCCGATCACCGGATCGAGGCGGCCCTCGCGGGCCCACTTGGTCAGGTCGCGGCCGTATTCGTCGAGGAACGGCGTGGCGACCGGCTTGGCCGGCTTGGTGCTGCTGCCGTCCCCCTGCGCCAGGATGCGCCAGCGGATGGTGTCGACGTCCTTGGTCAGCTCCTGCAGGATCCGGAAGGCCACACCGTCGCCCTCGCGGATGATGCCCAGCAGGATGTGCTCGGTACTGGTCACCTGGGCACCCAGGCTGCGGGCCTCGGCACTGGCGAGTTCCATCACACGGCGGGCGCGGGGCGTGATGCTCGGCGCGTCGTTCAGGCGGCTGCCCTCACCCCGGCCGATGATCTCCTCGACCCGGCGGCGCAGGCCGTCAAGGCTGGCGCCGAACTCGGTCAGGATGGTCGCGGCCGTCCCACCCTCGCGCATCAGGCCCAGCAGCAGATGCTCCGGGCCGACCATGGCATGCCCCAGGCGGTTGCCCTCCTCACGGGCGTAATGGAATACCAGTCTGGCGCGGTCGTCGTATCGGTTCATGGAAAACCCCCAGGGGTGGGAGCGCGGTCGGAAGCGCAGGGCTGGCGGGGCGGCACACAGGTCGGTCGGGAATACGTTGAAACGCGGCGCAGCGGGCGTGAATGAACGTGGTCGAACTGCTGTGAGTCTAGGGTATCGTCCGGGTGCGTGTCATGGCGCAGCCAAACTCACGTTCTCTCGGAAGGGGGTGTCCTGTCGGCAGCGTACCCATGCGGGCCTGACGGAGTTCTTTCCTCCCCACGCTCTACGCTGGGGCATGTCCGAGTCCGATGCCCCAGCGCCACGCCTGGCCCGCCACGTCATCTTCGGTGAGCAGCACGACCGCATCCTGAACCGCCTGGAGTCGCTTGACCCCGATCTGGCCGGCCACGTCCGCGACTTCGCCTACGACACGGTGTACGAGCATCCCGCCCTGGATCTGAAGACGAAAGAGCTGATCGCGTGTGCCCTGCTGGTCTCTCTGGGCAGCCCGCCGGAGCTGCGCACCCACCTGCGCGGTGCCCTGAACGCCGGCGCGACCGAGGCCGAACTGCGCGGCGCACTGCTGATGTGTGTGCCGTATCTGGGCTTCCCGCGCACCATCGCGGGATTCGAGCAGCTCAGAGCGCACCTGGCAACCACAACCGAACAACGGTGAACCGGCCGCTGCCAGTCCACCGTTCAAGCCACGTCTGGCTCAGAACACGTACTTGATGCCGACCCGCGCCTTGAACTGCACGCCGGGGCGGACGAAGCGGTCACTGATCCCGGCGTAGTTGGGATCGTTGGTCGCGTAGGTGTCCGTCGTCTTGCCGGCGGCCGTGTTGTTGACCCGGTTGATCGTGGACTTGAAGAAGTAGTCCGCGCCCAGATCCCCGACGAGGCTCAGGTTGCCGCTCAGGGCGTAGCTCACCATCGCCCCGCCCCCCAGACCGAGGCTGCTGGTCGAATACGTGGCGTTGATGTTCGAGCCGTAGTCCTCGGTGGACTTGAACATGCCGTAGCGGGCACCGGCGTACAGCGTGGTGTCGACACCGGGTGCCAGCTCGCCCAGCCCGTAGGTGGCATCCAGGCCGACGATCGTGTGCGTGCCGGACTCGGTGGCTCCGGAGGTCTTGTAGCTGGCGAAGGTGCCGGCGCCCAGGTCACTGCTGTCCCGGATCGCGTCCGCCGCGCGGGCATACGCCACGCCGAACTTCACGCCGACGGGCCCGACGAGGTTGGGGGAGTGGATGAACGCCTCACCGCTCAGGCCACCGGCGTACCCCCCGGTCAGGCCGAGTTCGAAGGTCTGGGCACCGGCAGTGGCGGCGGTGGCGAGGGCGGTCACGGCAACAAGCGAGGTCAGCTTCATAGCTGGACTATGCCGCAGCCCGCGCCCGGGCAAGATGAGAAGTCTGACGGAGGGATTGCGGCCTTTTTTAGGAGGTCTTGGGATGCTGTCCGGGCTCCGCACGGCCGGGACTGCCGCCAGAGTGAACTCTCTGCTAAACTTGAACTCGGTTCAATTTGTCATGCTGGGTGTTCCTTCCGGCCCATCCGGCCCCATCCACAGCCCCCCTGGAGGCACCATGAAGATCCTGACCCTGGTACGCCAAGTTCCCGATGCGGAGGCCCGCATCAAGATTCAAGGACAGGCCGTCGACCTCGACGGCACGACCGTCGTGATCGACGGCATGGACGAGTACGGCGTGGAGGAAGCCCTGCGCCTGCGCGAGGGCGGCGCTCCCGTCGAGGAGATCGTCGCGCTGGCGGTCGGCCCGAAGCGCAACGAGGACGCGCTGCGCACGGCCCTGGCGATGGGCGTCGACCGCGCCATCCATGTCGAGACCGACGAGAAATACGACCCCATCGCCCTGAGCCGGATCGTCGCGCAGGTGGCTCAGGCCGAGGGCGCGACCCTGCTGCTCGTCGGCGGCCAGGAGGCCGACTGGGACTCGCAGGCGCTGGGGGCGGCCAGTGCCGAACGTCTGGGCTGGCCGCAGCTGACGTGGACGAACGAGCTGACGGTCGACGGGGACACCCTGAGTGGCCGCCACGACGTCGACGACGGCAACGAGAGTTTCCGCGCGACCCTGCCCGCCGTGGTCACCACGCAGCAGGGCCTGAACGAGCCGCGCTACCCCACCCTGCCGAACATCATGAAGGCGAAGAAGAAGGAGCTCCGCAAGGATGACCCGGCCACGTACGGCGTTTCGCCCACCGTGACGGTCGTGGGGGCCGAGATCCAGACCCGGGCCCGGCGCAACACCATGATCGACGGCAAAGACCCCCAGGCCGCCGCCCAGCACCTGCTGGAGCTGCTGCGCAACGAAGCGAAGGTGCTCGCATGATCCTGATCGTCGCTGAACACGCGGGCGGCAAGCTCGCCAAGTCCACCCTGGAAATGGTCACCGCGGCCCGCGACTCGGGCCGGGAAGGCCCGGTCACACTGCTCGTGCTGGGACAGGGCGTGGCAGGAGTGGCGAACGAGGCTGCCGTCGTGGCCGACCAGGTGCTGGTGGGCGATCTGCCGGCCCTGGCGACCTACAACGCCGAGGTCTGGGCCGCCGCGACGGCCCAGATTGCCCGCGAGGGCGAGGCCACGACCGTCCTGATCGGCGGCAGCCGTTCGGGCCGCGAGTATGCCCCGCGCGTGGCCGTGAAGCTCGACGCGCCGTACCTGGAAGATGCCATCCGGCTCAGCGCCAGCGGCGACGCCCTCCAGGCCCAGCGCTACACCTATCTGGCCCGGGTCACCGAGACGGTCGAGGCGAGCGGCCCGGTCATCGTCGTGACGGTCAAGCCCGGCTCCTTCGCGGCGGCATCAGCGGCTGCCCAGCCCGGCGAGCAGTACGACGTGGAGCTGGAACTGCCCACCCCACGGGTCGAGGTGACCGGCCGCAGCGTCGAGAAGACCAGCCGCGTGGCCCTGACCGAGGCCGACGTGATCGTGACCGGCGGACGCGGCGTGGGCAATCCCGAGAACTTCACCACGTATGTCGAGGGCCTGGCCGATGCCATCGGTGCCGGCGTGGGAGCGACCCGCGCCGTCGTGGACGCCGGCTGGCGGCCCTACGCCGAGCAGGTCGGGCAGACGGGCAAGACCGTGCAGCCCGGCGCGTACATCGCCCTGGGGGTCAGCGGGGCCGTGCAGCACCTCAGCGGGATGGGCAAGAGCAAGAACATCATTGCCATCAACAAGGACGCCGAGGCTCCGATCTTCAAGGTGGCGGACTACGGCATCGTGGGCGACGTGAACGTGATCGTGCCCGCCCTCATCGAGGCCGCCCGGAAGTAGATCCGGCGTCATGCCACGGGGGAGACCGGACTGGCCTCCCCCGTCGCCGTATGGGCACCGGCATTCAGAGAGTATTGAGAGTCTGCGTCCACGCAGACGGCCGTGTCCGACACTGACGCATGCCATCCAGAGCGTCCGCCGCCACCCCCGATCCTGCCGAGGTCACCACATCGGTCATCGTCACCGGAGCCGCCCGAGGTATCGGCCGAGCCGTTGCGGAGCTGTACGCGGAACGCGGCGCCCGAGTCATCTCGGTGGATCTCACCCTGCCGCCGACGCTGCGGGGCCACACGCGCCTGAAAGCAGACATCACCACGGCGCGGGGCCGTGCCCGGATTGCCCAGGCGGCCCATGCCCAGGGCGGGGTGGACGTCCTCGTGAACAACGCCGCGTACCAGGGCGCACACGGCAGTGTGCTGGAGGTCAGTGAGCGCGGCTGGGCCCGCACCCTGTCGGTGAACCTGACCGCGCCGCTGCTGCTGGTGCGGGAGCTGATCGACGCCATGCCGCGCGGTGCCGCTGTGGTGAACGTGGCGAGCGTCCAGGGTCTGTTCGCCGAGCAGGACAACGCCGCCTACAACGCCAGCAAGGGCGGTCTCGTGAACCTCACGCGGGCGATGTGCCTGGATCTCGCGCCGCGTGGCGTGCGGGTGAATGCGGTCGCTCCCGGCGCGATCAGCACCGAGGGGGTCATGCAGGCCATCGAGGGCAGCGCCGACCCGGCGCAGACCCGCCGCGATTACGAGGATCTGCATGCCCTGCGCCGCATCGGCACCCCGCGCGAGGTGGCCGAGGTCGTGTACTTCCTGGGCAGCGACGCCGCCAGTTTCGTGACTGGAGCGATCCTGCCCGTGGACGGCGGCATGACGGCCAGCTTCATGATGGCCGGGCGGCCGGTCTGACCCGCACGAACGAAAAAGACCCGCCATGTGGCGGGCCGTGTGGTGGCGATGCGCGGACTTGAACCGCGGACCTAACGATTATGAGTCGTTCGCTCTAACCAGCTGAGCTACATCGCCGGGGCGTTCTCCGGCTGCCCGGTTCCCCGGGCCGCATCAGAGTACCGCCCCGACGCGAATCGCACAAGCCCTGCGCTGACCCGCCGCCGGATGCCGGCCAGCAACGATCCATTGACGCTCTCCCGTTCACCCTGAGGTTCATCATGACCACGCCTGTCCACCCCATCCCGACCGTCGGCCGACGGCTGGCGGCCCGCCCCGGCCCGCTGCTCCTCGCCCTTGTGCTGGGCGCGTGCTCCCAGCCCCCACAGCCCGTCACGGCTCCAGGCGACCCGTATGCGAACGGCGCGAGTCACCCGTGGATCCGGGAGAACGCCGCTGCGTCCACTGCGCCGCAGACGCGCACGGCCCTCTCCGAGCTCGAGTACAGGACGGCCACGAACGCGTGGGGGCCGATTGAACCCGGCAGGAGCAACGGCTCCTATGCAGAGGGGGACGGCACGGGCATGCGCATCGGTGGAGCTGCGTTCACGACCGGCCTGGGTGTACACGCGGGCAGCGAGCTGACCTACGCCCTGGACGGCACGTGCACGACCTTCATGGCAAAGGTCGGCGTGGATGACGAGGTCGGGGCGCGGGGCAGCGTGGTCTTCGAGGTGATCGGAGACGGAACGAAGCTGGCCTCGACCCCCACCATGACCGGTGGCCAGCCCGCACAGGCCCTCACGGCCACCCTGAAGGGAGTCAGGACGCTGACCCTGCGCGTGACCGATGCGGGCGACGGCATCGCCTACGACCACGCCGACTGGGCCGACGCCTACGTCGAGTGTTCGCCGGTCACGGTGACGCCTCCCCCACCCTCCAACACCTTCACCTTCCAGGGCATCAAGGCCCAGCCGGTCGGGGTCTCGGAGGCGCAGGGCGAGGTGGTCGGCGGGAAGCTGTACGTGTTCGGCGGCTTCGACAGCCTGAAATCCTGCTGCACGCCCACCAACCGCGCCCAGGTCTATGATCCGGCCGCAAACACCTGGACACCTCTGAAGGCCATGCCGGGCACCGGCGTCACGCACACCGGCATGGCGACGGACGGCACCAGGATCTACTACGCGGGCGGCTACGTGGGTAAGGTGGCCGGCGATGGCAGCTGGAGCGGGCAGATCTTCGGCACGACCGACGCCTGGGTCTACACCCCGGCCAGCAACACCTACACGCGACTTCCAGCCCTGCCCGTGCCCCTCTCGGCCGGACAGCTGGAATATCTGAACGGCAAGCTGCACTACTTCGGGGCCACCAATCCGCAGCGCACCGAGGATCTGGGCGACCACTACGTGCTGGGCGTGGCGGAGGGCGCCAAGGCGTGGACGCGGGCGGCGACCATGCCCCACCCCAGGCAGCACATGGGCTCGGCCGTGATCGGCGGGAAGATCTACGCCATCGGCGGCCAGACCGGGCACGACGAGCATCTCGTGACGCAATCGTTCGTCGACGTGTACGACCCGGCCACCGACACGTGGACCGCCGCCGCGCCGCTTGTGCCGGCCCGCAGCCACATTGCCAACTCGACCTTCGTGCTGGGTGGGCGGATCGTGGTCGCCGGCGGCGAGACGGCCCACAACAAGACCATGGCGAATGTGGACGCCTATGATCCCGCGACGAACCGCTGGACAGCCCTGACGCCACTTCCACAGGCCCGCGCCTCCAGCGTGGCCGGCCCGCTGGGAGACGGCTTCCTGTACACCGGCGGCAACGCCACAGCGCAGGGCTGGAAGGCGACGCAGCAGCCCTGACGGCTGGAGGTCATCACGACGGCGCGGCACCCGGTTCCGGGTGCCGCGCCGGCTCCGTCTGAGCAGGACAACAGCAGAGAACCCGGAGGCAACATCCTCCGGGTTCTCTGGTTGGTGGAGCTGAGCGGGATCGAACCGCTGACCTTCTGAATGCCATTCAGACGCGCTCCCAGCTGCGCCACAGCCCCTCTTTTGTGCTTGCCCTCTTCAGGGCTCAGCTAGGTTAACAGCGGTTCCCGAGGTTGTCAACTGGGCGCCTGCACCGCGTCATGGGGCACCTGCGGACTGCGGGCGGCGAGTTCCACGTAGCCCTCGATCAGGTGGATGATCACGGGGTTGTGGGTGTGGACGCCGTGGGCCTCACCGCTGCCGCCCTCATCGATGAAATGGGCAATGACCGCCGCCTCGCCGTCGCGGGCCAGGAGGAAGGCGCGCTGGCCCTGCGCGGCGACGCTGGGCAGCCCTGTGAGGCTGCTGACCAGCAGGTGGACGCCCCGAGGTGTGAGGCGCTCCAGCGACCGCGCCATGGCGGCGTCGCCGGCCATGTGCAGGCTGCGCCGGGCATTGAGCGTCAGATCCTCGCACAGGCTGCGGATGGCGGCTTCGCCGTACAGGTGGTACACCGCTTCCGGCGCTGGATCCGGGGCCAGGCGGGTCAGATCGCGCTCGAGGGCGCCCAGCCGGTCATCGAACGATCGCCGGGCCCGCGACAGGTACTCCCGGGCGCTCAGGGGCGCATACTCCAGCGGATTCTGACCCACCTTGGCGGCCAGACCACGCCCCTCGAGGCGCTCGAGCGTCTCGTAGATCTTGGGACGTGGGATGCCCGCCTGACGGGCCACGCGGGCAGGGACGGCCCGGCCCAGGGCCAGCAGGGCGGTGTACGCGCGGGCCTCGTATTCGGTCAGGCCCAGCGCTTGCAGGTGAATCACGGCGCTCATGTAGTCCGTAGCATATGCGATCCGGCGTCCACTCCAGAACCACCTGCCCAACCTGGAACGGGACGGAGGCGGCCGAAACACCGTCCTCTCCATACCCCACGGTTCGCCGGGGCCGACGGCACGGGTTCACACACCGCGGTCATCCGCACCATGCCCTCCCCACCGTGCCCTGCGGCCGGAACCGCTCCGGCACCCGGTGCGATCGATCCACGCCACACCAGTCGCTGTGAGCGGTCAGGACGCGGGGCGTGTGGGGGTGTCCGTTGCGACCGTGATGCCCATGGGCCAGCGGCACCGCAGCGACCCACAGCGGTGTTCAGTTGCGCCCCGGGGCTGTGACGATGCCCCAGGGCTCCACGGAGGCCGCTGCCCTGTCAAGGACTCGCTCCGCTCGGTTCAGAGGCAGTGAGGGCATCTCTCACTGCCTCTGAACTCTGCGGTCAGGTCTGTCGGCGCAGCAGCACACTCTTGAGGTACAGGCTCTCGGGCACGCTGAGCAGGTGCGGATGATCGGCGGGCTGGTAGGTCACGTCCAGCACCTCGGCGTCGCAGCCGGCGGTGGCGGCGGCCACCCGGGACGCGTCGAGCAGGTCGTCCACGCGGATGTAGTGGGCACACGTGCTGACCAGCAGCAGCCCGCCGGGGTCGAGCATGCCCAGCGCCAGCGCCGCGCCGTCGGTGAAGATCCGCTTGGCTCCGGGCACGTCGTCCCGGCGCTTGGCCAGGGTGGGCGGGTCGAGCACAGCCACCTGGAAGCGGCGGCGATCCCTGGAGAGGGTACGCAGCACCTCCAGCGCATCGCCCCAGCGTACGCCGACCTGCACGCCGTTGGTTCGGGCGGCTCCCTCCAGCGCGGCCAGGGCGACCTGATCCTTGTCGACGGCGACGGCCTGTGCCCCAGCCTTCGCCGCGTGCAGACTGAAGCCTCCGGTGTACGAGTACACGTCGAGGAAGCCCTGCCCCGGCTGCACCATGGAGCGCAGCATCCGGCGGTTGTCGCGCTGGTCGAGGAAGAATCCGGTCTTCTGGGCGTCCATGGGCGCGAAGTGCAGCTTGAGATCGTCCTCGTGGAAGGTCACCCGCTCCGGAACCTCACCCCACAGGACGCCGGAACGCAGGTCGAGGCCCTCCCGGCGGCGCTCCCCGGTATCGCTGCGCTCGTAGGCGGACTCGGCCCCCGTCTCGGCCTTCAGGGCCTGCACGATCACGTCGCGGTGGCGCTCCACGCCGGCGTTGCGCAGCTGCACCGCCAGCACGGAGCCGAACTGATCCGCCACGACACCGGGCAGCCCATCGGCCTCGGCATGCAGGACGCGCATGGCGTCGGTGCCGTGGATCCGCCCGGCGCGGCGTTCCAGGGCCGCACGCACCCGCCGCCGGTAGAACGCGGCGTCGATGTCCTCGCCGGTCCACGTGAGCAGGCGCAGGGGAGTACCGCCGTCCGGATTGAAGTAGCCCCGGGCCAGTACCGGGCCGGTGGGGCCGCGCACGTCCACGACCTCGCCCGGCTCGATGCCCGCGTCGCTGCTGGCGATGTCGGCACGGTGCCCGAAGGGGTAGCGGCCCGCGATGCGCCGGACGGCGGCGGCCTGGAGGGTGACGGTGGGACGGCGCTTCACGGGCCAAGGCTAGCAGAGCGTGTGACCCGCCTGTCAGACGCAGTCGCTATGGTGGCGGGCAGCGTCCACCCGTCGTCCCCGTCCCCCGCCTGACCGGAGGCCCCCCATGTCCAGCCGACGTCCCCATGCCCGTCTCCTGCTCGCGCCGCTGCTGGCCGCATGCGGCACCATCCCCACGCCCAGCGTGCCGCTCCCGGACACCACCGTGCCGCTCGCCAACACCTTCATCACGCAGGGGAAGGTGGTGTACGTGGATCAGGACGGCCTGCGCGGCTCGACCCTGCCCGCCGCCCTCCAGGGACTCACGATCCGAGGGGACGCGCTGTACGACGCGGCCTCCGGGGGAACCCTGGGAACCGTGAAGCTGTATGTCCGGCCCTCCCTGGACGCGCTGGAGGGCCGGTGCATGCGCGTGCCGGGCGTGCTGGGCGCACCGACCCTCTACGCCTGTGAGCCCCAGGACGAGACGGCGCAGGGGATCGGTACGCTGAACGTGCAGGCGCGGGCCAGCGTGCCCTTCACGCTCAGCGGCCCGGCGCTGGACACCGCCGCCAGGAGCGGGCGCGGCTATTTCGGCTTTCAGGTCGTCACGGGCACGGCCATCCAGGGCGAGACGGTGGAGCTGACCAACCTCAAGGCGCAGGCCCGCCTGTGACGCCCACCCGGGGCGGGCACCAATTGTGGCCTTGATCTGATCTTCACCTGTCCGGCGGCCTACGCTGACGTGTGCCTTCCACCGCGTCCGTATGGCGGCGCTCCGTCACCCTGCGCGTCCTGGTCGCGGGCAGCGTCCTGGGCGTGGCCGCCCATGCCAGCCCCGCGACCGACCTGTTCCGGGCCGCAGCCGACGAGGTGGCGCGCGACTATTACGGCTGGTCGGCGGCGGATCTGGATACCCTGACCCGCAAGTACCGTGCGGTGCTGGACGAACGGTGCGCCGCCCAGACCGAGACATGCCCGTATGGCACGGCGCGCGAGGTGCTGACCCAGCTGTTCACCGAACTCGGCGACGCCCACACCAGCGTCCGCGACCCCGACGCCGCCCGGAGGCTCGACGAGATCTCCCGCAACCTGCCGGTACAGCGCTCGGGCGTCCGGGTCGTGCGGGTGGACGGCGGCCTGCTGGTGGTATCGGTGATCCCGGGCAGCCCGGCGGCCGAGGCCGGCCTGCAGGCGCGTGACGTCCTGACCACCGTGAACGGCCAGGCGGCCGGTCGGCGCGGCCTGGAGAACGCGGCCGTGGGGCCGAACGAGTTCACGAAGCTGGAACGCGAGTGGGAGACGCTGGCCGTCACCGTCCGGCGGGCCGGTGCAGCCGACGTCGCCCTCAGTCTGGAAACCACGGCCCTCGCGCCACGCGACGAACCGACCCTCGCGTGGGCCGGTACGGACGGGCAGGTGGCGGTCGTCACGATTCCCTCCTTCCTGCCGGCCGACTCGGCCGACCTGTTCCTCAAGCGGGTGCAGGAGGCCCAGGCACGGGGCGCCCGGGGACTGGTCGTGGACCTGCGCTTCAACTCCGGTGGGGGGCTGAACCAGTGTGTGGCCGCAGCGAGCATCTTCGCGCCGGTGACGTACCGCATGCAGTTCCGCTGGGGAGCCCAGACCATGCTGGGACTCAACGGGGGCGTGCCCCGCCGCCCCCCTGCGCCGGGCACGCCCCCGCCCGCCACGCGGGTGTGGTCAGGCCCGGCCGCCGTGCTCGTCGGCCCCGACACCGCGTCGTGTGCCGAGGTCTTCGCGTATTACGCCCAGCAGGCCGGCGTGCCGGCGGTGGGTGAGGTGACGCGCGGGGTGTGCAACAGCGGCGTGACCTTCGAGGCCCTGCCCGATGGCGGCCTGCTCACGGTCACGGTGCTGCGCGGCTTTCTCACCGAGACCCAGCCCCTTCCGGAACGGGTCACGCCCGACGTGGTCGCTCCGCTGGACGTGGCGGCGCTGACCACCACGGGCCGGGACACGACGCTGGAGGCGGCACTGGGAGCGTTGAGGGCGCCGGCAGCGCTGAGTCCGGCACCACCGTGAGCGCCTTGCTCAGCGCGACCAGCGCTTCATCAGGGTGACGAGCCGCTCAGGCGTGACATTGCGGTACTCGTGGCCGTCCACCCGGACGAGCGGGGCGTCCTCGGGGGCGGTCGTGGCCCCACACTGACTCAGGGTGAGTTCGACGTTCCCGTCGGCTGTCACCATGCCCGGACTGATCCGCAGGGCACTCCAGACGGCGTCCAGCAGGTTCTCGCGGTCATCAATGGACAGGTGTTCGGTACAGATTTCCAGACGGGTGACGGGCACAGCGGAGCCTCCTCTATGGCGCGGCCATGCTAGCGGATCGCGGCCCGGTCGGGTTCGGCAGGGCGGCGCGCCGGGAGCATGCCCGGCGCGCCGCTGTCCTGCGGTGACCTACGACTGGACGCCCGGCTCGGGATGCGGATCCGGGGCGGCGGCCGCGCGCAGCCGCCGTGCCCGCAGGTTCAGGAACTCGACCGCCAGCGAGAACCCCATGGCGAAGTACGTGTATCCCTTGGGAATCTTGAACCCGAACCCGTCGGCCACCAGGTTCACACCGATCAGGAGCAGGAAGGCGAGGGCCAGCATCTTGACCGTGGGGTGGGCCTGCACGAACTCGCCGATCGGCCGTGCCGCGAACAGCATGATCGCCACCGTCACCACGACGGCCGCCACCATCACCCCGATGTCATCGGCCATCCCGACCGCCGTGATCACCGAGTCCAGACTGAAGACGATGTCCAGCACCATGATCTGAGCGATCGTCGCCGCGAAGCCCCGGGAGACGGCTCCGGTGACCTTCGCATCGCCCGCACCGACCGCCGCGCCGTGGCCCTCGAGCTGCTCGTGCATCTCGACCACGGCTTTGTAGAGCAGGAACAGGCCACCTCCGATGAGGATCAGGTCGCGCCCCGAGAAGCCCATGCCCCCGATGGCGAACAGATCCGTCTTGAGACTGTAGACCCATGTGATCGAGAACAGCAGTCCCAGGCGCATGAGCAGCGCCGCCATCAGACCGACGGTTCGGGCCCGCTGCTGCTGCTCCGGCGGGAGCTTCCCAGCCAGGATCGAGATGAAGATGACGTTGTCGATCCCGAGCACGATCTCGAGCATCAGCAGTGTGGCGAAGGCCAGCCAAGCCTCCGGCTGGGTCACCCAGGCGAACAGTGATTCCATTGTGTAACTCCACAGTTGGGGGAAGGGGACGCTGCCACGCACGTCCAGGACACCGAAGAGGGAGAATTCCCGTCACCGCGCCCGTGCGGCGCGTCGCCAGCCATGTTCGTGGAGAAAGTCTACACCGTTCATGTCAGGCACATGAAGGCCCTTCATGGACGGGGGTCAGTGGGGGGTGGCCCCGTCCAGATACACCGCCAGCAGGGCGCGGGCGGTGCCCGGCGGATCGGCCGGCGGCGTCCCGGTCACGAGTGGATACAGCAGCGCCAGGAAGGCCCGCGTCAGGGTGGCGGGCGGCAGATCCACGCGCAGCTCCCCGCGCGCGGCCGCGTACTCGAACAGCTCGGTCAGGCCACCCATCCACACGCGGCGATACGCCACCTCGAAGGCGGCGCGGCGCGCGGCATCGATGTGGCGCAGCTCCCCGGCCAGTTGCAGGCCCACACGCTGCTCGGGGGCGCTGGCGATCAGACCGTCGATCAGGGTGTGCAGCTGGGTGCGCAGGTCGTGCTGCGCGGACGCGGCGGCCACCAACCGTGCCAGCCCCCCCACCGCGCCGTCGAGCAGCGACAGGAACAGCGCCTCCTTGTCGGCGAAATGGTGATACAGCGCCGGTTTGGTCACCCCGACCGCCTGGGCCACCTCGCGCATGCTCACCCCGTGGTAGCCGCCCTGGACGAACAGCCGCGCGGCCTCATGCTGAATCCGGGCGCGGGTCGTGTCGGGCACGGGCTGGGACTGCGGCTGGGATGCGGGCGGAACACTCACGCCCGCCATGATATGGGGGGGTGCTGGCACGGCCCTGACCCGCACCTTTACACTCGGGGTGACCGACAACCCACCGCCCCCCCGTTCCGGAAAGGAGCTGCCCCGAATGCGCCACGTGCCCCTCACCGCGCTGTGTACCGTCGTCCTTCTGGCTGCCTGCTCACAGAGCACCCCGGAGGTCGCCCAGGCCACCTCTACCTCGTCGTACGCCGCCCGGCCGGAACTGCAGGACGCCGGCAGCCAGGCGATCCTGCGCCGCTATGCCGGCGACCCCGGCCTGCTCGCCGCGCTTCAGGAGGCTTACGGCGAACGGGCGACCGTGCTCCACCGTCCGGCGGCACCACAGATCGGCGGCCTGGATCTCGCCAGCGAACGGCTGGCGTACATCAAGCGCACGGGCTGGGGCACCGTCAGCAACTACAACACGCAGTACGGGGCCTACGCGACCTCGGGCAGCCTGCCGTATCCGGGGCTGGACTGGTCGCGCGACGGGTGCAGCGCCCCCGACGGCCTGGGCCTGGGCTACCGCGAGGACTTCCGGCCCGCGTGCAACGGCCACGACTTCGCGTACCGCAACCTGAAGGTCTACCAGCGCACCGACGCCAACCGCCTGAGCAGCGACGACGCCTTCTACGCGAACATGAAGGGTATCTGCGCCGCCAAGAGCTGGTACGCCCGGCCCGCGTGCTACACGGCCGCGTATGCGTACTACGAGGGCGTGCGTGTCGGGGGCGGCAGCTCGTTCTGAGGGCTGGGACTGCGGACTGGCCTCACTCCTCGGCGGCCCACACGTCCTGGGGCGTCTCGCGGCGGCGAACCAGCGTCCACTGATCACCCTCGCACAGCACCTCGGCGGGGCGGGAGCGGGTCAGGTACGTGCTGCTCATGGCGGCGCCATAGGCCCCGGCCTCGGCGAATGCCAGCAGGTGCCCGCGCTCCGGGGTGGGCAGCGGCACGTCCCGCGCCAGC
Source organism: Deinococcus sp. AB2017081 (assembly GCF_034440735.1). Lineage (NCBI taxonomy): Bacteria > Thermotogati > Deinococcota > Deinococci > Deinococcales > Deinococcaceae > Deinococcus > Deinococcus sp. AB2017081. The sequence continues at coordinate 2,073,013 of NZ_CP140098.1, read as the reverse complement.
ACGTCGCCGCTCTCGCACGCGGGGCCGGCGATGTCCCAGGCCTGCTGATCCGGGGCACTCCACAGCGGGGCCACGGGATGCACCGCTCCGTACAGCATGGGCCGCAGCAGCTCGGTCATGCCGGCATCGACCAGCACGAAGTTCCGCCCGGTGTGCTTGGTGCCGACCACCCGTGTCAGGAGCTGCCCGGCCCGCGCCACGAGGTAACGGCCGGGTTCCACCCACAGCTCGGCCCCGAACGCCTGCGCCGCGTGCCGGGCCTCGCGGGCAATGCCATGCAGGTCGGCGTCCAGGCCCCAACCGCCGCCCGCATCGAGCACCGTCAGCGGGCCAGTTCGTTCACGCAGGTCTGTCAGACGGCCAAACGCGGCCGTAAAATCTCCCGCGTCACGGATCGCGCTGCCGATGTGGACGTGCAGGCCCAGCGCGTCGTGACCGGCTGCCCGCAGGGCATCCAGCACCCGTGGGGCCTGTTCCAGCGTGACGCCGAACTTGCTCCCGGCCGCGCCCGTGGCGAGGTGGTCATGCGTACTGACCGCCAGCGCCGGATTCACGCGCACCAGCGCCCGGGACGCCGGCGGCAGCAGCGAGACCTCCTCGGCACGGTCGACGATGAAGGTCGCGCCCAGCCGGGCACCGGCCGCGTATTCCGCCTCGGATTTCGCAGGGCCGTTCACGAGAATGTTCGCCCCCGCCGCGCCGATGTGCTCGGCCCGGGCCAGTTCGCCGGCACTGACACACTCGAAGCCCACGCCCGCCGCGTGCAGGCGGCGCAGCAGCGTCAGGTTCGGATTGGCCTTCATCGCGTAGTACACGCGGGCGTCCCCAAAAGCGTCCCGCACCCGGGCCAGCGCCGCGTCCAGTTCGGCGGCGTCGTAGACGTACAGGGGCGTGCCGTGGGCGTCGGCAGCGGCTTGCAGGGCGTCACGGGGAATGCTCACGCAGCGAGTGTACCGGGCGGCGCGGATCCGGCGGGGCGGGGTGGCCTCGTCCAGTCTGGCCGGGGAGGTGGGAGGGGGTGGAGACGCTAGAGGTGGCTGTATCTGGTTTGGAGGTTTATGGAGCCCGTTCCCTGGGGACACTTGATGTACCAAAAGAATCCGCCGTGTCAAGGCAGAACAGAGGGATGGCGTCCAGCACACGGGCAAGCCGTGCCCGACACCCCCCTCCCCAACCCTCCCCCACAAGGAGGGAGGGGGCAAACATCGCGACCAGCACAGCGCAATTTCTATTGCACATCGAGCGTGGTAAGGGGGAGGGACTAAAAGATGCGTTCCAGCCGCGCTCCATCGCACTGCACATCTAGCGTTTCAATGGAGCTGAGTAATTCTTGCTTCCACTTGCGGAAAGACGACCCGAGTGGGCGGACTCGCAGAGCTGTGAAACCGAGGGGTTCGCTCGCTGCCCGGCCGCGTCCCCGAATTGCCCTCCTGCTCACGCCGGCCACCACACCGAACCTGTTAAGCTGCGCGGCTGTATGAGCGCTCCGTCTGCCGCGACCACCTCCACCGTCTCCCCTGCCGCCGGCACGGGGCAGCGGGTGCTGTGCGCGATGTCCGGGGGTGTGGACAGTTCGGTCACCGCGTCGCTGCTCAAGGAACAGGGCTACGAGGTGATCGGCGCGATGATGCGCTTCTGGCCCGACGACAAGCGGGTGGACACCTTCGACACGTGCTGCTCGCCCGACGCGGCCTACGAGGCGCGGCGCGTGGCCGAACAGGTAGGCGTGCCGTTCTACCTGCTGGACTACCGCGAACAGTTCCAGCGCCACATCGTCGGGCCGTTTCTGGACGAGTACCGCAGGGGGCGCACGCCTAACCCCTGCGTGAACTGCAACACCAAGGTGAAGTTCGACGAACTGGTCAAGAAGGCCCGGATGCTCGGCTGCCGCTACGTGGCGACCGGGCATTACGTCAAGCGCGTCGAGAACGCGGCAGGCGAGGTCGAATTCTGGCGGGGCGACGATCCCCGCAAGGATCAGACCTATTTCCTGTGGGGCACGCCGCGTGACGCGCTGCCCTACATCCTGTTCCCGGTCGGAGAGCTGGAGAAGCCCCGCGTGCGCGAGATTGCCGAGGAACGCGGCCTGCTGACCGCCCGCAAGCCCGAGAGCCAGAACATCTGCTTCGTGCCGGGCAAGGTGCAGGACTTCGTGGCCGAGTACGTGCCGCAGGCGAGCGGCGCGATCCGCGAGATCAGCAGCGGGGAGCGGGTGGGCGACCACCTGGGCACGCAGTTCTACACGCTGGGCCAGAAGAAGGGCCTGGACCTGTATCAGTCGCATGTGGTTCGCTATGTGGTTCACCTCGATCCCGACACGAATACCGTGTGGGTGGGCGACCATGCCGACTGCCTGTGGACGGGCCTGCGGGCGAGCGCGGCGAACTACCTGCTCGATCTGGCCGACCTGCCGGCCGAACTGGAGGTGCAGGTACGCTACCGCTCGACACCCGTGAAGGCCCGCGTGATCCGTGCCGACTCAGATTCCTTCGAGTTGTCGTTCGCGGAGCCGCAGTTCGCCGTGGCCCCCGGCCAGAGCGCCGTGCTGTACGCCGGCCCTCGGCTGCTGGGCGGCGGCCTGATCGACGACCACACGCGGGCGTTGCCCGAGCTGCGCTGACCATGAGGCCCTGACGCTCAGTACTTGCGCCAGGATTCGACGAGACCCTCCGGCTCACGGCCCTGCTGGAAGTCGATCAGGAAGTCGCGGGTCAGGCTGGCCCCCCGGTACACCAGATCGGTCGTGGTGCTGGCGATGTGCGGAGTGATGACCACGTTCTCCTCGGCCCACAGGGGATCGTCCTGCGGCAGCGGCTCGGGATCGGTCACGTCCAGTACGGCCCCCGACAGCTGTCCGCTGTGGAGGGCGGCGATCAGGTCATCCCGGACGATCAGATTGCCGCGCCCGACGTTGACCAGCCACGCGCCGCGCCTGATCCGGCCCAGGATGTCGGCATTCACGATACCGACCGTGTCGGGCGTGCTGGGCAGCAGCAGCACGACGAAGTCGGCGGTCTCCAGGAACTCGTCGCGCTCGCTGTCGGTGGTCGCCGAGGAAATGCCGTTCAGGAACACGTCGAATGGACGCAGCAGGTCTTCCAGATTCCGGCCGATGTGCCCGAAGCCCCACAGCACCACGCGGGCACGGTCGAGGCTGACCAGCCCGGACTCGCTGATGGTCTTCGGTGAGGCCCACTCGCGGCGGGCCTGCGCATCCCGGAAGCGGTGGAAGCCGCGTGCGGCCGTGAGCATTCCGGCCAGCGCGTGCACCGCCACGGCCCGCTCGTGCAGCCGGTTGGCGTTGTAGAGCTGCACCCCCGGCGGGATCAGATTCCGGATGTGGTCGATTCCGGCAGTCAGGGTCAGCACCCACTTCAGGCCCGGCGTGGCGAGCAGGCGATCACGGGTCTCCGCTGAGGCAAACCACAGCACGACCCCCGTGGCCTCGCCGTCCGGCACGTGCCCGTCAACGTAGTACGCCAGGTCGCAGCCCGGCACACTGCGCTCGGAGGTGGTCCTGAGGGCTCGGAATTCAGGGAGATCCGGGAGCAGTACACGCATGACGGCTATTGTGCCGGAGGCGCGTTAAGGGAACGCCACTCGCTGCGGCTGAGTTCCATGTGGACATCCACCCGTCCGGGGCGTTCGGTTCGGCCGGTCTCGTGGAAGCCACACGCCGCGAAGGCCCGCTGGGCGCGGCGGTTGTGCCCGAAGGTGGTCAGCCGGATCCGGTGCAGCGGTGGGTCACGGATCTCGAAGGCCCAGCGCAGCAGGGCATTCACGCCGCCGCGCCCGTACCCGTGGCCCCACAGCTCCGGGTACCCGATCATGATCCCCAGCGTGCCGGTGGTGGCCGCCAGCGGAGGCGGGGGCCGCAGGTCGTACAGCTCCGCGCTGCCGATCAGGACACCGCGCGCGTCCAGGATGCCGAAGCCGGCGCGCTCGCCGCCGCGCTCCTCATCCTGCATGATGCGGCGGAACAGCCACTCGGGCAGGTGGATCGGCTTGGCGTCGTTCCAGTCGGCCAGCTCACGGTTGCGGAAGAAGCCGTGCAGGGTCCGCCACTCGGCCGACGTGAACTCCAGCAGCGGCTTGAGGGTCACGCGCGCTCCGTCCCCCGATTCACCGACCGGCGGAGGTGTGGACGCGTGCTCGGGCATGCCGCTCAGCCTAGCGCCCGGCCGGCGTGAGGGCACCGAGGGCCCGCGTGACATCCCGCGTCAGGCGCTCCAGATGGAAGGCGTCCCCGTGGGCCCGCTCGACGGTGCGCGTGGCAGGATCGACGACCAGCAGGGCCAGCACCCGCCCCCCGGCGTGGCGGATGAAGACGCCGGGGTGGCCGCTCAGGGCCGCCTGATCCGCCGCGTCCAGGGTCGTCCAGGCGGGCGCGTCCGGGCGCAGGCCCAGGTGCGCGGTCGGCAGGCCGAAGTCCCGCAACTGGCCCTCCAGCCACTCCAGCGCCGCCGGGGTGCCGCCGATGATGCCCTGCTCGACGTGCGGCGAGGGCCGGTTGTACGTGATCGGCTGGCCGTCGCGGCGGCGCAGGTCGCCTCCGGCGGCCCGTACCAGCGCGTGCCCGGCGGCGATGTCCCACTCGCTGCGCGGCGACATCGTGAAGGTCGCGTCGGCGTGCCCGGCCGCGATCCGGGCCAGTTTGAGGGCGATGCTGCCGCTGGGATGCAGGCCCGGCAGGCCCACGCGGTGCAGTTCCCGCCCGTGCTCGGTGTCGGACACGGCGACGCGCCACGGTGCGGAGCCGGTGCCGGCGGCCCGTGGCCCCCGGTAGCTCACATCGCCACCCACTGTCCCCGCGAAGAGTTCATCCGTGGCCGGCGCGTACACCACGCCCAGCACCGGCTCCCCGGCCACCGCCAGGCCGATGCTCACGCAGTAGTCGTCGCTGCCGGATGCGTATTCCTTCGTACCGTCGATGGGATCGACGATCCACACCCGCTCCCGGACCAGCCGGCGGTCGCTGTCGGCCTCCTCCTCGCTCAGGAGGCCGTCGTCGGGGAAGGCGGCGGCCAGCCCAGCGGTGATCAGGTGCGACGCCTCTCGGTCGGCCGCCGTGACAGGATCGTCGATGGAGGTCTTGTGCTCGACGGTCAGGCCGGCACGCAGGTGGGCACGCAGCAGCTCGCCGGCCTCCAGGGCGAGGCGGGTGGCGACCTCCAGGTCACGGGTTCGGGGCGATGACGTCATGGCTGGAGCATAGCGGGCCGGCCGGCGGTGGCCGGGGCGAGCAGCGCCGCCGCCGGGCACAGGTCGAGGAGCACGCACGTGTCGCAGCGCGGATGCCGCGCCCGGCAGGTCTCACGCCCGTGCCGGATGGCCGACACGTGGAAGGTGTACCGGTCGGCCCATTCGCGCGGCAACACCCGGTCGAACCAGCGCTCGACCTTGACGGCGTTCCACGGCTCCGGCGTGAGCCCCAGCCGCCCCGCGAGGCGCCAGATGTGCGTGTCCACCGGCATGGCGGGCCGGGCGAGGTCAAATAAGAGGACACAGCTCGCGGTCTTCATGCCCACGCCGGGCATGTCCTCCAGCAGGGCACGCACCGCGTCGTCCGGGAGATCCCGCAGGTCGCGCAGGCTCAGCTCACCGCGCGTCTCGTCCAGATGCGCCAGCGCCGCGTGGATGTAGCCGGCCTTGATCCTGGACAGGCCGCCGCCCGCCTCCTTCAGCACCGTCTCGATGCCGTCCGGGCCGTCGGCCAGGGCCGCTTCCCAGCGGGGATAGACCGTCTTGAGCGCCGCGAACTGCCGCCGGGTGATCGGCGCAGTGTTCTGCTGCGAAAGGATCGTCGAGATCAGGCCGTCCAGCGGCTCTGCCATGCGCGTGGGCACCGGCGGATCCGGCAGGTACCGTTCGCGCAGCCGCCGGGCGACCTCGGGCAGGTGCGGCGGGGCGGGCAGCGTGTCCGGAGTGGGGCGGGAAGCAACCTGGGCAGTCACCCGCGCAGCGTAGGCCGCCCCGGCCGCTCAGACCGTAGCGCCCCTCCCAGGCGTCACGCCCGGCGGGCCTGCACGACCTTGAGAACCACGGGAATGACGCTCACGACCAGCACCACCGCCACGATCAGCAGGACGTACTGGTCGAGGTTCGGGATGAGCTTCCCGAAGAAATAGGCGAGTGCCGGCAGCGAGACGCCCCACAGCAGCGCCCCGAGCACGTTGTACGCGGTGAAGATCCCCAGCGGCATGCGGCTCACGCCCGCCAGGGTGGGCACCAGCGTCCGGACGATCGGCACGAAGCGGGCCAGCACCACCGACTGCCAGCCGTAGTGCGTGAAGAACTTCTCGGCCTCGGTGACATACGAGGGCTTGAAGAACCGCGATTCCTGGTTCCGGAACACCGCCGGCCCGAACCGGTGACCGATGAAATACCCGGCCACGCAGCCCAGGATGCCGCCGGCCACCACCGCCGCCATCACCCCCACCAGTGACAGGTCACCGCTGGCCGCGAACAGCCCGGCGGTGATCAGCAGGCTGTCGCCGGGCAGGAAGAAGCCCAGCAGCAGGCCGGTCTCGGCGAACACGATCAGGAAGATCCCGATGTACGAGAACGCGAGGATGGTGTGGATGAGTGACTCCATGGACGCACGGTAGCGCGGCCGGTGTTCCGCGCACGTCACCCAACCGGAGGAGCGGGGCGCGGCCGGCTCAGCGGGCGCGCAGGGTCACGCGGTTTCCGGCCGCGTCCACGGCCTCCAGATCGGCCCAGATGCCGGTCGTCTCGGCGTAGAACTCGACCTCGCGGCCGGGGGTGATGTTGATCTGGTTGCCGTCCACGAGCATCTGCACGACGCGGGTGTTGTCGCGGGCCGTGCCGGTCACGCGGATCAGGGTGCCGGACCGCTCGAAGCGCGTGACCGAGATGGCGGGGCGCTGGGCATCCACCGTCACCGGCAGGATCACGGTGCTGCGGTTTCCGGCGGCGTCCTGCGCGGTGATCGTGTACTTGCCGGTGCTGCCCTGGATCAGGGTCTTGAACTGGAAGCGGGCCAGCTTGCGGCTGCCGGGCAGGATCGGGATGGGCGTGCCGTCCACCGTGATCTGCGTGACCCCCGTGTCGTCGAGTACGTAGCCGTCCACGACAAACGACCGTGCCCGGCTGGCCGCACCGTCCGCATTGCTGATCGTGATGCGCGGCTTGAAGGTGTCTGTGGTTCGGGCACAGCTCCCCAGGCTGGACGCCAGCCCGACGGCCACGGCCCCCGCACTCAGGACGGTCACGAGGGAGCGGGCGCGGCGCATGGCCCGGAGTATACCGGGCACGCCGGCCCGGTCACCTGACCCGTCCCACATGGACGTGCCAGACGCCGCATACAATGCCCCCCGTGAGTGCGTCCGCCCGCCCCCCGTCCCGCCCCTCCGCCCCCGGTATCCCGGAAGGCACCCGCGACGTCCTGCCGCCTGAGTGGGCCCAGCGCGAGGCTCTGCGCGCCCGGCTGGCGGCGACCTTCAGCGCCTGGGGGTACCGGGGTGTGGAGGTGCCGGCCCTGGAGTACGCGAGCGCCGCGCATCCTCAGGACGCGCTGGCCTTCAAGCTGATCGACTCGGGCGGACAGGTGCTCGCGCTGCGCAGCGAGTTCACGACCGCCGTGGGCCGGCTGGCCCGCACGCGCTTCCCGGCCGGGCCGTTTCCGCTGCGGCTGCAGTACGCGGGCCGCCTGTGGCTGCGGGCCCTGACCAGCGAACTGGGGCGGCTGCGCGAGTTCAACCAGTCCGGCGTGGAACTCATCGGCGTGGAGAGCGCCCACGCTGACGCCGAGCTGCTGCACCTGGCCGACGCCGCCCTGCGTGACGTCGGCGTGGACGCCCGGCTGGAACTGGGCTTTCCCGGCTTCGTGGACGCCGTGCTGGAGGACGCCGGGCTGCACGGCCACGCGCGTGAAGAATTGCACCACGCCATCGACCGCAAGAGCGGCGCGGACGTGGATGTCCTGGCGCGGCGCGACGGCCTATCGGCCGGGGTCACGGCCACGCTGCATGCCCTGACCGAGCTGTACGGCGGTCCGGAGGTGCTGGACGAGGCGGCAGCCCTGGCCCAGGGCGCACGTGCCCGCGCGGCCGTGACGCACCTGCGCGAGGTCGCGGTTCACTTCGGCCGGCCGCTGCTGTTCGATCTGGGCGTGAGCCGCCGCTACGACTACTACACCGGCGTGACCTTCCGGGCGTATTCGCCGGGACTGAACCAGCCGGTGCTGGGCGGCGGCCGCTACGCGCTGGAGGGCGGCCTGCCTGGGGCCGGCTTTGCCATCGGCCTGGAGCGTCTGGCCCGCGCGGCCGCCGCCGCCCTGCCCCCCGAACCCGAGGTGGTGCTGGCGCTGGATCTGGCCGGCGCACAGACTGCCCGCGCCGCCGGCCTACACGCGGAGCTGGCGTGGACGGACGACCGCGCCGCCCTGGACGCCTACAGCCGCGAGCGCGGCATCACGCGCTGGATCGCGGGCCACACGTGGCAGGAGGTGGGCGCATGACCCCGCTGCCGGATCGTGCCCCCGATCACCTGACCCTGGCCCTGCCGAAGGGCCGGATCCTCGACGACGCCATTGACCTGCTGTCGCGCGCTGGACTGCCCCTGACGAAACCCGAGAAGTCCCGCGCCCTGCGCCACGAGTTCCCCGGCGTGACCGTGCTGGAGCTGAGGAACCAGGACGTGCCGGTGTACGTCGATCTGGGTGTCGCGGACGCCGGGATCGTGGGCAAGGATGTGCTGGTCGAGTCCGGCCGCACCGTGTATGAGCCGCTCGACCTGCGGTTCGCTCCGTGCCGCCTGTCCCTGATCCGGGAAGTGGGTGCCGCCGGGCCGGTCAACCGTGTGGGCACGAAATACCCCCGGGCCGCGCGCGCCTATCTGAACGCACAGGGCGTTCCGGCCGAGATCGTGAAGCTGAACGGCAACATCGAACTCGCGGCCCTGACCGGCCTGGCCGACGCCGTGATCGACCTCGTACAGACCGGCGGCACGCTGCGGGCGAACAATCTGGAGGAACTGGACGTGCTGTTCCACTCCAGCGCCCGCCTGATCGTGAACCGCGCTGCCCTGAAGCTCCGGCGCGACCGCCTGCACCCGCTGATCACCCGGCTGCGTGGGCTGGTGGCGGACTCGGTGCCGGGCTGACCATCCCCTACCGAGCTTTGTCCAGCGCGGCCGTCATGCGCTCCAGCGCCTCGGTCAGGATCGCGCGGCTGGTGGCAAAGTTCACGCGGATGAAGCCCTGGTACTGGGTCTTATGGGCATCAGGCGCGAAGACCGGGCCATCGTGGACGGCGATCCGGGCCTCGTCGAGCAGGAACTGCTGGATGGTGCCGGCACGGGGGTGCTCGCGCAGATCAAGCCATGCCAGGTAGGTGGCCTCGGGGGTGTAGGCCCGGATCCACGGCGCATGCTCGCGCAGGTAGGCCATCAGGAAATCGCGGTTGCCCTGGAGGTACGCCACGGTGTCCTGAAGCCACGGCCCCGCCCCCTGAAGGGCCGCCCGCCACATGGTCACGCTCAGGGCTCCCTCGTGGCCCATCAGGCCGCCGGCGGCCGAACGCACGCGCTTGACCAGGGCCGCGTTGTGGCCCACCATCGCGCCGATGCCCAGGCCGGCGGTGTTGTACGCCTTGCACGGCCCGGTCAGGGTGATGGTGCGGCTGCGCACGCGCGGGTCGGCAGCGAAGGCCTCGAAGGCCTCGCCGGTGAAGCGCAGGTCCGCATGCAGCTCGTCGCTGACCACGAACAGGTCGCGGGCGATGGCCAGGTCGCGCAGCTTTTCCAGCTCCCCCGCCGTCCACACCCGCCCAGTGGGGTTGTGCGGATGGCACAGCATGAGCAGGCGGCTCCCGCGTGAGGCGGCGTCCAGGGCGGCCCAGTTCACCTCGTACCCGTCCTCGCCCTCGCGCAGGGGCACGCCCGCGACCCGGCGGCCCAGATCGGTGATCGCCAGATGGAACGGGTGGTAGATGGGTGTCATGGTCACGACCGGTTCGCCGGGGGTCGTCAGGGCGTGCACCGCCGCGTAGAGCCCTGGCACCACACCCGGCAGCAGGGCAATCCCATCGTCCTGAAGGCCGTCCAGCCCCTGCGTGGCCAGATGCGCTCGCAGCAGCGTGAGCAGGTCGGGGTCGCCGCGCAGCTGGTGGTAACCCAGGCCACGGGTCAGCCGCTCCTGAAGCGCCTCCAGAATGGCCGGTGCGACCGGATAGTCCATGTCGGCCACCCACAGCGGGATGACGTCCGGGCCGTACAGCGTCCACTTGATCGAGTCCGGGTGGCGCAGCGCGGTCACGTCCAGGGCGTCGCGCGTGTCGGCAGCCTGCGGGGGAAGGCTCGTCATGCGTCCGAGCATACGCCGGGCGTGTGAACGTCCTGCAAGACCGCGCGTACACTGGCGGGGTGTTGGCGATCATGGGCGCAATGGACGAGGAGATCGAACTGCTGTTGGCGGATCTGCGGGAGCGCGAGGACGTCACGCTGCCCGGCGTGACGGTACACCGGGGCGTGCTGGACGGCGTGCCGGTGCTGCTCACGCGCGGCGGGATCGGCAAGGTGAACGCGGCCATGACGACCACGTACCTGCTGGTGCACGGCGCGAGCCGCGTGGTCTTCACGGGCGTGGCCGGCGGCGTGCACCCGGAGCTGCGGGTCGGCGACATCGTGGTCAGTACAGATCTCGTGCAGCACGACGTGGACGTGACCCCCCTGGGCTACGAGGTGGGCACGGTGCCCGGTGAGCTCCCCGCGTGGCCCGCCGACCCGGAGCTGCGGGCCGCAGCAGTGCGGGCGGCGCAGGCCGTGGAGGGCGTGCAGGTCGTCGAGGGCCGCGTGGCGAGTGGCGACCAGTTCATCGCGTCGGTGCCGGGCGTGACCCGCCTGCGCGAGACCTTCGGCGCGGCGTGCGCCGAGATGGAGGGCGCGGCGGTGGCCCAGGTCTGCGCCAAGGCCGGCGTGCCCTTCGTGGTGATCCGTTCGGTGAGCGACACCGCCGACACCGGCGCGGACGTGGACTACCGCGAGTTCATGCCCCGCGTGGCCCGCCACGCCAAGCAGGTCGTGCGCGGCATGCTGGCTGACCTGACTGCCGCGCCGTGAGTGACGGTGCCGTGACCGGGCTGGGCGCGGAGTCCGTCACCGCCCGGCTGCCCGCACCCGCCCGGTTCGTGCTGGGCCTGGGGATCCTGACCGCCTTCGCAGCGCTGGGGCAGGGTCTGGTCACGGCGCTGCACCTGCCGCTGCCGGGCTCCGTGACGGGCATGGCGCTGCTGTGGGCCGCGCTGGGTACACGGGTCATCCGGCTGCACTGGATCGCGGACGCCGCCGACGGCCTGCTGGGCATCCTGGGCCTGCTGTTCGTGCCCGCCACAGTCGGTGTTATCGGCTACCTGTCGGCGGGAGCGGCGTGGGGCTGGTGGCTGCTGGTCATGGCGGCGGGCCTGCTGGTGGGGGCCGGGCTGGCGGGGGTGCTGGCGTCGCGGCTGGTGCAGGCAGAGCCGTGACATGGATCGCCGTCACGCTGCTGGCCTTCGCGCTGGGTGTGGTCGCCCAGGCCCGGCTCCGCTCACCCGTCGCCAACCCGACCCTGATCGCCACGCTGGCCGTCGCGGCGGTGCTGCTGGCCCTGCGGATCCCCTACGACACCTACCTGCGGGACGTGACCCCGCTCCAGAATGTCCTCGGCCCGGCGGTGGTGGCCCTGGCCGTGCCGCTGTACCGCCTGCGGTCACTGCTGGCCCGGCAGTGGCGGGCGCTGGTGATCGGCGGGCTGGCCGGCACCCTGGCCGGCGTGGCGGTCGACGCGGGCCTGGCCCACGCCCTGAACCTCAGTGACGACGCCCAGCGCTCGCTGCTGACCGCCCCGGCGACGAGCCCGGTGGCCCTGCAGCTCGCGGGCCTGACCGGGGCACCCCCGGCCCTGGCCGCCACCCTGGCGGTGCTGTCGGGACTGCTCGGGGCACTGATCCTGCCGCCCGTGCTGTCGGCGCTGGGCGTGCGGCACCCGCTGGCCCGTGGGATCGCCCTGGGGGCCGTGTCGCACGGCATCGGCACGGCGCGGGCCCGCGAGGAAGGTGAGCTGACCGGCGCGGCCAGCTCGATTGGCATGGGCCTGGCCGCCCTGACCGTGACAGTGGTGGTGGCGGTGCTCAGCCGGGGGTGACCGGAGCCGCTGCCGGGCTCCCGCCAAACCAAGCCTCGAAATTGTCCAGAATCGTGCCGCTCTCGCCGGGGGCCACGTCCAGCAGCTCCACGGGGTCGCCCGCCTGCACGTGCCCCTCGCGCAGTACCCGGGCGTACACGCCGGGCCGCCTCATCTCGCGGAATTGTTTCACGAAGTCCGGGTCGCCCATGCGCTCGGCCAGGGTCACGCACGGCACGCGGGCCGAGGCCACCTCCAACACCACGTCCCCGATGCGCAGGCGCTGCCCCAGCCGCATGGGTGCGGACTCCAGTTCCGAGACGAGCAGGTTTTCCCCGAAGGTGCCGGGGGCCAGTGTCCGGCCCAGCACGCCCTCCCACGCCGCGTAGTCCGGCGCGGTGTAGAGGTACACGGCCTGCTCCGTGCCCCCGTGGTGCGCGGTGTCCAGGATGTGGTCGCCGCTTAGGCCGAGACGGCCCACCTGGACGGGGCCGCTCACGGGCTGCTTGTGGATGCCGCTCCAGCCGGACTTGCTCTTCACCACACGCGGCTGGCCCACACAGACGCTCAGGAGTTCCATACCGGCAGTGTATCGGGGAACCCACGCTTGACGCCCCCCGCCGCAGCCGGGATGCTGGGCGGATATGGCGCGCAAGGTCAACCCCATCCAGGACCGTGCGCGGCGCACGGCGCTGGAGAAGGCGGCGTACCTCGCCATCTACGAGCAGGGCTACGCCGGCGTGACCCTGGCCGACATCGCCGCGCACGCGGGCGTGAGCCGGGGCACGCTGGTGTACCACTTCGGCAGCCGCGCCGGACTGCTGTCGGCGGTGGTGCGGCGCTTCACGCGGACGATCGGCGTGGCGACCCGGCGGGCCCTGCGGCAGGCGGCGACCCCCGAGGACAAGCTGCGGGCCTACGTCGAGAACCAGTTCTACGGCGTGGAGAACACCCGGCGCTTCTACACGGTCTCCCTGGACTTCCTGGCCGCCGCCACGCGCGACGACGCCCTGATGGCCGTGCAGCGCGACTTCCTGCGGGAGACGCTGGCCCTGGATCTGGAACTGGCCCGCCTGTCGGGCGAGACCGGCGCCCCCGCGCGGGCACGGCAGCTGCGGGCCCTCGTCGAGGGCCTGAGCGTGCGCTTCCTGGCAGACCCGCACCCGGAACTCGCGGCGTACCGGTCGGACTGCCTGACCGGCCTGCGGGCGATCCTGGGGTGGCCGCAGCCCGATCGTTCCGGCTGAGCCGGCTACAGGGCGCCGACTGGCAGGGCGGACAGCGCGGTGTGGAGTTGCCGTGCGCCCTCGATCAGGCGGGGGCCGGGGCGACCCAGGCCGCTCTCGTGGATGGCGACGACCGGCACGCCCAGGCCACGGGCCTCGATCAGTTCCGGGCGCAGCCGCTTCGCGCCGCACCACGAGCACACGATCAGGTCGGTCCGCGCCGCCCGCACCTCGTCCAGCGTGACGGGCGAACTGCGGCCGGGCCGATCCCCCAGCGCGTTCACGGCTCCCAGCCGCTCCAGCAGCTCCGTCACCCACGACTCGCGGGTCGCCGCGATGATCGGGCGGGGCCACCACTCGACCAGCACACGGGGCGGCTTGGGGAAGGTCAGGCGCAGGGTGTCCAGTTCGGCGTCGAGCGACGCCGCGACGGCCTCGGCCCGCGTGGACAGCCCGATGGCGTCCCCGATGATGCGGATATCCGCCAGGGTGTCCTCCACACTGACCGGATCGAGCACCAGCACGTTCAGCCCGGCGTCACGCACGCCCTGCACCACGCGCTCCTGACCGGGCACGCTCAGGCTGGCGAGCACCAGATCCGGGCGGGTGGCGACCAGGGCCGGGATGTCGATGTCCAGATCCAGACCCACGCGCACGGCCGACTCCAGGCCGGAGGCGTCACTGTGGTCGTCGGCGGCCACGACCCACCCGGCGGCACCCAGGGCGGCCAGGATGTCGGAGTTGCTGGCGACCAGCGAGGCCAGTCTGGGGGGCCGATCCATGCGTGAAGTGTAGCGCCGTGAGGACTCACAGAACTGCGTGCAGGGCGGTCATTTGCCCCCTGACCGTATGGTAGGCTCGCGATCATGAAGAATACGTTCGCCGTCACCATGACGCTGCTGCTGGCCCTGACCCTGGGCGGCTCGATTGCCGGGTACCGGATCGCTACAGCCGAGCACGAGGAGCCGGCGGCCGAGGCCTCGCAGTCCGCGTCCGAGTCGGCGCCCAGCCCCAACAGCGCGGTGACCGGGCCGGCGGATGACCAGGCCACGACCGGCGACGTGGCCGCCCAGAACGAGGGCGGCACCCAGACCGGCGAGAACGGGGCGGTGGCCGCTGCGGGCGGTGCCGACGGCGCGGACGGCGGCGTGCCCGCGACCAGCGAGACCACCCCCCCCGGCGGCGGCGCGACGGCCGGCGAGACCGGTCAGGAACCCGTCGAGCAGGCGGCAGCGGCCTCGACCGCCGGAGACGTCAAGGCCGGCGAGACGATCTACGCCTCCAACTGCTCCGGGTGCCACGGCGCGGACGGCAAGGGCGTCGTCGGCCCGAGTCTGGTCACGGCGGACGGCCCGAAGGCCTGGACGGATGCGCAGCTCCTCACCACCCTGCGCGAGGGCAAGACCCCGGAGCGCCAGCTGAGCACCGCCATGCCGCGCTTCACGGCCGAGCAGATCAGCGACAGCGACGTGACCAACCTGCACGCCTACATCAAGACCCTGAACTGATCCCAGCCACGACGACCGGGGAGCCGCGACAGTCTCTGCGGCTCCCCGGTCGTCCGTCGTGACTTCAGATCGGCCCGTGTGTATCACCGTGTCCGTGGAGCGCAGGGACGGCGGTCTCGTCCCCACGTGGCGGACTCCATGAACCACGAAACGTGATGCCGTCGGAACCCGGCGGAGGCACGGCGCGTACCGTACGCATATGCCCCTCTTTTCCCTGCCTGACCTGATCAAGTCCTCTGGAGGCCTCCCGAATGGCGTGACGCGGCCGACCTGGGTGGTGCTGGACGTGACTGGCGCGTACCCCGAACGGCAGCCGTCCACCCCCCTCCAGGCGCTCCTGAACCGCACCGACACGCTGGAGGCGCTGGAGGCCCGCATCGAGAAGCTGCGCGGGGCGGACTGGCTGCATGGTGTCCTGGTGAAGATCAGCGAGTTCACGGCGTCCCCCGCGACCGCGCACGCCATCCGCAATCTGCTGGCCTCCCTGAACGAGACGAAGCGCGTGGTGGCCTTCGTGCCGCAGCTGACCATGACCAGCATGATCGCGGCCAGTGGCGCGAAAGAAATTGCTGCGCCCGAGTCGGCCGACGTGATGCTGGGCGGCTTCGCGGTCGAGCCCACCTTCCTGGGCGAATTCCTGAAGAAGCGCGGCATCGAGTTCGAGAATCTGCGTATCCGTGAGTACAAGGCGGCCCTGACGCGCTTCTCGCAGGAGCACATGGACGACGCCAATCGCGAGCAGCTCCAGGCCTATCTGGACGGGCTGGAGGGCGCGTGGGTGCAGGACATGGCGCAGGCGCGAGGCGTGGAGGCCAGCGTGGCAGCCGGGTGGCTGTCGGGCACCATCACCAGTGCCCAGGGGGCGCTGGACGCCGGCCTGATCACCCGCGTGGCCTACGAGGACGAACTGGTTGGCCCGGCCACGCAGCCCATGATGGCGATCGTGGACTGGCTGGTGCCCGCGAGGCCCAGCAACCCTAAAGCCGGGCGGGTGGCGGTCGTACCTGTGATCGGTACCATCGTGACCGGTAAGAGCCGCACCAACCCGCTGCCCCTGCCACTGCTGGGCGGCCCGCAGGCCGGGTCAGATACCGTGGTCGCCGCCCTGAAGCGGGCCGTGGACGACAAGGCCACGAAGGCGATCGTGCTGTATGTGAACTCCGGCGGGGGCAGTGCCCTGGCGAGCGACCTGATGTGGCGCGAGGTGCAGCGCAGCAGTAAACCCGTGGTCGTCGTGATGGGCGAGTACGCCGCCAGCGGCGGATACTACGTCGCCACGCACGCGAAGCACATCGTGGCCAGCCCGTACACCCTGACCGGCAGCATCGGCGTGGTCACGGGCAAGCCGGTGCTGACCGAATTCAACCGCCGCCACGGCCTGAACCCCGAGCGGGTCGGCCGCAGCAGCGCCCTGCTGTACTCGGCCAGCCGGAAGTACACCGACGAGGAGCGCAATCACGTCGAGCGCGGGATCGAGGAGGTCTACGACCGCTTCACCTCCCGCGTGGCGGAAGGCCGGGGGCTCACGCAGGAGCGTGTGAACGAACTGGGCCGGGGCCGCATCTGGAGCGGCGCGGACGCCCTGGAACGCGGTCTGGTGGACGAACTGGGCGACCTCCGGCTGGGCCTCCAGCGGGCACGCGAACTGGCGGGCCTGCCCCACGACGCCCCCACCTGGAACGTCACCCCGAAGAACCGTGGCCCCCTGCCGGAATTCGTACAGGAGGCCGCCCAGGCCGCCACCGTGCAGGTCTGGCCGTTTGGCCGCGAGCGCGTCCTGACGTGGCTGGATCAGGATCTCAAGGTGCGATAGGGCGCCGACGCGCCCGCAGAGGGCAGAGAGCAGAGGGTGACGATCACAGGCGTCCTCTGCTGTCTGCTGTCTACGCCGTCAGCGCCTCGTACGCCGCGATCTGGCGCCGGATCACGTCCAGGCTGCCCTCCCAGAAGTCCGGGGCGTGCAGGTCGATACCGAAGGTGGCGGCGAGTTCCAGGGGGGTCGCCTGACCGGTGCTGGACAGCAGGTCGTCGTAGCGGCGCTGGAAGTCCCGCACGGCGGCCTCGCCCTGCTGGCGCGCCGCGTGGTACTGGGCATACAGGCCCAGACCGAACAGCAGGCCGAAGGTGTACGGATAGTTGTAGAACGGCAGGCCGTAGTAGTGGCCCTTGACCGCCCACATGTACGGGTGCAGGGTGCCGACCGCGTCGCCGTAGGTCTCGCGCTGTGCCCAGGTCATGAGTTCCACGAACTCCTGCGGGTTCAGGTCACGTTCGGCCCGCTTCTCGTACACGGCCCGCTCGAACAGGAAGCGGCTGTGGATGTCCACGACGACCTGCGCGTGCCCGAGCAGCTGCGTCTCCAGCGCGTACAGGCGCTCCTCGCCGCTGGCGCGCTCCAACGCGGCGTTCTGGATGATGGTCTCGCAGAAGATGCTGGCCGTTTCGGCCAGGGTCATGGGGGTCTCGCGCTGCAGGGGGGGCAGGTGGGCCAGCTGCACGTTGTGGTACGCGTGCCCCAGTTCGTGTGCCAGGGTACTCACCGAGTCCAGGCTGGGGTCGTGGTTCATCAGGATGCGGCTGCGGTCACCGTCCCAGCGCATACAGAATGCGCCGCTGCGCTTGCCGTCGCGGGGGCCGGCGTCGATCCAGCCCTCCCGGAAGGCGCGGGCCGCGAAGTCGCCCAGGGTCACGCTGTACGCGCGGAACTGCTCCTCGACGAAGCGGGTGCCGGCGTCGTAGGCCCAGTGCGTGTCGCTGCGGCCCACCGGAGCGAACAGATCCCACCAGTCCAGGGCTGGCTTGCCCAGGACGCGGGCCTTGGCGGCAAAGTAGCGCCGGAAGTCCGGCAGCGAGCGCACGACCGCCCCCTGCATGGCGGCCAGCGTCTGGGCATCGATGCCGTGGCTGAGCAGGCTCGGCCCGACCGGATCGGTGAAGCCGCGCCGCGCGGCCAGGGTGCCCTCCTCGCCCTTGACCCCATTCAGGCACGCGGCCATGACGACCTCGGTTCCCTTCCACGCCGCGATCTCGGCCTCGAAGGCGTCCTGGCGCACCGTTCCGTCCGGGTCGGTCGCCAGGGCACGCAGGGCCGTCACCGGCAGCGTCTGTCCACGGAACGTCCCGGTGAGCACAGAACTGACGTTGCCGTGCAGTTTCGCCCAGCCGCCGGCCCCACAGGGCCGCAGCCGGGCCGCGAGATCCTCCTCGTCTGGCGTCATCTGGTGGCGGGCATAGTCGGCCGAGCGGCGCAGCAGGTGCGCGTGCTCCCGCGCCGTGTCCGAGGCCCCGGCCAGGGCGTCCAGCGCGTCACCGTCCAGCGCCCCGATCCACGCCGTCACGCGCGAGCGCAGCGGGCCGAGCGGCAGCGTGGTGGTGGTCAGGGCGGACATCAGGCCCTGGGCCGGCGCGTTGCGGCTGTCGGTCGAGACGAAGGCGGAGAGGTACGCCCGGATGGTGGCCCCACGGCTGTACACGCCATTCATGGCGTTCAGGGCCGCGTCCAGACGATCCGGCGTGACTGCGGCCCCGTCCTTGCGGATCTCGAGCGTGTCCAGGAGCGTGCCGAGGGCCTCGACGTCGGAGGAAAGCGCTTTCAGATCGGCCGCGAGCGCCGGGTCATCCAGACCGCTGTACAGGTCGGTCGTCCGCCAGCGGGGCAGGTCGGTGAGGGTCATGCCCGGCAGTCTAGCGCCGGGCCGCTACACGGACGTTTCCGGCAGGACGGCTCCGCGGCGCGGGTCTCGCCCCGGCCGGTTCAGTGCAGCGGCAGCGTGGGCCGCACCACCAGGGTCTCCAGCCGCTCCGCGACGTTCACGAGGTGGTCGCCCAGCCGCTCGAGATTGCGGGCCATGCGGCCGGCGATCAGGGCGACCTCGGTGTCCTCGGGGCGCTCCAGCAGGCGGGTCAGGCTGGCCCGCTGCATCTGCTCGTACAGGGCGTCGACCTGCTCGAAATCCAGGTGCATGACCTCACGGGCCGCCGCCACGTCGCGCTCGGCAAACGCATACGACAGCCGCTCGACCATCTGTGACAGCAGCCGCACGATGGGCAGCGCGTCCTGCAACGTGGCTGAGCGCACACGCGGCGCGAAGGTCTCCAGGTCGCGGGCCACGGTGAAGGCGTAGTCACCGACACGTTCCAGGTTGGTCAGCGACCGGAAGACCATCAGGTGGAAGGCGAGTTCCGGTTCACTCAGGCCGGCGGCGAAGGCGTGCAGGCAGGTGTCCTCGATCTCGCGCTCCAGGGCGTCCGTCTCCCGTTCCAGCACGCGGGCCCGTGCGGTGAGGCCGGCATACTCGGCCCGCACATCGGCGTCGCGCACGGCGTCGAGCTGCTCCAGCACGATGCTGAGCATCCTGAGAAAACGGGCCGTAACCAGGGCCGTGCTGGCCTGGCCGGCCGGGGTGGTGCCGGACGTCATGGCCCCAGTATCGGCCGTCCGTGTGACGGTCCGGTCAGGGAACCTTCGGGGGGGCTTCACGCCGGAGGTCGCCCCCGGTCGTCATGGGCCTGTGCGCCGGGCGAAAGTGCTGTCAGGATACATGGCATGAGCGCCGCCCCCCCTCCGGCCCTGCACCTGCGGGGCATCACGAAACGCTTTCCGGGTGTGGTCGCGAACGACAGTGTCGATGTGATCCTGCACGCCGGCGAGGTGCTGGCCCTGCTCGGCGAGAACGGGGCCGGCAAGAGCACCCTGATCTCGATCCTGTACGGCCTGTACCAGCCCGACGAGGGCACCGTCGAACTGGCCGGGAAGCCCGTACGGATCGGCAGCCCAGCCCAGGCCCGCGCCCTGGGGATCGGGCTGGTGCCGCAGCACCCGCTGCTGGTGGCGCGGCACACGGTCGCGGAGAACCTCGCGCTGGGCAGCGGCGCGGCGCTGTTCCCGGCGCGCGGCGTGGCGGCCCGGATCCGCGAGCTGTCCGGCCGCTACGGGCTGGAAGTCGATCCGGCGGCGCGGGTCTCGGAGCTGTCGCCCGGCGAGAAGCAGCGGGTCGAGATCGTCCGGGCGCTGCTGGGTGGGGCGCGGGTGCTGATCCTGGACGAGCCGACCTCGGTGCTGACGCCCCAGGAGGCGCAGGGCCTGTTCCGCGTGATGCGCGAGCTGCGACAGGACGGCCGCTCGCTGATCTTCATCTCGCACAAGCTGGACGAGGTGCTGGACATCGCGGACCGCGTGACCGTGCTGCGGCGCGGCAAGGTCGTGGGCGGCGTGCCCACGGCGGGCGCGACCCGCGAGAGCCTGGCCGAGCTGATGGTCGGGCGCTCGGTGGACTTCACGCGCAAGCGCGGCACCGGGACGACTGGCAGGGACACGCTGCTGGCCGTGCGCGACCTGGCGGCGACCGGATCACGCGGCCTGCCCGCGCTGCGCGGCGTGAGCTTCGACGTGGCGCGGGGCGAGGTGCTGGGCGTGGCGGGCATCGCCGGGAACGGCCAGAGCGAGCTGGTCGAGGTGCTCGCGGGTCTGCACCCGGCCACGGGCACGGTGTCCCTCGACGGCGTGCCGCTACCCGCTGGTGCTCAGGCCCGCTTCCGCGCCGGCGTGGCCCACATCCCAGAGGACCGCATCCACTCGGGCACCGTGCCCAGCATGACCGTGGCCGAGAACGTGGCGCTGCGGCAGTACGACCAGCCGCCCCTGGCGCGCGGGCTGGCCCGTGACCTGGGGCAGGTGGACGACCTGGCCCGGCGCGAGGTCGCGGCCTACGACGTCGCCACGCCCGGCATCCACACCCCCAGCCGGCTGCTCAGCGGCGGCAACATCCAGAAACTGATCCTGGCGCGGGAACTGGCCGGGTCACCGAAACTGATCCTGGCCGTGCACCCAACCTACGGCCTGGACATCGGCGCGACCGATCAGGTGCACCGCGTGCTGCTGGAGCGTACGCAGGGCGGCGCGGGCGTGCTGCTGGTCAGCGAGGATCTGGACGAACTGCTCAGCCTGTCGGACCGCGTCGGCGTGATGGTCGGCGGGTCGCTGCTGGGGCCGTTCCCGGTACACGAGGTCACGCGCGAGTCGCTGGGTCTGCTGATGGGCGGAGCACACCCGCACTCGCTGCCCGGCGCGGAGCCGGGCGTGGTCGGCGGGGGCGCGGCGTGATGCGCTTTGTGGCGCTGCCCGCAACCACGGCCGCGCGGTCAGCGCTGGTCACGCTGGGCGCGGTGGTCGTGGCGCTGGCCGTGTGCGCTGTGGTCTTCGCGGTATACGGCGTGTCTCCCGGCGCGGTGTACGGCTCGATGCTGCGCGGCACCCTAGGCGACGCGACCGGCCTGGCCGAGGTGGGGCGACGCACCATCCCGCTGCTGCTGATCGGCTCGGGGCTGGCGCTGGCCTTCCGCGCCCAGTTCTTCAACATCGGCGCAGAGGGACAGCTACTGCTGGGCGCGGTGTCCGCGGCGGGCACGGCGCTGTTCTTGCCGCTGCCGGGGCCGCTGCTCGTGCCTGCCATGTTCGTCATGGGAATCCTGGGCGGAGGGCTGTGGGCCGGGATCGCGGCGTGGCTGCGCCGCCTGAACGTGAACGAGATCCTGTCCACCCTGATGCTGAACTACGTGGCGGTGGCACTGGTCACGTACCTGATCGCCGGGCCCTGGAAGGGAAAGGACGTGCGCGGGTATATCTACACCGACACCATCCCGCAGGCGGGGTATCTGCCGACCCTGCCGGGCACGCAGGTGCACTGGCCGACCCTGCTGCTGGGGATCGCCGTCGCGCTGGGGCTGCAGTGGCTGCTGTCGCGCTCGACGCTGGGCTACGCGCTGCGGGTCGTGGGTGAGAATCCGGGCGCGGCCCGCTATGCCGGCCTGAACGCAGCCGGCATTGCCACCGTGGTCGCCCTGATCACCGGGGGCGCCGCCGGACTGGCCGGCGCGGGCGAGGTGGCGGGCATCCACCACCGCCTGCTGGAAGCCGGGCAGCTGTCGCTGGGCTACGGCTTCACCGGCGTGATCGTGGCGTGGCTGGCGCGGGGCAACCCGGCCCTGTGTCTGGTCACCGCCCCGCTGATGGGCGTGATCCTGGCCGGCGGCGACCTGCTCAAAATCGACCTGAACATGCCCTTCCGCGTGGTCGATGTGTTCAGTGGCGTGATCCTGCTGTGCCTGATCGCCTCCGAGGTCTTCGTACGGCACCGCGTGGTGTGGGGGAAGTGATGCAGAGGGTAGAGGGCAGACAGCAGATGGCAGACGGCAGACGGCAGGGCACCGGGAACCGGGAGCGTCAGCATGGATAACGTCGTGGTCGAGGCGCTGGTGCGGGCGCTGGCGGTGGGGACGCCGCTGCTGCTGGCCAGCCTGGGAGCGGTGGTCAACGAGCGGGCAGGCATCGTGAACCTGGGTATGGAGGGGGTCATGGCCGTGGGGGCGCTCGCGGCCTTCGCGGTGGCGAGCAGCGCTCCGGACGCGAGCCTGTGGGCCGCCGTGGGCGCGTCCATGCTGGCCGGCGCGGCCCTGTGCGCGCTGCACGCGCTGGCGACCGTCACGCTGCGGGCCAACCAGTTCGTGTCGGGCCTGGCGCTGGCCCTGATCGGCACCGGTGCGGCGGGGCTGCTGGGCAAGAAGTACGAGGGCCTGCCGCTGTTCAACAAGGTGCCGGACTGGACGCTCGGCAGCTTCACCATCAGTCCCTTCACGGTCGGAGCGCTGCTGCTGGCGGGACTCCTGGCGTTCTACCTGAATTCCACCCGCGCCGGCCTGACGCTGCGGTCCGTGGGCGAGAACCCGGCCGCCGCCGACGTGCTGGGCGTCAATGTCGGCCTCGTGCGGGCGCTGGCGGTGCTGGGCGGCGGGGCGCTGGGCGGACTGGGCGGCGCGTTCCTGGCGCTGTCGTACCGCTCCTCGTGGACCGACAACATGGTGGGCGGGCTGGGCTGGATCGCGGTGGCGCTGGTGATCTTCGTCGCGTGGAATCCGCTGCGGGCCGTGGCCGGCGCCCTGTTCTTCGGTGTCCTGTACTACCTCCAGTTCCGCCTGCAGGGCAACAGCCCCATCCCGACCGAGGTCTTCAGCGCCATGCCCTTCGTGCTGGTGCTGATCGTCCTGGCCCTGGCCGGACGACGCGGACAGGCGGGATCAGCCCCGGCCGGCCTGGGCCGGGCATACGTTCGCGGCGAGCGGTAGCAGCAAGCCTCAAGGCCGTCTCAAGCGCCGTTGGTGCCGTCCATGCCGCCCCGAACCTATGCTCGGCGCATGACGATCAGGGTCGGGGACACGGTGCGCTGGCAGAGCCACGGCTCACACGCCGAGGGCAGGGTCGTGAAGATCGCCCACGAGGACGGCGAGGTCAGCGGCTTCCACTACCGCGCCAGCAGGGATGATCCGAGGTACATCGTCGAGGTGGACGGCAAGAGAACCGCCCACACCGAAGGCGCGCTGAGCAAGGTCTAGCCTGCTGCCCGCCCCGCTCCCGCCCTCCCCTGCCGACGGGGCCGGCGGGCCACCCAGCGGATCACGAACAGGACGGCGATGACCGCTGCGTAGATCAGCGGCGGCGTGTGATCCTTCTTCACGCCCCAGTAGTAGTGCAGCGTTCCCACGCTCACCGCCGCATAGACCAGACGGTGCAGACGCGTCCAGCGCTCGAACCCCAGCCGCCGCACCGAATCCCTGCGGCTCGTCAGTGCCAGCGGCACGAGCAGCAGCAGGGCGGTGAACCCGGCCGTGACGAAGGGGCGCTCCAGCACGTCTTCCGTGATCTGGCCCAGGTTGAAGCCGTGGTCGAGCAGATAGATCCCGAAGTGCAGGACGCCGTACCCGAACGCGAGCAGCCCCAGCGCCTTGCGGATCCGGGCGGGCCAGGTCCAGCCGGTCACGAGCCGCAGCGGTGTACATGCCAGCGACAGCACCAGCAGCGCCAGGGTCAGCAGACCGGTCTGCAGGGTGGCGCGCTGGATCGGGTTGGCCCCCAGGGCTCCGGTCAGCGCGTCCTGCACGAGCATCACGGCCGGCACCAGTCCACCCACGGTGACGGCCGGCACCAGCCACGGCAGGGGCCGGGCCGGGCGGGCGGTGGCGCGTGGGCCAGGCGACCGCGCCGACATCAGAAGTTCCGGCGCAGATCCATGCCCCTGTACAGTCCGGCCACCTGATCCGCGTAGCCGTTGAAGGGCAGGGTCGGACGGCGGCCCAGTTCCCCGATCCGCCGTTCGGTCGCCTGGCTCCAGCGGGGATGCGGCACGGCCGGGTTCACGTTGGCGTAGAAGCCGTATTCGTCCGGCGCGGCCAGGGCCCACGTGGTCTTCGGCTGCTGCGCCGTCAGCGTGATCCGCACGATGCTCTTGATGTTCTTGAAGCCGTACTTCCACGGCACGACCAGGCGCAGCGGCGCACCGTTCTGACCCGGCAGCACCCGGCCGTCCAGGCCGACCGCCATGAATGCCAGCGGGTGCAGCGCCTCGTCCAGCCGCAGCCCCTCCACATACGGCCAGTCAAGGACAGTGCCGCGCTGACCGGGGAACTGTTTCGGGTCGTACAGCGATGTGAACTGCACGTACTTCGCCTTGCTGGTGGGCTCCAGCCGGCGGATCAGGGCCGCCAGCGAGAAGCCCAGCCACGGCATGACCATGCTCCAGCCCTCCACGCAGCGCATGCGGTACACCCGGTCTTCCAGCGGGAACCAGCCCTGCAGGGTGTCGATGTCGACCGTCTGGGGCCTCTTGACCTCACCGTCGATCTTCACCGTCCAGGGCCGGGGCTTCAGACTGGCCGCCATCCGGGCCGGATCGCCCTTGTCGGTGCCGAACTCGTAGAAGTTGTTGTAGGTGGTCGCCTGTTCCCACGGTGTCACGGCCTCGCTCGTGTCGTATGGGCCCAGCGGGCGCTTCGGTCGGACAAAGGCGGTGCCCTGCGCCTCGGCGCTGCCGGCACCGGGGCGGCGCGTCAGCAGCTCCAGACCGCCCCCGAGGCCAGCAGCCGTGACGGTGAACAGGCCTGCGTTGCGCAGGAAGGCGCGGCGACCGGTGGTGGTGTCCTTCGGATCATCGGATTCGGGCATGGCGTTCTCCTGTCGATCAACTCGTGGCGTGAACGGAACCTCTCGTGAAGGTATACGGAGTCTGGCGCGGTTTGGATCAGCTCACCGTCGTCTCGGGCACGTCTGCGCTCTTGGCCGGCGCGCCTGCTCCTTGCCCTTTGCGTTTCGGCTGCCGCACGGCACAATGAAAGCGTCCCCACGCACCCGGAGGCTTTTCATGAACAAGACCCTGCTGACCGCCCTGCCCGTGACCCTCGCCCTGCTCTCGACCGCCGCCGCTCCAGCCCGTGCCCAGACCGACGCCAAGCTCCGCGCGTGCTTCGTGTACGTCGGCCCGGTCGGCGATATCGGCTGGACCTATGCCCACGACGTCGCCCGCAAGAGTGCCGAGAAGGCGCTGCCCTGGCTGGAGACCCGCTACGTCGAGAGCGTGGCCGAGGGTCAGGCCATGCCCGTGATCGACAAGCTGGTCAAGGACAGCTGCAAGGTGATCTTCACGACCTCCTTCGGCTTCATGGATCAGACGCTGGAGGCCGCCAAGAAATATCCGAACGTGATGTTCCTGCATGCCAGCGGCTTCAAGCGGGCACCCAACATGGGCACCTACATGGCCGACTTCTACCAGCTGTACTACCTCAACGGCATGATGGCCGCGGCCGTGAGCAAGTCGCCAAAACTGGGCTACGTGGCGGCCTTCCCCGTGCCCGAACTCAAGCGCCACATCAGCGCCTTCGCCCTGGGGGCACGCGCCGTGAACCCGGCCGCGACCGTCAGTGTGAAGTGGATCAATGCGTGGTTCGATCCCAACAAGGCCCGCGAGGCCGCCGAGGCCCTGATCAGTGAGGGCGCGGGGGCACTGGCCTTCACCGAGGACACCGCGACGGTGGTGCAGACCGCCGGGGCCCGCAAGGTGCCGGTGTTCGCGCACTACACGCCCATGTACAAGTTCGCGCCGGACTACGTGGTCAGCGGTCAGCTGGTGCACTGGGACAAGATCTACATCGACGTCCTGACCAAGGTGCGCAACGGCACCTATACCACCAAGAACCTCGACAAGGTGGACTACTGGAACCTGCTGCGCGGCGGCAGCGTCGAGCTGGGTGCCCAGGACGGCATGGCGATCAATCCCAAATGGGTGCCGGCCCTCAAGGCGAAGACCATCACCGTGGCGGGCAAGCAGGTCAGCGTGTATGACCGTGTCATGCAGCTCAAGGCCACCATGGAATCCGGCGGGAAGTTCGATCCCTTCACCGGCCCGATCAAGGATCGCAACGGCTTCCTGCGCGTGCCGGCCGGCAAGGTCGCCAGCATCGGTGAGCTGAACAGCATGGCCTGGGTCGTGCCCGGCGTGACCGGCGCGGTGGCCGACGAGCCGAAGAAGTAAGGACGGACCACACGGCGGCTCCCGGAGGCGATTCCGGGAGCCGCGTCTGCGTGCCTGTGGCCTGCCCCGTGTCGTAGGCTGTGGGCCTCATGACCGACATCTCCTGGCTGGCCGTGCCGGACACGTCGTCCGCGCCCGAGGGTGTGCTCAGACTGTGGCAGAAGTCCAGTGAAGCCCTGGGCTTCGTGCCGAACGTCTTCCGGGCGCAGGCGCTGAACGGTGAGCAGTTTCTCGCGTGGTGGGCGTACTTCAACCTGCTGGTCAACCGCGAGGGTCACCTCAGTCCGGCCGAGCGGGAGATGCTGGCCGTGGTGGTCAGCGCCGCCAACCGCTGCGTGTACTGCGAGGTCTCGCACGGGGCTGCGCTGCGCGGCCTGCTGGACGATCCGCTGAAAGCCGACACCATCGCCGTGAACTGGCGGCATGCCCGGCTGGACGCCCGGCAGACCGCCCTGTGCGCGTATGCCGAGAAACTGACGCTCCGGCCGGCCGAGATGACCCAGGACGATCTGGAGACGCTGCGGCAGGTCGGCCTGGACGACCACGCGATTCTGGAACTCGTGCAGGTCGTCGGGATGTTCAACCTGACCAACCGGGTGAGCGGCGCTCTGGGATTTGTCCCGAACGCCGAGTATCACACCCAGCACCGCTGACGCGACGTGCCGGGGCGGCAGCCCTCAGCTGCGGGTGTAGCCGGTTGCCCGCCACCCACAGCCGTCACGGACGAGGCTGACCGTGCCGCCGTACGTCCCGCTGACCCGCTCTCCGGTCGACCGCTGGGTGGCGCTGACCTTGACCTGGCCCGCGACCCGCGCCGAGTTGCCGTTGATGCTGACGTTCGTGATCGTCACCGTGTAGGAGATATCGCTGTACGCCGCCCGCACCGAGTTCGCGGCCGCCGACAGCCCCTCGTTGGCGGCCCCTGACGCAGTCGCCCGCGCCGAGGCGATGTCCTGCTCCTGCGTCAGCTTGCATTCTGCGGGGGCGGCGCCGGAGTAGGTGTCGGGCGTCGTGCCATCGTCCAGCGTGAGCGGCGCAGGAACGCTGCCCTGGACGTCGCCGAGGTTCATGCGGTACGTGACCCCCAGCGCGATACGGGGCCCGAGCACCGGGCCCAGGGCCGTGGTCGTCCGCTGCACTCCGGCTTCCAGGTACCCCTCCACGGGAAACAGGGCGACGCCATAGCGCAGGCCCAGGTCGCCGTGCAGCACCGCATTGCCGTCCTGGACATCGCCGCCAACCAGGGCATAGGTGGTCACATTGGACGTCGTGAACACGTCGAAGCTCACGCCACCGCCGAAGGTGGCACTGCCGCTCTGGCCCTGCACGTTGCTGGAGCAGTAGCCGACCTGTCCGTACACGCCGAACCTATCCGCCTGAATGCCGAGCCGACCGGCCACGACCGGGCAACCCAGCCCGGCCGAGGTGTTCAGACCCAGCTTGAGCTCTGCCGCGCCGGCCAGTCCGGTCGCGGCGAGACCCAGGGAGAAGACGGAGGTGAGCAGTCGGCGCAGTGTGGGCATCAGGGCCTGTTGTAACACACGGCTCGGCCAACTGTGATTTCACTCTCATGAGCCGTGCCACACGGGATCAGAAAAAGCGGCTCACGTCCCGGACGACCACGAAGACCATCAGGAGCATTACGAACGCGAACCCGGCCAGATTGATGGCCTGCTCCTGGGCGAAGCTCAGCGGGCGGCCCCGCAGTGACCCCACGAGCACCAGCAGGATGCGGCCACCGTCCAGGCCAGGAATCGGCATCAGGTTGAAGAAGGCCAGCGACAGGTTCAGCAGCGTGGCGACCTGTACGAGCGCCCACGGGCTCACACGGGCCGCCTGACTGACGATCTCGGCGGTGCCGATGGGCCCACTGACGTTCTCGTCGCGCGACAGATCCAGGGTCAGGAACCGGCTGAACAGACCGGCGAAGGACTGCACGACCTGCGGCACCGCCTGCGCCGTCACCTGCCACGACCGGACGAAGGCGGCCGGCAGCGTGGCCGGCATGACATCTGGCCCATACCGGATGCCGAGCAGCTGCCGCTCGCCGTTCACCGTGGGCGTCCACTCAAAGGTCAGGTCGACCTGTTGTCCAGCGCGGTCCACCGTGAACACGTGCGTCCCGGCACGCGTCAGCGTGTCGCGTACGGACTCCCAGCCCGCCGCCGGACGCCCCTGGACGGTCACCGTCTGCGGGATGTCACGCCCATCGATCGCCGTGATGACGTCGCCAGCGCGCAGTCCCAGGCGCTGGGCCGCCGAATCCGCGACGACCGACTCGATCCGTGCGCGGTCTGGGGCCGGCACGCCCTGGGCCGTGAAGGTCATCGTCATGAGCCCGATGGCGAGGAGCAGGTTCATGAGCGGCCCTGCAAGGAGTACCGCGATCTTGCCCCACGCGGGCAGCCGGGCGAAGCCGCGCTGGGGGGGCCGCGCCACACCGTCCTCGCCGGGTTCCGGGGCCATGCCGTCGATCTCGACGTAGCCGCCGATGGGCAGCAGGCTCAGGCGCCACTCGGTGCCGCGCCACTCGCGCCGGAAAACGACCGGCCCCATGCCCACGCTGAATGACTTGACCGCCACGCCCTGCCAGCGGGCCAGCGCGTAGTGCGCGAGTTCGTGCAGGAAGGTGGCGATCCCGATGATCAGGAGGGTCCAGATCAGCCCGGCGGGCGTCAGGACGGCGGCGAGGCTCTGGAAGAAACTCACGCCCTCACCCCGCACAGTTCACCCGCACGGATGCGGGCCCAGGCGTCGGTGGCGTGCAGCGTGTCCCACGTCAGGTCGCCGGCCGGGGTCTCGTCCAGCACGCCCCCGATCACGCGGGGGATGTCCAGGTAGCCGATTCTCCCGGCCAGGAAGGCGTCCACGGCGACCTCGTCGGCGGCGTTCAGGGCCACCGGCAGCAGGCGACCCCCGGTACCGGCGCGGTACGCCAGCGCCAGGCACGGGAACCGATCCAGATCCGGGTCACGGAACTGCCACTCGCCGCGCAGAGGCCACGCCACGTGCCCGGCGACCTCTGGCCCACGCCGCGTTCCCCGCACGTCGCCGGGGTGGGTCATGCCGGTCGGGGCGGCGTCCATGGCGTAGGCGATGGGCAGACGCATGTCGGTGGGGCCGAACTGCGCTTTCAGGCTGCCGTCCCGGAAACGCACGGCCGCGTGCATCAGGCTCTGCGGGTGGATCACCACGCCCACCTGCGTCATGGGCAGCCCGTACAGGCTGGCGCACTCCATGACCTCCAGCCCCTTGTTCATCAGGGTCGAGGAATCGATGGTCACCTTCGGCCCCATCGTCCATGACGGGTGCTTCAGCGCCTGCGCGGGCGTGACGCGCGACAGGTCGGCCGGGCCGTCGCGGAAGGGGCCGCCGGACGCGGTCAGGATCACCTCGGCCACGTCGCCGATGTGCTCGCCGGTCAGGCACTGGTACACGCCGGTGTGCTCGGAATCGACCGGCACGACGCGGCCCCCGCCCGCCGCGGCCGCCTCCCACATCAGGTGCGCGGCGGTGACCATGGCCTCCTTGGTCGCCAGCGCCACGGCCTGTCCGGCCAGCAGCGCGGCGCGCGTCGGTTCCAGCCCGATCAGGCCGCTCATGGCGTTCACGACCACATCGGCAGGCCGGACGGCGGCCCCGGACACGTCCGAGGTCACGATCACGTGCGGCAGCCGGTCGCGGGCGGCGGCATACACGCTGGCATCCACACTCACGACCTCCGGCCGGAACTCGCGCACCTGGGCGGCCAGCAGCTCCAGATTGCGCCCGGCCGCGAGCGTGCCCACGCTCCAGCCGCGTTCCCGCACGACGTCCAGCGCCTGCGTGCCGATACTTCCCGTACTGCCCAGAACCGTGACCTTCATGTGCCTCCCAGCATGCCGCACGCCGCCCCGGCAGAGTGTGCCCTACCGCGAGAACACGCTGATGTTCAGGAACAGGTACGTGGCGGGCACCGCGAAGAGCAGCGAGTCCAGCCGGTCGAGGAAGCCCCCGTGCCCCGGCAGGCTGCTGCCCGAGTCCTTGGTGCGCAGCGCCCGCTTGATCAGGCTCTCGGACAGGTCACCGAGTTGCGAGGCGCTCGCCACCAGGATCGAGTACAGCAGGCTCTCCAGCGGCGACCAGATGTGCGTCAGCGAACTGATCACGAGCACCGTCAGGAAGCTCAGGGCCAGGCCGCCCACCGCGCCCTCGACGGTCTTGCCGGGGCTGACCTCCGGCGCGAGCTTGCGCCGGCCGAAATAGTGCCCGCCGAAGTACCCGCCGATGTCGGCCGCGAAGGTCGCCAGGAGCGGAAGCGCGAAGTACAGCAGTCCGTCCCCGGCGTCCGGGCTGTAGCGCAGCAGCAGGAAATAGCCCAGCAGCCACGGGATGTACAGCAGCCCGAACAGCGAGTACACGATGCGCTCCAGCGGGCGCTCGCCGGGCCGCATGACCTCCATGACCAGCAGGTAGCCCAGCGCGACGGTCAGCACGACCTCACGCCACGAGCCGCCCGGCCACGGCGGCGTGGCCTGGATGGCCGGCAGGCTGGCGACGATGATCGCGCTCCCGAACACCGCCAGCGAGATCCGGCGCACGTCGATGTCGTTGCGGTCGAGCATTCGGATGTACTCGTACAGGCACATCACGGATACGAAGATCAGCGCCGGCAGCATGGCGTATGCGCCCAGCCACACCAGCACGCTGATGACCGAGAAGGCCACCACCGAGGTCAGGACGCGGGTGCTCAGACTTTCCATGCGGCTCCGTCGGCGGGCGGCGCGCACAGTGCGGCGCGGGCGTGGCTCGCCCGTGCCGCACTGCCGTGATGGCGCTCCCCGTGGATCGTCACCCGAGGATGTCCTGCTCCTTCTTCTGCAGGATCTGATCGACCTTCGCGATGAACTCGTCGGTGATCTTCTGGACGTCGGCCTCGCCGCGCTTGATCTCGTCGTCGCCCAGGCCCTCGACCTTCTTGACCTCGTCCAGCGCGTGCTTGCGCAGGTTCCGCACGGCGATCCGGGCGTCCTCGGCGTAGCCCTTGGCATTCCTGACCATCTCCTTGCGGCGCTCCTCGGTCAGCATGGGCACGGTGATGAAGATGGTGTCGCCCTTGTTGTTCGGGTTCAGGCCCAGGTCGCTGTCGCGGATGGCCTTTTCGATGGGGTTCAGGGCTCCACGGTCCCACGGCGTGATGACCAGCGTGCGGGCGTCCGGCGTGGTGACGCTGGCGACCTGATCGAGCGGCATCGTCGCGCCGTAGTAGTCCACGACGATCTTCTTGAGGATGCCGGGGTTGGCGCGGCCGGTGCGCAGGATGCCCAGATTGCTGTCGAGCGATTCGAGGGCCTTGCCCATGCGTTCGCGGGTATCGGCCTGAATGGATTTCATGTCAGCCATGGCGTGGCCTCCGGAGGGGATGAGGGGTGAGGAGCTGAAGCGATTGTACCGCCCGGCCCGGTCACAACGCGCAGCCGGGCCGTTGAGTGCCGCTCAGCTGTGGATCAGGGTACCGACGCGCTCGCCTGCAAACAGACGCTGCAGGTTGTCTCTCTTGAACAGGTCGAACACCACGATGGGCAGGCCCTTGTCCATGCACAGGGTCAGGGCGGTGGCGTCCATGACCTCCAGCCGCCGCTCCACGACCTCCTGATGCGTGGCCTCGGCGATGAACTTCGCGTCCGGGTTCCTGCGCGGGTCGCTGTCGTACACGCCGTCCACCTTGTTCTTCGCCATGAGCACCACGTCCGCGCCGATCTCCATGGCCCGCAGCGTGCTCGTCGTGTCGGTCGTGAAGAAGGGGGCGCCGTTCCCCCCACCGAAGATGACGACCCGCCCCTTTTCCAGGTGACGGATGGCGCGGCGGCGGATGTACGGCTCGGCCACGGCGGCCATGGGAATGGCGCTCATGACGCGGGTGGGCGACCCGGCGGTCTCCATGGCGTCCTGCAGGGCCATGGCGTTCATGACGGTGCCCAGCATGCCGATGTAGTCGGCCGTGGCCGGATCCATGCCCTGGCCGTTGCGAGCCCCGCGCCACAGGTTGCCCCCGCCGATCACGATGGCGAGCTGCACGTCCGTGCCCGTCAGGGCGGTGGTGATCCGCCGGGCGAGCTGGGCGGTGGTGTCCGGGCTGATCCCGAAGCCGTTCTCGTTGGCCAGGAACTCACCGGAGAGCTTGAGCAGGACGCGTTTGAACATGCATGACCTCGTTTGACAGGAAGCAGCGTCCGGCGGGGTGTGGGCCGCCAGACGCTGGGGGTGGTGCGGCCTGACTGTTCACGTCAGCAGGTTGGGCAGGAAAAAGGGCGGCCACGCCGCCCCGGGTGATTTATGCGCCGATCTCGAACCGGACGAATTTCTGTACCTTCGCGTCGCCCAGGTACTTCGCGACGGTCAGGGCGTTGTCCTTGACGAAAGCCTGCTCGGGGAGCACCTTCTCGGAGTAGAACTTGCCGATCTGGCCCTCGACGATCTTCTCGACGATCTGCGCGGGCTTGCCCTCGTTGATCGCCTTGTTCGTCAGGATCTCGCGCTCCTTGTCGATGTCGCCGCTGTTGACCTCGTCGCGCGACAGGTACTGGGGGCGCTCGGCCGCAACGTGCAGGGCCACGTCCTTGGCCTTCTGGCTGTCGCCGCCCGCCAGATCCACCAGCACGCCGATCTTGCCGTTGCTGTGGACGTACCCGGCCACGGTGTCGCCTTCCACGTAGGCCACACGGTTGAGCACCAGGTTCTCGCCGATCTTGCCGGCGGCGGCGGCCACGACGTTGCCCACCGTGTCGCCGTCGAGCGCCGCATTGCGGAATTCCTCGATGTCGCTGGTCTTCGCGCTCAATGCGGCCTGCGCGAGCTTCTCGACCAGGGCCTGGAAGTCGGCGTTGCGGGCCACGAAGTCGGTCTCGCTGTTCACCTCGACGATGGCGGCGCGGTTGCCGTCGACGACAAAGCGCACCAGTCCCTCGCGGGCTTCACGGTCGGCCTTCTTGGCGGCCTTCACGATGCCGCGCTCGCGCAGCAGGGCCACCGCCTTGTCCTCGTCGTTCCCGGCGTCGGCCAGGGCCTTCTTGACGTCCATCATGCCCGCACCGGTCAGTTCGCGCAGCTTCTTGATCGATTCCATCATGGGAGTGACCTCCTGGGTCGTGAGTGGTGAGCGTCAGGCGTGGCTCGGAAAAAAGGGAAGTCCGCGACTCGCGCCGGACTTCCCTCCCCTCCGGCTGGCTCTGTGTTAGTTGCTTTCCGCGAGTTCCGCGTCGTCGGCCTGATCGGCCGGGACTTCGGCGGCCACGTCCTCGCCGCCGCCACGCGCCTCGACCAGCAGGTCGCCGATGCGGTGCGTGATCAGCTGGATGCTGCGGATCGCGTCGTCGTTGCCGGGCACGATGTAGTCGATGACATCGGGGTCACTGTCGGTGTCGGCCAGGGCGATCACGGGGATGCCCAGACGGTTGGCCTCCTGCACGGCGATGACTTCCTTGGTCGGGTCGACCACGAAGATCGCGTCGGGCAGGCGGTTCATCTTGCGGATGCCACCCACGAAGCGCACCAGACGCTCGCGCTGGTTGCCCAGCTCGATGCGCTCGGCCTTGGGCCGGTCGTTGATGCGGCCGGACTCGAACAGGTCGTCGAGTTCGTTCAGACGATCCACCCGCGTGCGGATGGTCTTGAAGTTGGTGAGCATCCCGCCCAGCCAGCGGCTGGTGACAAAGGGCATGCCGGTGCGGCGGGCTTCCAGCTCGACGATCTCCTGGGCCTGCTTCTTGGTGCCGACGAACAGGATGACGCCGCCACGCTCGGCCAGATCCTTGATGAAGTCGAAGCTGCGGTCGACCTGCTTGAGGGTCTTCTGGAGGTCGATGATGAAGATGCCGTTGCGCTCGGCGAAGATGAAGCGCTTGAACTTGGGGTTCCAGCGCTTGGTTTCGTGGCCGAAGTGCACGCCGGCCTCGAGGAGCTGCTTCATGGAGATGTACGACATGTGGACTCCTGAACGTTGAAGATGGGAAGAAGTCTGCCGTCACTGTGCCAGCCCCGCGTCAGCGACACGTTCCGGGCCAGGCCGGGTGCGACGTTCCAGCACGCCCGGCGGGTCACAGGGGCACCCAAACGTGAAGTATATCAGTTCTGCCGGGCGCTGAGGAGACCTCCCGCGAGCCGCGACAGTTCCAGCGTCCGCGACGCGTGCCCGGTGTGCCCGTCCTGCGCCGACCACGCCGCCGACAGGCCCGCGTAGGCCTGCACCCACCCGAGCAGCTGCTCCGGCGGGGGGCCGCCCGCCTGCGCGACCACCGCGACCTGCCGCTCCAGCCGACCCGGACGCAGCGAGACCTCCAGCGACGGATTGCACAGCATGTTGGCGTAGTCGTAGCCGCTATCCCCAATCAGGCCCTTGGGGTCTATGACCACCCAGCCGCGCTCCCCCGACCACAGCACGTTGCCGTGGTGGATGTCGCCGTGCAGCGGGCGCACGTCCCTGGGGTCGTCGAGCAATGAGCGGGCCACCGCCCACGCCTCGGCCCACGCTCCCCCGCCGGGCGCGGCGGCCTCCAGTGCCCGGAACCACGGCCGCAGCGTGGGCAGTTCGGGCCACGGCGCGGGGCGGTCACGGTGCACGGCCTGGGCCGCCTGCACGAGAATCCGCGACGCTCCGTCGTCATCAGAGCGCACCATATCCACCAGCGAGGGCTCGGCATCCAGCCGTTCCATCAGCAGGGCGTCTCCCTCACGGCGGTACACCCGCGCCGCACCCTCGCCGTCCAGCCACATCATCAGATCGTGGCCGCGCGTCTCCTCGTCCACACGGGCGACCTTCAGCATGGCGGGGCGGCCCCCAGCGATTACCGGATAGACCTCGCTGGAGGCAGTGTGAATCGCGTCTCCATCGAGGTTCAGCTGCCAGCCGGCCATCAGGGCAGTTACATCCACCTCTCCAGTCTGCCCCTTTGGGCTGACGCCGCGCCCTGACATGGCAGTGTTAAGCTCCCCCCTGCATGGACGCTCTGTACTCGATCATCCTGGGCATCGTCGAGGGAATCACGGAATTCCTCCCGATCAGCTCGACCGGCCACCTCATCGTCGCAGGCGAGCTGCTGCGGGGCTCGCTGGCCCCGAACTGGACGAAGGAGATGAGCAGCGCGTTCGAGGTCATCATCCAGGGCGGCGCGATCCTGTCGGTGCTGGTGTACTACTGGAAGGACTTCCTGAAGGTGCGCGACATCCCCACCGACGCCACACAGCGCCAGCTGTGGACGAGCGTGATCATCGGCTGCATTCCGGCCGTCGTGCTGGGAGTGCTGTTCGGCTCGACCATCAAGCGGCTGCTGTTCACTCCCAGCGTGGTCGCGTGGGCGCTGATCGTGGGCGGCATCCTGATCTGGCTGGTCGAGAGCCGCCGCGTCACGCCGCGCGTGCACCGCGTCGAGGAGATCACGCCCATCAAGGCGCTGGGCATCGGGGCCGTGCAGTGCCTGGCGCTGCTGTGGCCGGGCTTCTCGCGCTCGGCCAGCTCGATCCTGGGCGGCATGATGATGGGTCTGGATCGCCCCACCGCCACGCAGTTCAGTTTCTACCTGGGCTTCCTGACCCTGGGCGGCGCGGCCCTGCTCGACCTGGTCAAGAGCCGCGAGGTGCTGGCCCAGATCGGCGTGCTGAACATGGCCCTGGGCATCGGCGTGAGCTTCATCGTGGCGTACCTGTCGATCGGGTGGCTGCTGCGCTTCGTGTCCACCAACGATTTCAAACCTTTTGCCGTGTACCGCGTCGTGGTCGGCGTCATCATCCTGGCCCTGATCGCCACGGGTGTGCTGAGCAACGCCAGCCTGGCATAAGGCGCGGCGCGCCGCAGAGGGCAGAGAGCTGACCGCAGAGCACGAAAGAGCTCAAGCTCCTCTGGTCTCTGCTCTAATTTGCCCATGCGCCCGCCCGTCATGTACCGCCCCTTCGCCAGCGGCAGGTACGAGGTCGCTGCGGGGCTGTACCGGCTGGGCGTACAGCCGATTCCGTGGCGTGAGGACGGCGCGGCCGAACACCACACTTTCGCGCTGGACAATACGTTTTCGCAGTTCGTGGCGAGCAAGGTCGCCGCGCACCGCCGTGCCCTGCACGAGTACGCGGGCGAGGCGAACCTGCGCCCGGCGCTGCGAGAGGCGGCGCTGTCGTTCATCGCACGGACACTTGCGGCCGACAGTGGCGGGGCAATCACCTGGGACGGCGCGTACCTCCACCACGCCCCGCTGGGCTGGACGGCGCGGCTGGATGTCGTGCGGGGCACCGTGGAGGGCCTGACCCGTGCTCCCGCACCACACGCGGCGCTGGTCGAGGACACCCGGCCGGTCAACGCGCTGGATGTCCTCGGCCTGTGCGCCCAGGAGGATCTGGCAATTATCTCGCGGGGGGAATCCGGCGACTGGCTGGCCGCCACTCACGTGCTGAGCCCGCAGCACTGGGATCCGCGCGACAAGCTGGGACGGGACTTCGTGGCCGTGCACGCGCCGGTGGCGGGCAGCGGCCCTATGAACGCCACCGCGCCACGTCTGGTGGACGCCGTGATCACGCGCGGCCCCTTCGTGCGCTTCGCGTGGGGCATCAGCATGACGGACCGCCTGGATCACCACCCGGCCGCGCCGCCCGACGCCGACCGGCACGCGGCCACCACCTTCGATGCGGCCCGCGCCTTCGTGCGCGTGGAACGCCAGACGCTGACCGGTTTCGCGGATGCCGACGGCGCGCTGTTCACCATCCGGCCCTACACGTACCCGCTGACGGCGGCGGTGCGGGAGCCGGCACAGGCCCGTGCCCTGGCCGCCGCGATCCGCACGATGACGCCGGAGCAGGTGGCGTACAAGGGCCTGAGCGGCCTGCGCCACGATCTGCTGACGTGGCTGGATGGCCGTGCTCAGACCCCGGCGTGAGCACCCTATGCTGAGCACCGTGTCCCGACTGCCGATAATCCTGGCCGCCCTGCTGCTGACGCTGTGCGCCTGTGCCGACCCCAGCGAGGCCAGACCGACCCAGACCACCGTTCAGACGCCTACCCAGACATCTGGGCAGACCGCCGGGCAGACGGCCCAGCCGACCCGTGATCCGCACAGCGGCCTGCGGTACATCCGGGCCAGCGACCTCCCGCGCGAGGCCCCACCGGTGCTCACGCAGATCGCGCGGGGCGGGCCCTTCCGCTACGAGCGGGACGGCGTGACCTTCGGCAACCGTGAGGGCATCCTGCCCCGCCAGCCCCGGGGCACGTACCGCGAATACACCGTGCCCACCCCCGGCAGCCGCGACCGTGGTGCCCGGCGGATCGTGTGCGCCGGGGCCAGCCGCAGCACCGACGAGTGCTACTACACCGCCGACCACTACGCCAGCTTCCGGAGAATCCAGCCATGATCCAGGTCTTCGACTCGGCCCCAGCCGGCCTGCAACCCGCCCCCAAGGATCCCCGGATGCTCGCCGCCGGCTACCAGGTCAGCGTGCGCGAGGTGAACTTCGGCACCGTGACGGATCGGGAGTCCCTGATGCTCGCCTTCCTGGGTGGGCTGGCACTCACGCAGTCGTTCGGGCGCAACTGGGACGCGCTATATGACGTACTGACTGACCCCGAGACGCGTCCCGCCCGCTTTGCGCTGCTCCTGTGCGGCTACGCACGATTCCGGAGCCGCCACGCGACCCTCGCCGCACCGCTCGAGGCGACCCTGATCGACGCGCAGGCCGAGGCGACCCGCCTGGGCCGCCAGCTGTGGCTCCTGATCGAGGAAGCCGACAGCGACCCGGACGCGTGGTGAGCTGACCACCCTCCTGAGCACGCCAACCCAGTTGCGGGCGCTCACAGACGCTCACAACCCATACCACGGCGATTCAGCGCTGACGACAGCTTTTTTCAGAATTGTCGTCAGCGCCCTGAACCGGCTGCCCCCCACCGGGCGAGTATGAGAACCCTGAACTGCACTTTAAGATGAACGTACCATGACATATCGTTCGACATAGAACCCAGATCGGCGTTCGACACCCCAATTCAGGCGTTCAAGCGCCTCCATGGGCCGCGACGACCTGTGTCCTGCAATGCCGGTCACCTCGGACACAGTGAGCGAGTGGTGAGACCCGCCCAGGAAAGGAGCCTCCATGAGGACAGGTAGACCCCTGGTTCCGATTCTTGCCCTGCTGGCCCTGGCTGGATGTGCACAGCAGACGGGCCCAACCCCAGCCGCCGGCCCAGCTGCCGTTTCGGAACCGGGAACGTTCGCGGCCCTGTCGACCGCAAATACGGTGAGTGGTGCAGGTGGCAGCAATACCGCGCCCGTCAATCTCTCGGGATGTGCAGGCACCACCGTTTCCAGGAACGTGGTCTACAGCATTTCCGGGCCACAGCAGGGCACCGCGAGGGTTCGGTTCCCCAGGGGATACAAGTTTGATGGCGCGGCGTGGATCGCCAATCCGCCATATGACGCGAGCAACCCGGCCTCGTACCGAGAATTCGTCCTGGGGCCCAATGCAGGTGGCAGCCTTCCGTGGGCTTCACTCACCATCCCGCTCACCCTGCTTGTTCCTTCAAACGTCACCGCAAACAAAACGGCAACGGTCACCGTTCAGTATTTCTTTCTCGACAATTCCAATCCGAACGGCGCGAAGCTGAGCTTTGCCAACTTTGCCAGCATGAGTACCAACATTGCCCTCTGCGCTCCACCGACACCGTCGAACACTGCACCGGAACTGACCATTCCCCAGGCGATCACCGTCGAGGCCACCGCCACCGACACGCCAGTCGCGTTCTGGCCACAACCGAGTGCCATCGACAAGGAAGACAACGCGCGGAACTTGTCATTGTCGATCACCTGCAATCCAGCCGACGGCTCAGCCTTCAAGATCGGGACGACCGATGTCAGCTGCTCTGTCACTGATTCCGGTCAGCGTATCGATGGAAGCACTGACCCGGCCGGCCCCCCCACCACGACACGCAGTTTCAGGGTCACCGTTGTCGACACCACCGCGCCGACCGTAACGCCCGAAAGCGTCACCAACGCGACATGGCGCAATACGCCGCTGAGTCAGGTGTTCACCGCCAGCGATGGCGGCTCGGGCCTTAAAGCCGATCAGGGTCTGAATGACGACAGCCAGTTCACCCTGACCGCGAGCGCCCAGTCAGCCAGCGCGGCGCAGCCCACGACGGTCAGCAAGACCATCGCAGACAACGCCGGCAACACCACCACCCGCACCGTGAGTGCTCTGATCGACACGACCCGACCCACCATCAGCGCCCAGACGTACGGCCTGAAGGCCGACGGCGTGACCCTGACCGACGACCCGATCTCACCCAACGAGAACGGCTGGTTCAACCGAACCGTGGTAATCCGGTTCACCTGTGCCGACGCACTGTCGGGCGTGGTCGCCAGCGGGCCAGGGGCGTGTCCCGCCGACGTGACGGTCGACAGTGACACGCCGGACGCCGGAGAGACCGTCACCGGCACGGTGAAGGACAACGCCGGGAACACCAGCCTGCCAGCCTCCGAGACCGTGCGGGTGGACACGGCCGCCCCCGGCATCTCGGCGGCCGTGTCGCCGGACGCGAACAGTGCGGGCTGGCACCGCAGCGACGCGATGGTGACGTTCACGTGCACGGGCCTGGGCACAGGCGGCCGCTGCCCCGCGCCGGTCAGCGTGACCCAGAACACCGATGCCGACGGCACCGTGGTCAGCGCGACCGCGACCGACCGCGCCGGCAACACCGCCAGCGCCACCGCGACCGTGAAACTCGACAGAACCTCGCCGGACGCGAGACTCGCGGCCAGCGGCACGCTGGGCCTGAACGGCTGGTACCGGGGCACGGTCAGCTTCAGCACAGCCGGCAGCACGGACGCCCTGAGTGGACTGGCCGGCTGCACAGCAGTGGCTTCCCTGGCGACCGACGACCCCAGCCACACCGTCGTGACCACCTGCACGGACGTCGCCGGCAACTCCGCCACCGCTTCCCTGACCGTGAAACGCGACGCCACCCCGCCGACCATCTCGGCCACGCCGGATCGTCCGGCAAACGCCAGCGGCTGGTACCGCGCGAACGTGACCGTCGCCTTCACCTGCGCAGACGCCACGTCTGGCGTGGGCACCTGCCCGGACAGCGAGGTCGTGAGCGACGAGGGCAGCACGCCGGTGAGCGCCACCGTCACCGATCAGGCGGGCAATCAGGCCACGAGTCCGGCCCTGACCATCCGCCTCGACCGCACGGCACCGGCAGCCCAGGTGGCCGCGACGACCACTCCGAACAGTGCCGGCTGGTACCGCACGGACGTTGCCTTCGCCACCACCGGCTCCGACGCGCTGAGTGGCGTGGAGACCTGCACCACACCCGCGACCCTGGACGACGACGCGACCGGCCATGTCGCCACCGGCACCTGCACGGACAGGGCTGGAAATACGAGCCCTGTGGCGTCCAGCGCCCCCGTGAACCGCGACACCGTGAAGCCGACTCTGGTATTGGCCGCGGCGAGTGCACCGAATGCGGCCGGCTGGTACCGACAGGATGTGGCCTTCGTCCTCACGAAGAGTGACGACCGCAGCGGCATCGATACCGCTTCGTGCACCGGCCCGGCTCCGATCACCGCCGAGGGCACCGGCCTGACCACCACCGCGTCGTGCTCGGATGTCGCGGGCAACAGCGCCAGCGTGACGTCGGCCGGCGTGAAAATCGACACCACCGCCCCCAGCGCCACCCTGACACCCAGCCCCGCCACGCCCAATGGAATGAACGGCTGGTACCGCAGCGGCCCGATCAGCTTCGCGGCCACCGGAACGGACATCGTCCCCGCCGGCGTGAACGGCGTGAGCGGCAGCGTGACCTGCAGCGCGGTCGACGCCATTGCCGGCGACACCTCCGGAACGACGGTCTCGACGACCTGCTCCGACGCGGCCGGGAACAGCGCGACCAGCGCTGCACTGACCGTCAGACTCGATTCGGCGTCCCCCACCGCGACCATCTCCCCCAGCCCGGCCGCGCCGGACGGCTTGAACGGGTGGTACAGAAGCGGCCCCATCACCTTCACCACCTCGGGCACCGACACGCTCAGCGGGAACGTGACGTGCACGGCTATCCCGGCCATCTCGGCCGACACGCCGGGCACCACGGTCACGACCACGTGTACGGACGAGGCCGGCAACCCGATGACGGCAAGCCTGCCGGTGAAACTCGACCAGACCGCCCCCACCCTGACCGTGCCCGCCAACATCACAGTGACCGCGACCGGCAACAGCCAGGCGGTGGTGAGCTTCGCCGCCGCGACGGCCTCGGACAACTTCACGTCGCCGGTCAGCGCGACCTGTGACCGGGTCAGCGGAGCGAGCTATCCGGTCGGCACGACCACGGTGACCTGCGCGGCCACGGATCAGGCTGGCAACACGACGACCCGAACCTTCACGATCATGGTGAAATACGCCTTCACCGGCTTCTTCCAGCCGATCGACATGAGCACGTCCGCGTCACTGGTCTACAACACCGTGAAATCCGGCAGCGCCATCCCGGTGAAATTCCGGCTCGGTGGCAACCAGGGCATGACCATCTTCTCGGCCAACTCCCCCACCTTCACCATGATCGCCTGTAACGCCATGGCACCTGTCGATGACCTCGAGGAACTGTCCACGGCCACAAACTCGGGCCTGACGTGGGATGCCGCCGCCCAGCAGTATGTGTACGTGTGGAAGACCAGCACGACCGCACAGCGGGCCGGATCGTGCTACCAGCTGACTGTGAAATTCCTGGACGGCACGTCACAGACCGCGTTCTTCAAGTTCCGCTAGTTGACCTCGCCAGCGGCCGCCGGATCGTCTGATCCGGCGGCCGCTGCGGTCTGGTCTCACGGTGGAAGCGAATCGGAAACGCCCAACATGAAATTCTTCTCACGTCGGTCGGAGCCAGGCGTCAGGCGTGGTCTCTACAGTGCGGCGCAGCACTCCCCGTTCCGGGGAGGCGGTTCAGGGCCGGTGGCCCGGGAGAAGGAGTGGGGCTATGACCGGAAACAGGATCCGCAGGACAGGACGTCGAACACTTGAGCGAACAGGAGCACTGTTGCTGACGGCCGTGCTGATGAGCTGTACCGGCGCGACCACCGAGCCGACTCCGGTGCCGACGCCGACGCCCGTTCCGGCACCATCGCCCACACCGACCCCGCTGCCGACCGTGACGGTCGCGGCGCAGCCGGATTCGCTGGTCTTCAGCAGCGTCAAGGGGCAGGTCAGTGCCGTGCAGCGCGTGACCCTCCAGAACACATCGACGAAGGCCGTGCAGGTCACCGCCCTGACGGTCAGCGGCACCGAATTTGAGCTGGTCAGTCCCCCGGCCCTGCCATTCACCCTGGCCGTGAACCAGTCGCTGCCCGTGCAGGTGCGCCTGCGGGCCACAGGTGCGGTGGGCGTCGTGAAAGCCGCCCTGCAGACACAGGGAGCGGCCGTGTCTGTCCCACTGAGCGGTCTGCGCGCTGTCGGTCTGGAGGGCGACGCCGAGCCGCCACTCGCCCAGATCGTGGAGACTCTGGGATTCCGGGTGACGGTGGGCACGCCGCCCGATCCGTCCAAACCCCTGGAACTTGGCACCGGCGCGGCTCCCATCGGGGATGAGATCCGGGCTCCGCTGTTCGTGAAGGCCGGGACGGAGACCGTGACCCTGACACCGGTGGCCCGCTACTCGCCCGACGGCGCGACACCCTTTGGATACTTCACGGTGTCGGGCACGACGGCCACGCGCAAGGTGACGGGCACCCTCGTCAAGGGGCAGTACCAGACGCTCAACCCGGCGATTTCCGGAGGCACGTCGACCACCAGCGTGACCTTTGATCCGGGCACGGCCGCATTCGGGATCTACATTGATCCGGGCGCCTACAACTACCCGCTGACCTACACGCAGGATGCCCTGAACACTGGCCGGACGGCACACGCGGTGCGCGTCTACCCCATGAAAGACAGCGCCGGTGTGGCGGTCGCCAACACCTACCTGCTGTGCTTCGAACCCAGCGTGAACGGCGACTACCAGGATGTGGTCTTCGTGATTCGGAATGTCAAACCCGCGCCCTGACCGACCATGCAATGAAGCGCCGCCCCCAGTCCGGGGGCGGCGCTCTGTTCGTTCTGGTGGGACGTGTAGGACTTGAACCTACAACCCGCTGATTAAAAGTCAGCTGCTCTACCGATTGAGCTAACGTCCCGCTCCGCGTGCCGGGCCACAGGAACGGCGTCTGGCAGCGGGAATGAGTATACGGACGGCTCTGGGGTCTGTCAACGCTTGAAGGTCGGGGGCGTGTTCGGTAGCCGGGGCATCTTGCCGCCGGGTTTGCCGCCCTGCATCCGGCCGAGCATCTTCATCATGTCCTTCATCTGCTCGTGCATCTTCAGGAGCCGGTTGATGTCCTGCACGGTGTGCCCGCTGCCCTCGGCAATACGCTTGCGGCGGCGGCCGTCGATGATCTTCGGATTGCGCCGCTCTTTCAGGGTCATGCTGCTGATCATGGCGTCAATGCGCTGGATCTGCTTCTCGTCGACATTGAAGCCCTCGGGCAGGGCACGGCTCATGCCGGGAATCAGCTTCATCAGATCGCCCAGCGGCCCCATCTTGCGGATCTGGCGCAGCTGCGTCAGCAGGTCTTCGAGGTCGAAGTCGCCGGGCTTCTTGACCTCCATGGCCTTCAGGTCGGCCTGCTGCGCCCGCTCGATCAGGCCCAGCACGTCGCCCATGCCCAGGATGCGCCCGGCCACCCGATCCGGGTAGAAGGGCTCCAGGCCGCTGATCTTCTCGCTGGTGCCCGCGAAGTAGATCGGCTTGCCGGTGACACTGCGGGCCGACAGGGCGGCCCCACCACGGGCGTCGCCGTCCATCTTGGTGATGACCAGTCCCGTCACGTTCACGCGCTGGTCGAAGGTCTGGGCCACGTTCAGCGCCTCCTGCCCGGTCATGGCGTCCACGACCAACAGGCTCTCG
The DNA here is from genome assembly GCF_034440735.1 of Deinococcus sp. AB2017081. Lineage (NCBI taxonomy): Bacteria > Thermotogati > Deinococcota > Deinococci > Deinococcales > Deinococcaceae > Deinococcus > Deinococcus sp. AB2017081. The sequence goes on along the minus strand of NZ_CP140098.1, from coordinate 2,028,866 downwards.
GTGGGCTTCATGGCGGTCTGGAGGTCAGCCAGCTGGCCCATCAGCGCCTCGTCGATCTGGAGACGACCGGCGGTGTCCACGATCACGAGGTCGCGGAAATCGGTCTTGAGGTGCTCGTCCACGCGGCGCTTCGTCTCGGCGGGGCTCTCGCCGTCGGCGACCTTGAGGATCGGCACGCCCACCTGCCGCGCCAGGACTTCCAGCTGGTCGCGGGCGGCGGGGCGCTGCGTGTCGGCGGCCACCAGCAGCACGCGGCGGCCCTTGCTCTTGTACAGCGACGCGAGCTTGCCCGTGCTGGTCGTCTTGCCGGCCCCCTGGAGCCCGACCATGAACCACACGTTGCCCTCGGTCTTTAGCTCGGGCTGGGCACTCTTGCCGCCCAGGGTCTCGATCAGCTCGTCGTGCACCAGTTTCACGACGGTCTGCCCGGCGTTCAGGCTGCCTTCCACCTGCTGACCCACGGCCTTCTCGGTCACGCGAGCCACGAAGTCCTTGGCGACGCCGAAGTTCACGTCGGCTTCCAGCAGGGCCATGCGAACCTCGCGCATTGCGGCCTTGACCTGCGACTCGGTCAGCTGGCGTTCCTTCCCGACCCGGTCGAGGATGTCCTGCAACTTGTTGCCCAGCGACTCAAACATACCCTGGAGGCTACCACGGGCGGCATATCCGGTCTGTCATCCTGGGCGCATGGGAAAACTCGTCCGTGACCGCATTCCAGACCTGTTCGGCGGCACCGCCCACGTGCTGGACGACGACGGATACCGCGCCGCCCTGCGCGACAAGCTTCAGGAAGAGGTCACGGAATATCTGGCATCCGGTGAGGTGCTGGAACTCGCGGACGTACTGGAGGTGGTGAACGCACTGGCGCCCCTCGACGGCATCTCGGCCACTGAACTGGACGGCATGAGAGGCCAGAAGGCTCAGGATCGAGGCGCGTTCCGTGACCGGCTGTGGTGGACGCCGACCTAACGCCCGTTAGGCGGGCCGCGCTATCCTGCCGGCATGTCCAAAGCAGTGATCGTCGCGGCGTCGCGGACGCCGACCGGGAAGTTTCTGGGAGCGCTGGAGAGCGTGGCTGCCGTCGAACTCGGTTCCATCGCCCTGCGCGAGACCCTGGCCCGCAGCGGTGTTCCAGCCGAGCTGGTCGAGGACGTCATCATGGGACAGGTCGTGCAGGCCGGGTGCGGGCAGAATCCCGCGCGGCAGGCGGTCCTGCGCGCGGGCCTGAGCAACGAGGTCGGGGCGCTGACCATCAACAAGGTCTGCGGGAGCGGCCTGAAGGCGGTGATCCTGGCGGCGCAGAGCATCCGCGCCGGGGATCAGTCAGCGGTGCTGGCGGGCGGCATGGAATCCATGAGCAACGCCCCGCACCTGCTGCCCGGTGCCCGCAAGGGCTACCGCCTGGGGCACGCGCAGGTGCTCGACGCCAATACTCAGGACGGCCTGTGGTGCAGCATCAACGACGAGGGCATGGGCCTGACCGGCGAGCGCGTGGCCGACAAGTACGCGATCTCGCGCGAGGAGCAGGACGCCTACGCCACCGCCAGCCACCGCAAGGCCATCGCCGCGCAGCAGGCCGGACGCTTCACGGACGAGATCGTGCCCGTGACCGTGAAGGGCCGCAAGGGCGATACGGTCGTGGATACCGATGAAGGGCCACGTGCCGACACCAGCGAGGAGACGCTGGGCAAGCTCAAGCCTGCCTTTAAAAAGGACGGCTCCGTGACCGCCGGAAACGCCCCCGGCCTGAATGACGGTGCCGCCAGCGTCATGGTCGTCAGCGAGGACTTCGCGCAGGCGCATGGCCTGACCCCCCTGGCTGAGATCGTCGACTACGCCACGGGCGGCCTGGCCCCCGAGTGGGTCATGATGACGCCCGTTCCCGCCACCAACAAACTGCTGAGTAAACTCGGCTGGAACGTGAACGACGTCGATCTCTGGGAACTGAACGAAGCCTTCAGTGTCCAGAGCCTCGCCGTGAGCCGCGAACTGGGCCTCGACCCGGAGCGCGTGAACGTGAACGGCGGCGCGGTCGCCCTGGGGCACCCCATCGGCGCGAGTGGAGCGCGAATTCTGGTCACGCTGCTGCACGCGCTCAGGGCGCAGGGGAAGGAGACCGGTGTCGCCACCCTGTGCATGGGCGGCGGCAACGGCCTCGCGCTGGCCGTGAGACGGGTAGGCTGAGGGCATGAGCACCCCGACCCTGTGGATCATCGAGAGCACGTACCTCAAGAGCGGCGACGAGCTGGCTGCCGTCACGCCCCGGCACCGCGCGTGGCTCGACCAGCACTACACCAGCGGCGTGTTCCTCACGAGCGGCCGCAAGGTCGACGGCACGGGCGGCGTGATCGTCGCGCAGGCCGAGGGGCAGGCGCAGCTGGAGGCGATCTTCGCCCAGGATCCCTTCGTGCTGGAGGGATGCAGCACGTACCGCTACACGGCGTTCACGCCCGTCAAGCGCGGCCGCGCGCTGGAACTGGACGGCGTGCCGCTGGTGGAGTGAGTGGGTTGAATGTACGAGGCGGCGTTCTATACACCTGAAGATCACGCGCACATCGCCTCTGAGGAGTATCTCGCGGTGTACACGAGCGCTGCCGGTGCAGGCGAGGCCGAGGCACACGCTGCATCGCTTGGGCACTGCCTGGCGGATTTAAACCTCTGGAGCGACTTGCCTCAATCTCCAGTGCATCGCGCAAAAATCGTCAGAGAAGTTACAGCGCAGAGGCTATCGCCCGGTGAACAGGGAGTTCTTCAACCAGTTCCGCTTGCAGAGTGGCACGCACGGGCACGGTATCGGATTGATGGTGTCCAGAATGGGCGCGATCACAGACTCTCAGCGGTCAAGAGTGGCTGGTCAGCGAGCCCAGACGTCCTCGAGGAGATCCTTGTCGGTCAAGGACAAGGCCTATGGATCGTCATCCGCTGGTACAGCACGGCTTGAGTAGGGAGACCACATGAACTTCGGAGTCATCGGAGCAGGACAGATGGGCGGCGGGATCGCGCAGGTCGCCGCGCAGAGTGGATTCGATGTGCTGGTGCAGGACGTGCAGCAGGCGTTCCTGGATCGTGGGCGGGCGACCATCGAGAAGTCGCTGGCGAAGCTGCACGAGAAGGGCAGGCTGGCGGACGCGCCGGACGTGGTGCTGGGCCGCATCCGCTTCACGATGGAGCTCCAGGACTTCGCGGACAGTGATCTGGTCGTGGAAGCCATCGTGGAGAACGAGGCCGTGAAGGCGGAGCTGTTCCGCACTCTGGGCGGGATCGTGAAGCCCTCGGGCATCCTGGCGAGCAACACCAGCAGCATCCCGATCACGGCGCTAGCGTCGGCGTCGGGCCGCCCGGAGCGCTTCATCGGGATGCACTTCATGAATCCGGTGCCGCTGATGCAGCTTGTCGAGGTCATCCGGGGCTACCAGACCAGCGACGAGACGGCCCGCATCGTCACCGAGACGGCTGAACAGATGGGCAAGACGCCGCTGCCCTGCAACGACTTCCCCGGCTTCGTGAGCAACCGCATCCTGATGCCCATGCTGAACGAGGCGATCCAGTGCGTCATGGAAGGCGTGGCGGAGCCGGAGGCGATCGACGGGATCATGAAGCTGGGCATGAACCACCCCATGGGGCCGCTGACCCTGGCAGATTTCATCGGGCTGGACACCTGCCTGAGCATCATGGAGGTGCTGCACAGGGGGCTGGGGGACGACAAGTACCGGCCCAGTCCGCTGCTGCGCAAGATGGTGCAGGCGGGCCTGCTGGGCCGCAAGAGCGGGCAGGGCTTCTACACGTACTGAGTTCCCGGGTGGGGCGTCGTCGTCGACGGCTCCGCCCCCGCCGGAGTTCAACACTTTATGAACATCTGAACCATTTTGGTGATGTCGACGTCAGTTGTCCTGCCCTATGCTGCTCTCATGAACGTCACCCGTCATTTCAGCGACACGCGGACGGAGCAGGGCCGCGTGCGGTTCCTGATCCACGCTGGCCGCGTGAGCATGACGGCCGAGGGGCCAGGCTGGCACCACAGTTCCACCCACGCCACGCTGGAGGACGCCGCGACGTTTCTGGCCGCTGTTCAGCACGTGCCAGGCGACCTGTACCGACAGGCCCTGGACGATCTGGATCGTCAGCTGAACTTCGAACAGAATCACCGCGCTGCGTGAGTCTGGCTCCCGGGTGACGCCCCCGATGCCATGAGCTGGGGGCGTCATCCTCTGCCCGTGTTCTGATCCATGTCCCCGTACACTGGGGCATGACCACCATGCCGCCGACCACCGGTCATCCGGCGCCCGTGGGCCTGTCCGACGAGAAGGTTCACCGGACAAGCACGCGGGAGCACATGATCACCATGCTGCTGGGCCTGTGGCTGGTCGGGGGGCTGTTTCTGGACGGCTGGGCCCACAACCAGCGCGGCGACACCATCGAGTCGTTCTTCACGCCGTGGCACGCGGTGTTCTACAGCGGCTTCGCGGCGGTGGCCGGGTGGTGTGCGCTGCTGGCGTCACGGGGGTGGCGGCGGGGACAGCGGGGGCTGGCGGCCTTCCCCGAGGGCTACGTGCTGGCGGCGCTGGGCGTGCCGCTGTTCGGCGTGTCCGGGGCCGGCGACCTGCTGTGGCACACGCTGTTCGGGATCGAGGTCGGAATCGAGGCACTGCTCTCCCCCACCCATCTGGGCCTGTACGCCGGAGCCATGCTGATCCTGGCCGCACCCCTGACCGCCGTGTGGCGGCAGCCGGTGGGCCGGTCGGCACCGGGCGCGCTGCGCTGGGTCGCCGTGCTGTCGGGCACGGCCATGCTGGCGACCACCGCCTTCATGCACATGTACATGTGGGGCCTGCTGATCGTGCCGCAGGGCCTGGGGTGGGTGCAGACGCGCGGCGAGCTGAGTGCCGTGCTGCTGACCGCGCTCCTGATGACTGCGCCGGTGCTGCTGCTCCTGCGCCGCTTTGCGCTGCCGTTCGGGGCGATCACGGTCATGTACGGGATCACCAACCTGGGGCTGTCGGTCATGCTGTCGCCGGGCGAGTGGCGGGTGCCGCTGCTGGCCGTGGTGTGCGGACTGCTGGCCGACGTGCTGCACGCCACGCTGCGGCCGTCGCCGGCCAGGATTCTCCACCTGCGGGCCTTCGCGTTCCTGCTGCCGCTGTGCGTGTGGGTGCCCTACCTGGGCGGCGTGGTGAAGCTGGGCCTGAGCAACCTGAGCCTGGAGCTGTGGCTGGGGCTGGCCGTCATGGCCGCGCTGGGCGGCGTGGGCCTGAGCGTGCTGCTGTTCCCGCCCGCGCTGCCGCCGGAAGCCGCACTCGAGTGATCCTCAGATCTGTCCGGCATCGAACTGGCGCTGCCGCTCGCGGAAGGCAGCCTTCTGGGCGTCGGTGGTCTGCCCGGCGCAGTGTGGACAGCTCACGCCCTCCTCGTAGGCCGGGTGCTGGCGCTCGTGCTCATCCAGTGGCCAGCCGCACGAGTGGCACATGACCGCGCCGCCCTGCGCGAGCCCATGCCCCACCGTCACGCGGCCGTCGAAGACAAAGCACTCGCCGTCCCAGCGGGTCTGCTCCTGGGGCACGTCCTCCAGATAGCGCAGGATGCCGCCCCGCAGGTGCAGCACGTCCGTGAACCCGCGCTGGAGCAGCAGGCTGGTGCTCTTCTCGCACCTGATCCCGCCCGTGCAGAACATCGCCACCCGCTTGCCCGCCAGGTCGTCCACGTGGGCATCGAGCCACGCCGGGAACTCGCGGAACGAGTCGATCTGGGGATTCACGGCCCCCTGGAAGGTGCCGGCCCTGACCTCGTACCGGTTGCGGGTGTCGATCACGACCGTATCGGGGTCGTCCAGCAGGGCATTCCACTCGGCGGAACCGACGTAGGTGCCCACCTGTTCACGGGGCGAGACCGGCACGCCCAGCGTCACGATCTCGGCCTTGAGGCGCACCTTGAACCGCCGGAACGGCCGGACGGCCGCCGTGGATTCCTTGTCCTCCAGCCGCGTGAAGCCCTCGCCGTGCAGAAACGCGCGCAGAGCGGTGATCCCCTCCCGCTGCCCGGCCACCGTACCGTTGAGGCCTTCGGAAGCCACGATCAGCGTGCCGCACAGGTCGTGTGCCCGGCCCAGTTCCAGCAGCCTGTCCCGCAGCGCCGCCGGGTCAGCGACCTCGCGGAACTGGTACAGCGCGGCGACGACGAAGGGGGCGGGGACGGGGGCGGCCTGGGACATCAGCCGAGATCATAGCCGCTGGAACACGTTGCGGGGCTCGCGCACCCAGGTCAGGTAGGCCCGGATGGAGGGGTGCCAGAGGAGCAGTACGGCACAGGCGAGGGAGCACAGAGCAGGAATCCCGAGGATCAGATACCCGTTAAACCCGGCCTCGGGGATCTGAGCGACCAGTGTCAGAGCCACTGCCAGAGCCCCGGCCCGAAGCAGCAGCCCAAGCACGAGCACGGCGCGGGCTCCCCAGAACCGGCTGGAGTAGGTCAGGGAGGCCAGATACGGCACGAGCAGGGCTGCCCCCATGCCAGTGTTTGAGAGCTCACGGAGATCAGGTAGGGCCGTCGGGCCGTAAGGAGGAACCAACGGCCTCAGTCCGAGGTCGATCAGCGGCAATGCCACAACCACGCCCAGGACAGCAAGCAGCAGCTTCCGTCCGTGTTCTATGCGGGCTCCGTCTCCGGTCACGACGACAGCGTACCGGACATCACTCATACCGTCCTCACACCTGAGTCGGGGTGGTGTCCTCTGCGCCATCCGGCTCAGTTCCTCTCCCCGGCCCTCTGCTAGCCTCGGGCTCGTGGGTACGCTGCTGGTCGCCGAGGACATCACCGTCGTGTACGGCGGACGGGCCGTGCTGGATGGCGTGTCGGTGTCGGTGACCTCGGGCGAGCGGGTGGCGCTGCTGGGGCGCAACGGAGCGGGCAAGACGACGCTGCTGCGGGTGCTGACGGGCGAGGCGGTACCGGACGAGGGCAGCGTGTGGCGCGCCGATGGCCTGCGGACGGCGGCGCTGGCGCAGCACCACGCCCACCCGGCGGGCGTGAGCGTACAAACGCTGATCGACGCCGCGCACCCCTACCGCGAGCTGGAAGCCGAGCTGCTGGCGCTGGAAGCCGATCTGGGCGACCCGGCGGTGCTGGACGCGTGGACGGCGCTGCACGCCCGGCTGGAGGCGGCGCAGGCGTATGCGTGGCCCACGCGGGTGCGGCGCATCCTGGGCATGCTCGATCTCACACGCTTTCTGGGGCGCGAGGCCGCGACACTCTCGGGCGGGGAGCGCACGCGGCTGGCGCTGGCCCTGGCCCTGGCCCGCGAGCCCGACCTGCTGGTGCTGGACGAGCCGACCAACCACCTGGACGTGCGGATGCGCGAGTGGCTGGAGGGCTGGCTGCGGGCCTTCGGAGGCGGCGTGCTGCTCACCAGCCACGACCGCGACTTCCTGGACGCCGTGGCGGGGCGCTCGGTGTGGCTGGAGGAGGGCGAGGGCATCGCCTACGCAGGCGGCTACTCGCGGGCGCGGGCGCAGCGCGAGCTGGAGCGCCGCACGCAGTCCCGCGCCTCGCGCCTGGGCGAGCGCGAGGCGGCGCGGCTGTCGGGCAGCGTGGAGCAGCTCGACCGCTGGGGCCGCCGTTCCCGCGCCATGAAATCCCGTGCCGGCCGGGTGGCCGTGCCCGAGGCGCCCCTGCCCGAACGGCAGATCCGCATGCGGTTGCTGGCGGGCACGTCGCAGGCGCGGCTGGTCGCGTGGGGCGAACACCTAGGGAAATCCTACGGGGGCCGGTCGGTGCTGTCGGGTGTGGCGTTCCGGCTGCGGCAGGGCGACCGCGTGGCCCTGATGGGCGCGAACGGCACCGGCAAGACGACCCTGATGCGGCTGCTGTCGGGCGAGGCGGCCCCCGACGCTGGCCCCCCGGAGCCGGTGCTGAGGCTGGCGGGCGGGGTCAGCGTGGCCAGTCTGGATCAGACGTGGCACGGCCTGACGCCGGGCGTGGGCCTGCACGCGCAGTTCGAGCGGCGCTTCGGACGCACGGCGGCCTCGGTGCTGGGCCGCGCCGGCTTCACGCCGGACGACTGGGGCAAGGTGCCCGAGGTGCTGTCGGGCGGCGAGCGGGCGCGGGCCGGACTGGCGCTGGTCAGTGCGCTGCGGGCCGACCTGCTGCTGCTGGACGAGCCGACCAACCACCTGGACGTCGAGGCCCTGCAGGCGCTGGAGGACGCCATCCATGCCTACTCGGGGGCGGTCGTGATCGTCACGCACGACCGGCGCTTTGCCCGCGAGGTCGCCAACCGGCTCTGGGTGGTCGAGGACGGGACGCTGCGCGAACCGCAGGGCTGGGGCAGCCGCGAGTACCGCGACCCGGCCGCGACGCTGCGCGGTGACCCGCCGCCGCCCCCGCCGCCGCCCACGCCCCGCCAGCGGCTGGTGCCCATCGAGAACCAGCTCATGGACATCCGGGCGCAGCTCGACCGGCCGGGCACCCTGACCGGGCGCGAGGAGGCCCGGCTGCGGTCGCAGGCGCACGCCCTGCAGGAACACCTGTATGACCTCTACGCCGCCGCCTACGACGCCCCCCAGTACGACGATCAGGTGCGCGAGCCGGGCGTGACCGTCCGCGCCCAGCGCTTCGGAGCCCACGGCGGCATGTTCTGGGCGGCGCGCGACGAGACCTGCCCCCACCTGGCGTGGGACGGCGCGACCCTGCGCTGGAACGGCGACCCGCCCACGTGGTTCGGTGAGGCCCTGCTCGGCGGTGCCCTGCGCCTCCTGTTCGAGCGCTGGAACGTGGGCCGCGTACAACTGGGCGAGGACGGTACGCAGCTCACCCGCCGCGAGTGGTTCGAGCGCACCGGCCTCATCCGCAGTGTCGGCCCCTGAGGGAACCGCGCCACCCGCCCTGTGCCGTCTGCGCTCTGCCGCCCTCCCCCCCTCCGCTATACTTCCGCGCATGGACGACCTCATCAAAGGACGCCTCGGGGGCGAGAGCGGATACGACATCCGCTGCGTCATCGACGGCGACACGATCAAGGGCCGCGCGGGCGGCAAGCTGCATGGCAAGGACATCGACCTCGAGATCACTGAGCGCGGCGTGCAGGGCACCGTGGGCACCGACTCCGTGAAGATCGAACTCGCCGACGGCGAACTGCGCGGCAACGTGGGCAGCCAGAAGCTCACGCTGCGCGGTGTGGATCGCGTGACCGGCTTCATGGGCGAGCCCATCGTCGGGTGGAACGTGGTGGCGCAGCAGACCGGCGAGACACTGGTCGGGCAGCTGGGCAGCACCGTGCTGGGCCGCCCCTTCGAGCTGGAACTGGGCAGCGCCCCCGGCTGGGTGGGTACCCTGGTGGCCGTGGTCGCCTTCTATGCCCTGGAGCCCCGCGCGAGCGTGACCGTCGGGCGCTGAGCCGCGTCTCCGCATGACCGCGTCCGGATCGTCCGGGCGCGGTTTCCGCGTCTTCCCCTCCGTCTACCCTTACTGCCCGAAGCGGTAGATCACGCCGAAGCGCACGCGGGTCGTCTGGGGCGTGTTCTCGACCCCGATGCTCACGCTGGTGCGCGGGCTGATGTTATAGGCGGTGCTGAAGTTCGGGCGCAGGGACTGCAGGTCGAGGCCCGTGATCGGCGTGCTGACCCGGAAGGTGAAGCGGTTGTCCGGGGTGTTGTAGGTCGCGTCGATCAGGCCCTCGCCGTTCAGGTTCACCTGGTACTGCAGATACAGGTTGCGGCCCAGGTACGAGCCGAAGGTCAGCGTGGCCCCCAGCGAGCCGTCGGCGTTGGCGAGCTGCGGCGTGAAGCGGAAGACGTCCAGCCCGAACGCGCGGGCAATGGTGCGCTCGACCTCGCCCAGCACGAAGACGTTGAGGGCCGTCTGGAGGGCGCTGGTGCCCAGCGAGCCCAGGTTCTGGGGCAGGGCCGTCAGGTTGGGCACGCCGGTGGCGACCAGGGCGTACAGTTCCGGCTCGGTGTAGGCGCGGCTGGTCGCGGGATCGCTGCACGCCGGCCCGGACTGGGTACACGACAGCGTGGTCGTGAGATCGAGCACCGTGTCGCCGGTCGGGCGGGTCACGAACTGTCCCTTCAGACTGACACCCACCGGGACGTTCTGGCCGGTCGTGGACGAGGGCACCGTACCCTGGGCGGCGATGTCGAAGGCAGGATACAGCCCGGAACCGTCGAAGGTGACAGTGGAGTCCTGCAGCGTGAACTCGTTCTCGCGCAGGTAGATGAAGCCGCGCTGCGACTGGATGGTGCCGGCCAGCAGCGGTCTGGCCCCCGTGCCGGACACGCGCAGGTTGCCGCTGAACTCGGCCCGCACCAGGTTCTCGTCCACGCGGATGCCGTTCGGCGCCCGGATGGGGATGTCCTCCAGCACCAGCCGCTGGAGGAAGGGCCGGGCGGCGGGCGCAGCCTGCTCCTCGGCGGGTCTGGGGAAGGTCGTGTAGGCCTCGGGCAGGGGGCTGGCGTAGTTGTCGGTGGTGCGGCCCGTCGTGGGGGCGGCGGTGCTCTGCCCCGGCGACGGGATGGTCGTGGGCGCGTCCACCCGGCCCAGCGTCAGGCGCAGGAAATCCGCCGCGCCCGTCACGCGGATCACGGTACCGTCGTCGACGGCGCTCAGATCGGCATTCAGCGCGCTGTCGCGGCCATAGACCACGGCCAGCGGCAGGTTGTAGTTGCGGGCGGCCAGACGCAGGTTCCAGCGCGGCGCGATGTCCCCGGTCACGCTCAGGGTACCGGTGCCGCTCGCCGCACTAGCGCTGCGGCTCTGGACGTTCACGCTCCAGCGGGAATCGCTCTCCTGGGCCAGAACCGCGGTGGTGTTCGGCAGGGCACCGAGCGCCTGTGGGGCGAGCAGGCCCTGGAAGGTCACGGCGGTACCGCTCAGCGTCCCGAGCGTCAGCTGGCCCCGGATCGTCACGGTGCCGTCCGTGCCCACGGCGCCGCCCGTGAGCACCCGTCCGCCGGCCGTGAACGCGCCGCTGTCCGGGAGATCCCCCGCGAAGCGCGGCACCTGCACGCTCAGGCCTGCGACGCTGCCGCTGACGTTCTGCACGCGCACAGCTGCCCTGGGCCGGTCGTAGGTTCCGGCCGCACTCAGGACGACCGTACCCTTGAAGGTGGTGTCCAGATCGGCCAGCGCCGGCACGAGCTGCAGCACCGGCGTGAAGGTCGTGTCGGTGAACTGGGCCGTGAGATCGACCTTCTGGCGGGTGTACTGCCCCCGGACGTCCCACGTGCCGGCTCCGGCGAGCTGGATGTTCACCGAGCGCAGTTCCCGCGCCGCGAAGTCCAGGGAACCGCTGCCGATCAGCGTGTCGGTCATGGGCACGCCGTTCTGCATGGAGGTCGCGCTCACACGGATGCGCTCGGCAACGACGGTGGCGCTGCCCGCCAGTGGGTCGCCCAGCGGGAAGCGGAAGCGCACCACGCCGGTCAGCACCCCCTCGCCGGGGGTCGTGCCGGCCACCGCACCGACCACCGCGCCCAGCGGCAGGGCCCGCAGGCTGCCCTGGCCGAAGACCTCGCCGCCGCTCAGGCCCGCCGTGAATTCAGATTCGCCCAGGAACCCGCGGATCCGCCAGTCGCCGGAGACCTGCGTGCCCTCGATGCGGGCGGGCAGTGTCCGGCTGCCGATGGTCAGCGGATCGGCCTGTACGACGAAGGTGCCGCCCCCGTCCCGCAGGGTGGCCTCACCGCTCAGGGGGCCGGAGAGGCCCGGCGCGAGCTTGAGGTCGCGGACCTCCAGACCGTCCAGCGTGGCCCGCACGCTGTAGCCCTGATCGGTGGGGGCCACCGCCAGCACCGACGACGCGGCGGGCAGCACGTCCGCGATCCCGCCCGAGGCGTCCACGCTGGCGCTGCCCACGCCGCTCGCGGCCGTCAGCGCGGCGGTGAAGGTCTGCCCGGCCAGGGTCAGGGTGCCGTCCAGCGCGAGGTTCTGTCCGGCGGCCTCGACCGGATAGTCGTTCAGGGTGGCCGTTCCGGTCAGTCCATTCGCGTCCGCCCCGATGTCCACGGCCAGGGTGCCGGCCTCTCTGGTCACCTGTCCCCCCACCCGCCCCGTCCAGCGACCTGCGACCTGCGCGGCGTCCAGCGTGAGGGTGCCAGCCGGCAGGGTCGCGGTGGCCCGGACGGCGGGCTGGCCACCGCTCAGGGTGATGTCCGCACGGACGTCGCCCGAGAGGTCGATGCCCAGGTACGGCACGTCCAGTGGGGTCTGCAGCCCCTCCAGGCGGACGTTCAGGGCGCCGGCCTGCCCGTCGGACTGCACCTGGCCCGAGGCGGTCACGGTGCCGTCGTAGCCGGGCAGGTTCAGGCGCGACAGGCGCAGGCCGGGCAGGGTCGCGGCGACCTGCGAGCCGTTCCACGTGACGCGGCCGTCGCGTTCACCGTCCGTCACGGTCAGGTCGGCGCTGCGCAGGCTGGCGGTGCCGGAGGCCCGCCACTCGCCCCGGCGCACGCTGAGCAGCACGCTGGGATCGGCCAGCGGGCCGCTGGGGGTCACGCTGATCCCCAGTTCCGGGCGGGTCAGCTGGGCCGCGCCGATCCACGACCACTCGCCCTGCCCATCCGGCCGCAGTTCCACGACGCCGCTGGCCGACGCACCGGGCCCATCGACGAGCCGCAGCTGCACGTAGCGCGCCGTGGCGACGATCCGGGCACCCGCCCCCAGCACGCCCGCCTGCGCGCCGACGCGGGGGAACGCGAGGGGCCCGCTGACCGTCAGTTCGGCCGGACTCGTGAGCACTCCGGCGGGCCCGCCGCGCACCTGGGCACCCCCATGCCAGCCGGTCAGTGGGTCGAGCCGAAGATTGACCGTGGCCTCCAGATCCTGCGGGCCGGTCACGCGGCCCTGCACGGCCAGCGCCCGTGCCGCGTAGGTGGCCCGCAGCGTGCCGTCCACCGTGCCACTGGCGGCCACGGTCACGTCGGCGGTGCCCGGAAGCGAGGCCCGTCCGCTCACGGCCACGCGGCTGCCGGCGACGTCCAGTGCCAGCCCCGAGAGGGTCACCGCACTGCCCTGTAGCGTGGCGACCGTCGCGCCGCGCTGGGCAAGGGTGCCGCTCAGGACGCCCTGCGTGAAGGCGACGGTGCCCGTGGTGTCGTTCAGGCCCACACCGGAGACCGAAGCGCCCCGCGTGGCGAGCTGCGCCGCAACGGTCGGAGCGGCCAGCGTGCCGCCCAGGGTGGCGTCCACGGTGGCGCTGCCGAGACCGCCGACCACAGGCAGCGGCGTGAGGCTCAGGGCACCACTCAGGGCAGGCAGGAAGCCAGCCGTGCGGGTCAGGGTCAGGCTACCCCCGCCCAGCGGCCCGGCGTCGAGCCGGTAGGTGCCGCGGCCGTCGCCAGCAAGGGTCACAGGCTGGGTCAGGCCCGCCACGCGGGCGGTCATGGTGCCGGCGAGCTGCGGCCACGTGCCGCGCAGATCCAGGTCGGCCTCAGTGCCGCCGCTGCCGGCTGTGCCGTAGACGTGGGCCGTCACGCGGCCCTGCGGAAGGTCGAGGTCGCTCAGATCGGCGTAGAGCGTGCCTCTGGCCGCCCCGAGCAGCGTGGCCCGCGCGGTCAGGTGGGGGTCGGCGGCGCGGCCGGCCACGGTCAGCAGGGCGTCCACGAGATCGGTGCGGGCACTGACGGTGCCCTCCAGGGTCGGGTCGGTGACCCGGCCACGCACGGTCACGCTGGCCCCGAGGGTACCCTGGCCCAGGCTGGCCGCACCGACATAGCTGGTCGCCAGATCGCGCACCGTGATCCGGACGCCGTCCGGCAGCGCGCCCTGGGCGCTCAGTACTCCGCCGCGCAGACTGCCGCTCAGGGCCGCGTCGATGCGCTGCGGGGTGTAGGTGGCGCTGCCGTACACGCTGAACGGCCCCGCCTGTCCCTGCTCGCCGCGCACGGCCAGCGAGCGCACGGTGACGCTCTGAGGGCCACCGCTCAGGGTGCCCGTGGCCGCGACCGTTCCCGCGATATCCAGTGTGGGGATGTTCAGGCCAGCGGGCAGCAGGCGGGCCACACGCACCGGCTGGGCACGCAGGGTCACGTCGTAGCGCCCCGCGTTCAGGCGGCCGCTTCCCGACACCCGTGGCCCGACGAGCCGCATGCCGACGTTCCCGGCGCGGTAGCTGAGGGACACGTCACCGCTCAGGTCGTCGCCGCTGTCCGCGACGGCGCCCTGGAAGGCGGCCTCCAGGGCACTCCACGTCCGGCCGCCCAGGGTGGCGGTGCCGCTCACGCGCAGCTGATCCGCACGGCCCCACAGCGCCCCGGCGTCCAGGGCGGCCAGGGTCACGGTGCCGCCGGGGCGGAAGGGCAAAGACGCGGGCAGGGTGCCGGTCACGCGGGCCTGCTGCGGGGGCAGGCCGACCATGCCCGCGAGCTTCAGGGCACCCGCGCCGTCCAGCACGGCGTCCAGCGGGCCACCGGGCACGGTGCCGGTGGCCCGCAGTGTTCCGCTCCAGCCCCGGCGCAGGTTCCAGCCGGGGGTACCGCGCAGATCGACCCGCGTGGGGCCGGCCAGATAGGTCGTGTCCAGCTTCAGCTGGGCGTCGAGCAGGCCGCCCAGGGCGTTCGAGCCGAGCTGGCCGCGCACGCTGCCGGCCAGCCGGGGGCCGGTCATGACGGCGCGGTAGTCCTGGCCAAGCAGGTGCGCACCCAGGATGGTGCCGGCGGCCTGGAGTCCCGCCACGCCTCCGCTCAGCCGGCCCTGCACCGATACGTCGGGCCGGGCGAAGGTGCCGCCGATCTGGGCCAGGTAGGTGCCGGGCACGCCGGAGGTCAGCGTGGCGCGGGCACTCAGGGCCAGATCGGGGAGGACGGTGCCGCTGGCCCGCACGGTGCCCAGGGGCAGGCGGGCGGTGGCCCCGGCCACGCGCAGGGAGCTGTCCCGGTACGACAGGGGCGCGGTGAAGGCCACCCCAGCAGCCTCGCCCCGCGCCGTCACGCGCAGGTCGGCCAGCGTACCGCCGACGGTCGCCTGGACGGTGCCGGCGCTCCCGGTCAGGGGCTTCAGATCGGCCAGCACGACGCTGCCGGTCGTCTTCCAGCCATCCAGGCCCGTGCCGGCACTGCGGGTCACGGCGAGGGTCACGTCGGCTCCGGCGGCGCGGCCCGCCACACGCAGGGCGGGTTGGGTGCCGGTCAGGCCGGTGGCGGTCGCGGTCAGGTTCACCGCCTGCTGCTGGTACGTGCCGGTCACGCGCAGGGTCAGGGCGGAGTCGGCCGCGCCGCGCAGCGTGCCGGTCAGGGTCTGGTACGTCAGGGTCGCGTCGGCGCTGGGGTACAGCGGGCCACGGACGCGGATCGGGACGCCGCCCAGGCTGCTCGTCAGATCCGCCGAGAGCTGCCCGCGTACGAGGCGGACACTGCCGGCGGCCCGCTGGCCCTGCGCCCGCAGGTCGACGCGGGCACGCGCACTGGCGCGGGCGATGTCCAGGCCCGGCACCTGCACGTCCAGCGTGGCGCGGCCCTGGGCCCCGGGCAGCACCGGCCGCAGGGCACGGGCGTCCAGCACGGCACCGGCGATGCTCAGGGTCTGACCGTCGTAGCGCACGGGCAGGCGGGTGCCGGGATGACTCAGGGTGCCGCTGGCCCGCAGACCACCCTGCCACGACACGCGGGCGTCCAGCCCCAGCGGGTCGCCCTGGTACCGCGTCCCCTGGAGCGCCAGCGTGGCCGAGGTCGGCGCGAGCTGCGCGGTGAGCTGCCCCGGCGTGATCTCGGGCCGCAGCGCCTCGGGGAGCAGTCCGGCGAAGGGAGAGAGGCTGGCCTGGAGGGTGCCTCCCAGCGCCGGCAGCACCGTGACGCGCCCGGTGACCGGCCCGCTGGGGACGGCGGCGAGTCCTGAACCCGTGCCCACCAGCCGCAGCGCCCCCGGCGTGCCCGCCAGCGTGTAGCGGGCCTGGAGTGCCCCGACCCACGTTCCGGCACGGTACGTCAGGCCGCCCACGGTGGCGCGGGCACCCGTCACGGAGGCTGTCAGGGGGAAGGTCTGGGCGGGCACGGTCACGCGGGCGGGATCGGTGCCGTAGCTCATGGCCTTCACGGTGACGGTGCCGCGCAGATCGGCGATCCCGCCCCGGGCATCGGCATCGAGATACGGGCCGCGCACCCGCACATTCAGGTCGGACACGGTCGCGGGCAGGGTCAGGCGGCCACTCGCGGTCACCGTGTGTGCGGCGAAGGTGCCGGTGGCTCGGATCCGCCCCCCGGCGGCGGTCACGGCGAGTGGCCCGGCGGTCAGGGCCCCGCTCAGGACGTTGGCCCGCGCCGACAGGTCACCGGTGAGCGTCTGCCCGGCCAGCGTGAGTCCCTGCGCCTGCACGTCGAAGTCCGAGAAGCCGCGCAGGGCGACGGTCGCCCGGCCGCCCACACCGTCCGTGACCGTGACCTGCCCACGCGGCTCGGTGCCCCGGCCCTCGATATGGCCGTCCACGTACAGTCCCTTCTGGCCGGTCTGTCCGGCGATGGGGCCACGCACATCCACCGTGTAGCGCCCGTCCGGCAGGGCCGCCGTGCCCCGCGCCTGGAGGCCCTCAGCGTCGGTCACGAGCAGGTTCAGGGCGTTCCACGGGCCGCTGGCGCTCAGGGTGTACTGGTCAAGTACCCCACTCAGGTCGACCGCACCCCGCCATGCCGCACTGCCAGCGGTCGGCGGCCCCCACGTGGCGCGGCCCTGCACACGCCCCGCCTGCCCGAAGGCGGTCAGCGCCTGCTGTCCGCTCACGCGGGCCAGACCCGTCGCGGCGTCGTAGGTGGCGCTCAGGTCGCCCCACGTGCCGCTGACCGCCAGCCTGGGCGTCAGGGTGCCGCGCAGGTTCACCGCCTGCGCGGGAATGGTCACGCCGCCGAAGGCGAGGTCGCCGGTGCGGCCGGTGGCCCGGGCACTGAGCGCACCGTAGGGTCCGCTGACGCCCACATTCAGCGTCTGACCCTGCGCGGTCACGGTGCCGGTCGTCTGCACGTCGGGGAACACGCGGCCGGTCACGCGGGCGACGGCTCCCTGGGCCCGGGCGGTCAGGGCGGCATTGACGGCTCCGGCGGCACGGGTCAGGGTGCCCGCCACCGACACGCCAGAGGCAGCTGCGTCCACGCGGGCCGTCCCGCCGGTGCCCGCCAGATTCAGGTCGAGGGTGCCCGCCAGATCCGGCACACGCAGCAGCGGGCGCAATGAGGCAAGGTTCACGCGCCCGGACGCAGTCACGTTCTGTCCGTCGATCACGCCCCGCGCCGTGTCGCCCCGTGTCGTCAGCGTGAAGCGCACGCCCTGATCCATGCTCAGGGTGCCCTGGATGTCGGCGCCCTGGACTCGGGCGGTCGTGTCGTAGGGCGCGCTCAGGCCCGTGTCGGCCAGCACGGTCACGCCCCCGGCCACGGCCCGCACGCTGGCGCGGGTGCCTCGCCCGGTGGCGGTCACCGAGAAGCCGTTCCCCTGCGCCGTCACGGTGCCGAACGCCTTCAGCGTGGTCGTGACGGTCACGTCGCCGTCCACGTTCAGGCCGCCGGTGGCCCGCAGGCCGCGCACACTGGCGCGGAACGCGTCGCCGGCCCATGTCAGGCGCTGCCCTCCCGGCGCGAAGGTGCCCTCCTGCCGAACGTAGTTCACGTCCAGCGGGCCGCGCAGCGTGTCGGTCAGACCGGGCACCCGCGCGGCCAGCGTGCCGGTCACGTCGCCGCCGGTCAGGTCGATGCGGCCTGCGCCGTCGAGCGTCAGCCCCGCGCCCTGGAGGTTCCGGGCCCGCCACGTGCCCCGGAACGACCGGTCGAGATCCACGGCGGCCGTGCCCAGATCCACGCGCAGGCCGCGCCCGTCCAGCGCGGCGGTACCGGCCAGCGGGAACGGCCCGGCCTGGCCATTCGTGATCACGGCCCGCAGGTCGGACGGCACCCCCGTGATCGCCACGCGGGCCTGTGCCGCGCCGTAGGTGGGGTTCAGGGCGGCGTTCAGCTTCAGGCCAGCCAGCGCCAGCGTGCCCCGCAGCGGCCCGCCCAGCCCCGAGCCGCTGAAACTCAGCGTGTTCTGCGCGTCGATGGTCGCCTGCACGTCCAGCGCCTTCTGCCCGAAGGTGCCGGCGACGGTGGCGCGCCCGGTGCGGTTAAAGGCCCAGCGGCCCTCGATGCGCTGGCTGGCCCCGGCCAGGGCGGTGTCCGTGCTGAAGGCCAGATCATTGGTCTGCGGGGCGGTCTGCCCGTTCTCGTTCAGGAAGGAGTACTCGGCGTTTGCCCTGCTGAACTCCACGCCTGCCAGCGTGCCGGCGCCCTTCGCGTAGGCCTTGACGCGCACCGTCGACCACCCACCGGCGGTGACCCGCAGCGTCAGGCCACCGCTGCCGGTGGTGCCCAGTGCCCGCGCCAGCCCGCCCACGGTGGGCGCGGCGTCGGCCGTGACCGTCCAGTGCTGGGCCTTCAGATCCACCCCGCCGGTCGCGGTCACCGGGCCGTTCCAGCCGGTGCCCGCCAGCTTGAAGGAGATGTTGTCGCCCCGGTGGGTCGCGCCGCCCGTGATGCCGGTCACCGTCACGAACTTCGCCTCGGGCACGGTCGCCACGCCGTCCGTGAGCTTCACGTCGCCCCGCAGCGGCCCGTCGCCGATCACGTACTGGCCAGCCAGACGTCCGCCACTCACGCCCGGCCAGTACTCCTGCGCGATCCGGGCATCGGCGTCGAAGGAGATGGTGAAGATGTTCCCGGCCGTACCTGGCGTGACGCGCACGTCCGCGTTCGCCGGGCCGTACTTCGTGGTGCCGCGTACCGCGAGGGTGCCGTCCGAACCGCGCTGCACCGTGAACTGCCCGTCCGGGATGCTCGCGCCCCCGCCGTCCACCGTCACGCGGGTGCGCTGCACGTCCAGCGTGCCGAGCTTCACCGTCCAGCCGGAGCCACCGCCCCCCGCCGGAGCACCCGACGACCCGAACAGCTGCTGGAGCTTCAGGTTCACCGTGGCATCGGCAGCGGCCACATCCAGCGTGACGACCCTGCGGGCCACATCGACCCCGCGCACCGTGACGCCGGCCATTCCCGCCGTGGCCTGTACGCCCGGCACGGCGACCTTCAGATCCTCGATGCGCGGTGCCCACAGGGTTCCGCCCACCCGCCCGGCGCTCACGCCCGCCGGGCCACCGAACTGCCGCACCAGCAGGCCACCCAGCAGCGTGGGCAGGAAGGCGACGACCAGCGCCAGGACGGTCAGGACGCCGGCGAGCACCCACGGCCACACGCGGCGCCGACGGGGTGGCGGAGCGGGTTCGGGAACCGGCGGGACAGCTTCGGGATCGGGCGGACGGAACTCGTCCGTCACGTGCCCACTCGCCCGATCCCTGTCCGCCTGCCGCGCCGCATCGCGTGCATTCTACGCGCCGCGACGTGAGCCACACCAGCACGCGAATCTCACGGAACCGTCAGCCAGCTCGCTGCATGGCCCATCCGGGGCCGCTACCATGCCGCCCATGCGCCTGACCGCTCTCGTCTCCGGCACCGTGCAGGGCGTCGGCTACCGCCAGTACGTGCAACGCCGCGCCCGCGACCTGAACCTCCACGGCTACGCCGAGAACCTCATCGACGGCCGGGTGGAGGTCGTCGCGGAGGGCGAGGAGGACGACCTGACCCGCCTGCTGCACTGGATCGGGCGCGGCCCCCCCCACGCCCGCGTGACCGAGGTGCAGACCCAGTACGCCGAGGCGACCGGCCTGAAGGACTTCCATACCTACTGAGCGAGG
This sequence comes from Deinococcus sp. AB2017081, assembly GCF_034440735.1. NCBI lineage: Bacteria > Thermotogati > Deinococcota > Deinococci > Deinococcales > Deinococcaceae > Deinococcus > Deinococcus sp. AB2017081. Next base: position 2,009,182 of record NZ_CP140098.1, on the reverse strand, counting down.
GTGGCGGCAATCCGGGCCGCCGTCTCCCCTGCCGCGAGCTGCGTGGTATCGATCACCAGCGCGTCCGGCGGCGGAGCCAGAACGCCTGACGTGGCGAGCGTCTGGCGCAGGATCAGCGGATCGCGCAGCTTGGCGCGTTCCAGGCGCCCGGGATGCTCAAGCCGCTCCTCCAGCACGGCCGGGTCGCAGGTCAGCCACACCGGCACATACCGGGCGGCACGCGCACCGGCCAGATCGCGCACGAGCTGGAGGGCCGCCGGGCCAGAGGGTTTTGTCGTCAGATAGCTGGTGAAGATGTGGCTGACGTCGGGCGGAGCACGTCTGGCCGCCTCCAGTCCCAGCGCCCGCACCTGTGATGCCAGCGCGTGGATCTCGGTCGGGATGGGCCGCAGTCCATCCGCGCCATACGGCCTGAACACGGCGTCATTGAACAGGTGATTGTCCAGCAGCACCGCCCCGGTCAGCCGCGCCAGTTCCAGCCCCACCGTGCGCTTGCCGGACGCGGGCGGCCCGACCAGATGCATGAGGAACGGCGTCAGAACAGCGCTCCCGCGTGTTGAGCGATCAGGAGCGCGGCGTCCGCTGGGCCGATCCGCGACGTGTCCAGGCGGATGGCGTCCGGCGGGGCGGGCAGGTTCCCCGCGTTCGTCATGAGGTCACGCAGCACCGCCGGGTCGCGCAGTTTCAGGCGCTCCAGCCGCTCGGGGAGCAGCATCCGGCGTTCCAGTTCGGGCAGCGGGCATTCCAGCCAGACCGGGACAAAGGGCACGCCCCTGGTCACGGCCAGCTCCCGCAGCCGCTCGACATTCGCCCACTCGCGTTCCTCGGCCGTCAGGTAGTTCGTGACGATGTGGGCCAGCCTGCGCGGCGCGTGCAGCATGGCCCGGCGCACGGCCTTCCTTACATCGAAGCACAGTTCCCAGATCTCGGCGCTGACGGTGGTATCGCTGCTCACCCCGGCCGCCAGAAACACCGGATCGTTCGTGAGGTGGTTGTCCAGCAGCGCCGCGCCCGTCAGCGCCGACAGCGCCTTGCCCACGGTGCGCTTGCCACTGCCCGGCGGCCCGACGAGGTAATAGAGGTGGCTCATGCGTCCAGTGTCCCCGGTCGCCCGGCCCTGCACATCGGCATGATGGCCTCTCCTCCGAGCCACCCCAGCAAAAAAAGGGGCCCCAGCACATGGCTGGGGCACCTCCGGATCACCTCTGATCTATTCGAGGATCGCTTCGTGGACGATCTCGACGTTGCCCTTCATGACGTTGCTCAGGGGGCACTTGTCGGCAGCGTCGCGGACGTGTTCCTCGAAGTCGGCCTGATCGCTGCCCGTGACCTTGCCGCGCACGGTCAGGCGCATGGTGCTGACCTTGAAGCCGGCGCCGTCGCGCACCATCTCGCAGGTGGCCTCGGTGTCGAGGGACTCGATGGTGTGGCCGTGATTCGCCAGCAGCGCCGAGAGCTGCATGGTGAAGCACCCGGCGTGGGCCGCTGCGAGCAGTTCCTCGGGGTTGGTGCCGACGCCGTTCTCGAAGCGCGTCTTGAAGCTGTACTGCGCGTCTTTCAGGGTGCCACTCTCGGTGCCGACCGTGCCGGTGCCGCTGCGCAGGTCGCCTTCCCAGTGGGCCGATGCCTTCCTTGCAATATCTGCCATGCCCCGAGTCTGCTCCGGGGACACCCCCACATGCCTTGATGAGAAGTTTAGGTGGGCATCATGCGTGACCGGCACGGCGATTACACTCGGGACATGCAACCTCAGAGATGGACGGTGCCGGGGGCACCTGTCGAGGGTTTCGTGTGGCCGGCCGCCACGCCACGTGGCACGGTGCTCCTGTCGCACGGCGTGGGCGAGTACGCGGGGCGCTATGTCGAGCGCTACCACGCGCTGATCCCCACCCTGGTGCAGGCGGGGTTCAGTGTGTACAGCTTCGACCAGCGCGGCCACGGCACGTCCGCGGGGCGACCGGCCGTGGTCGACATGGCGGTGCTGGTCGAGGATCACCTGAAGGCCCGTGAGGCGCTGCGTGGCCTCCCTGATCCGCTGTTCCTGTTCGGCCACTCGATGGGCGGTCTGGTCACGGCAGCCAGCGCGGCCCGCGATCCACGCGGCGTGGCGGGGGTCGTCCTGTCCAGTCCGGCCCTGCTGGTCGGCGAGCATGAGCCGGCCCTCGTGAAGCGGCTGGCCCCGCTGCTCGCACGCGTGGCCCCGGGATTGCCCGTCACCGATCTCGGGACGGGCCGCCTGTCCCGCCTGGCCGACGAAGTCGCTGCCTACGAGGCCGACACGGTCATGTACCACGGCAGGGTGCCCGCCCTGACCGGCGCGAGCATGCTGACCCTCAGCGCGTCGCTGTGGCCGCGGTACGCGCAGTGGACGCTGCCCACGCTGGTGCTGCACGGCACAGCCGACCAGATCACGAACCCTGCGGGCAGTCAACGCTTCACCGACACCATCCGCTCGGCCGACAAGACGCTGGTGCTGGAGGACGGCGGGTATCACGAACTGCTGAACGACGAGTGCCGGGGCCGGGTGCGCGGCGTGATCGTCGACTGGCTGCAGTCTCACGCCGCGGGCTGACGCACAGCGGTGTTCGGTTCCGCCCCGGGGCGGAACGGATGCCTCTCACTTCCACGTCCAACCGCTGCCGTGTCCGTCACCCGCTCCGCTCGATTCAGGGGGAGTGGGGAAACCCCCTCACTCCCCCTGAACCCTGCTGTCAGTCTGCTGCTCCCACCACCTCGGGAACGCCGTCGCGCACCTCGGGGTGGATGCCGAAGTCGTCGGCGATCAGGCGGGCGGTCATCTTGGCCGACATCATCACGCTGGGGGTGCCGCCACCGGGCTGCGCACCGGCGCCGACCATGTACAGGTTGCCCACGTCTTCACTGCGGTTGTGCGGGCGGAAGAACGCACTCTGGATCAGCACCGGCTCCGGGCCGAAGGCGTTGCCCAGGTACGAATCCAGGGTGCCCTCGAAGTAGTCCGGGGTGATGAACTCGCTGTGGGTCAGCCGTCCGCGCAGGTTCGGGATGTAGCCCCGTTCCTCCAGGAAGGCGTAGACGCGCTCCACCAGCTTCGGCCCCTCGACCGCCCAGTCGAGGCCGCTGGCGTTGTGTGGCACCGGCACCAGCGTGTACGCGGCGTGGTGCCCCTCCGGGGCCAGGCCGGGATCGGTCAGGGTGGGGATGTGCAGGTACTGGCTGAAGTCCTGGCCCAGCACCTTCTTCCCGAAGATCTCGGTCAGCAGCGCCTCATAGCGCGGCCCCAGGATGATGTTGTGGTGGCGCAGGTTCAGGTCGCTGCCGTCCTTGCGGAACCCGAAGTAGATGACCAGCAGGCTCATGCTCTGGCGGGCGGCCTTCACGCGCAGATCGTTGTTGACCAGCCGGGCGGCGGCCGGCACCCGCTTGAGGTAGGTGTTCGCCCAGTCGCCGTTGCTGACCACGATGTCCGCATGGCGCACGGTGCCGTCCTCCAGCCGCACGCCGGTGGCGACCCGTTTGCCGACCGGGAACCTGACGGGCCGGCCGCCGCCGTCCGTGACGAGAATCTCCTCGACCCCCCGCCCATACTCGATCGTGCCGCCGAGTTCCTCGAACTTCCGGACAAACGCCCGCACCAGCGCCCCGGTGCCGCCCATGGCGTAGTGAATGCCCCACGTCTTCTCGACGAAGTGGATCATGGCGTAGATGGCGGGCACGCTCAGCGGATTGCCGCCGACCAGCAGCGTCTCGAAGGAGAAGACCTGCCGCATCTTGGAGCTGGTGAAATACTTGGACGTGAAGCCGAACAGGGTGCGCACGGCGTCCAGGCGCATCAGGTCGGGCACGACACGCAGCATGCTGCCCACGTCGCCGAAGTGGGTGTACCCCAGTTCCAGAAACCCGCGCTCGAAGATGGCCTTTGCGTCGGCATGGAAGCGCTCGTAGCCCGCGAGATCTTCCGGGGCCAGGGCGCCGATCTGGCGGCGGGTGCTCTCCGGGTCGCCGTCGTAGTCGAAGTAGGTGCCGTCATCGAACCAGATGCGGTAGAAGGGCAGGATCGGCACGAGCGTCACGTAATCGCGGGTGCGCGGGCCACCGCTCTCGCCCTCGCGTACCCGCGCGTCGTCGGCCAGGGTATGGGGGGGATAGTCGGGCTCCCCCAGCATCCCCGCGCCGCGCTCCAATGCGAACAGCTCCTCGATGAAGTGCGGCACGGTGATCACGGTCGGCCCCATGTCGAAGATATAGCCGTCCGGCGTGCGCTTCTGGTAGGCCCGCCCGCCGGGCTGGTCGAGCCGCTCCAAGATGGTCGTGTGGAAGCCCAGGGCCTGCAGCCGGATGCCGAGGCTCAGGCCGCCGATGCCGGAGCCGATGATGAGGGCGGTCTTGTGGGAACTGGTCATGCTGGAAGAACCTCCCGCCGCTGACAGCGCGGCGCGTGGGCAGACACGGATGGACGACTCAGGACGTGAGGGCCGCTGTTCGCAGTTCCCACCACACGCGGGGCAGCATCATCAGTTTGCGGGGGCCGCTGACGTGGGCACGGCGGCCGAAGTTGTCGAAGTCGTTGCGGACGAGATCGTCCAGGATGCCCTCGTAGGCGCGGGCGGCGGTCGCCACGGCCAGGCTGGCGCTGCCGTGCAGCAGCGGGATGCCCCGGCGACCCTGCGTGTACCACGCCCGGGCCTGGGTCATCAGGTCGAGCATCATCGCCCGGTACGCGGGCGTGACCACACCGGCCCGCAACGTGGCCTCACTGACCCCGTGCCGGGCCATGACGCTGCGTGGCAGATAGATGCGCCCCCGGGCCAGATCCTCGCCCACGTCACGCAGGATGTTCGTGAGCTGCATGGCCTGACCCAGGTGCAGGGCGTGCTCCAGCGTGCGCTCGCCGCCGTGGTAGCCGCTGATGGGGGCGATCATGAACCCCACCACGCCCGCCACACGCCGGCAGTACAGCGCCAGATCGTCCATGTGCTCGAACTCGTGCCCGCGCACGTCCATCTGCAGGCCCTCGTGCAGTTCACGGAACGCCGACAGCGGGATGTCATACGCCTGCGCGGCCCACGCCAGGGCCCGGTCACCGGGCTGAGTCCCGGGCTGGCCCTGGAAGGCGCGTTCCGTGCGTTGCCACCAGTCGGCCAGCGCGTGTTCGGCGCGATCGCCACTGGTCTCGTCGGCGATGTCGTCGCCGTCGCGGCACGCAGCATAGACCGCCCACACCGCCTGCCGCTGCCGGGGCGGAAAGAACCGCGACCCCAGGTAGAAGGTCTTGGAATGTGCCCGTGTCACGTCCCGGCAATGCGCCACAGACGCCTTCAGGGTGGCGGGCGTGGTGGTGGCGGTCATCTCGTCAGTCACGGGTGTCCTTTCGGCCGAGTGTATGCGCAAGCGCTCTCCGGCAACTTCTCACTTTCTTACAGACTCGCTTACGAAGCCGTGTGCCGTCCAGCGGTGGTCTTCACATGCCGCTCGAACCGCACGGCTCCGACCGTCAGGCCGTGGGCCAGGTGCAGGCCGGGCAGCTGCCGCGCCACCCACGCGGGATCGGGAAACGTCAGGCCGCCGGCCGCCGGGTGGGCCAGCACGCCCTGCACGGGGCCGCCGGTGCGCCGCAGATACATCAGCCACACCTGCCCGCCGGGCCGCAGGACACGGGCGACCCCGCGCAGGAACCGCGCCGGGTCATGGGTCTCGTTCAGGGTCGCGCCGACCGTCACGCCGTCGAAACTGGCGTCTGGCAGGGCGCTGTCCTCGACGTTCAGCGCTGCCCAGTCGATCCCCGGGTGAGGATGCTGGCGGGCCGCCTCGGCGAGCATGGCGGGGCTCAGGTCGGCGGCCAGGACGCGGCATCCGGCCCGGGCCAGCACCTCCGCGTAGAAGCCGGTACTGGTGCCGGCGTCCAGCCACCACCCGCCACGCTGCGGAGCGCACTGCGTCAGGAAGAGCCGTTCCTCCCGTGCCAGGTCGAAGGGCTGGCCGGCCAGCAGGCTCAGGGAGCGGCGACGCCACGCCGTGTACGCGCGGGCGGTCATGGGCGAGAGGTTGCTGCGCTGGGCCACGGTCATGGCGGGCGCCGGCAGGTTCAGGTTTTCTTTGCGCTGCGCCGGGCCGTCCATGCAAGTCATTATGCTGTGGTGGTTCAGTCCGTCTGTACCCACCGCTGCGGTGCGAGGATGAACGGGAGTGGAGGACTGCATGGAAGAACGCAAGAGTATGGGGAGCGCCCTGGTCGATGTCTTCGACGCGGGCGTGACCCTCGTGAAATCGGAGATCAACGCGGTGGCGAGAAAGGCGGGCGACATCGCCAAGGCCAAGGGCATCGGGGTGGTGCTGCTGCTGGCCTCGGTCGGTCCGCTGGTCATGGCCCTGATCTTCCTGATCCTGGCCGTGTTCTACGGACTGATGCGGCTCGGGGCCGGGCCGTGGTTCGCTGCGCTGCTGATCGCGCTGTTCAGTTTCCTCGTGACCGGCGGGCTGATCTTCGTGGGCCTCAGACGTCTGGGGGCCGAGGTCAAGACCGACGAACCCCTGATCCGGAGGCATGCGATGAGCGACGACCACAGTGACGACTCCACCCCCCGTCCCGGCACCACCACCGACCGCACCAGCGATCCCGGCAAGGCTCCGGCGACGGCCGCCGGCCGCGGATGGCGCATCGATCAGGACGCGCCCGTGCCGACAGCGGCGGGCAGCCGACCCGGTGATTCGGTCGAGGTGCCGCGCGATCCCCAGCGGCACGCGGCCGGCGAGAACCGCGTCGTGCAGGAGCGACCCGGTCAGGCGACCGTGCGGGTCGAGAAGGGCACCAGCACCGTACCCGTGTACGAGAGTCAGCCGGACGGCACACCCGAGATGTACGGCAGCGGCCTGAACGAGAAACTGGAGGGCAAGGAGCACGACAGCCCGTCGCAGGGGGCGCCGGCCGCTCCGCGCAAGGTACCCGGCATTCCGGTCAGCACAGATCCCACCTTCCAGGACGACATGCGCCGGGGGAAAGACTCGTGAGCGACCGCGCCCCGCTGACGATGACCGAGCGCGAGGCCGCCCGCGAGCAGCTGCGGGCCAGCATCGACGCCCTGAGTGAACAGGCCAGTCTGCACGTGCAGATGCAGAAAGATCCTCTCAAGATGCTGGGCGGCGCATCGGCGGTCGGGGCCGTGATCGGCATGGTGGTCGGCCGTCAGTTCCGCCGCAGCCGCAAGATCTACGTGGATGCCGGCAGCCCGGAGAAGCACCAGAAGGCGCTGATCCGGGCCCAGAAGACGCACTCGGGCGGGGGTGGAGGCATCGGCGGCGCGCTGGTCGCCACCCTGGGCACCCTGGCCGTCAAGACCCTGACCGACAGGGTCATCACGCCGCGGCTGGAGGGCTACGCCAGCAGCCTGCTGGAGCGTTCCGGCACGGCACCCACGCCGGCGCGCACGACTCCGGCAGCCACGCCGGCTGCTCCGGCTGCGCCGACCCGGCCAGTCCCCCCCGTAGCAGCCTCGCCAGAACCGTCGAGAGCGGCCGCCGCTGCCCAGCCCGCAGCGCCTGCTGCCGGGCGGACTGCCCACCCCGGCGTCCTGCCGCACCCGCCCAGTGTGGTCGAGGCCAAGGCCGAGGGCAGCGTCATCCCGCCGGAGCAGATGGCGAACCCGAACCGGCGCTGATTCCGGTCTGAACGCCGCCCACCGCGACATGGTGGGCGGCTTTTCCATGCGTGCCGGACTGACCTGCTACCCTGCAGTGATGACGGTTTCGCCCACCACGAGGCGCAGCACCCGCCAGCGCGACGTGATCTCCCGTGTTCTGGACCATGCCGAGGGGCCGCTGTCTGTGGGCGATCTGCTCACCCGAACCCAGGCCGAGCTGCCCGGCGTGGGACTGGCGACCGTGTACCGTACCGTGAAACTGCTGTGCGACCAGGGCACCGTCCATCCCGTCACCCTGGACGGCGAGACCCTCTACGAGGCGAGCGGCCGCGGTCACCACCATCATTTCTCGTGCACGGCCTGTGGACGGGTCTTCACGCTGCACGCCTGCCCGGTGTCGATCCCGGCCGGCTCGGTGTATCCCGGTGGATTCGTGGTCGAGGCGCACGAGGTCACGCTGTACGGCCGCTGCCCCGCCTGCGCCGCGCCCTGAACGCGGTATCCAGTTCCGCCCTGGGGCTGAACAGATGTCCCCGAGCTCCACGTCCGATCCCTGTCGGACTCAGGTGCCGCTTCGCTCGATTCATATTCTGGTCTGAGGCTTGCCTTTCCCGGCGGCCCGGCGCTACCCTGATGCCGTGCTCCGCGCGTGACCCTGTCACCGCTGGAGCCACCCCATCGAGAGCGCCCGAGAGACCTGGCTCGTTGACGGCGCGGCAACCGGACTCCATTTCGTCACGGTGCCACAGCCAGCCCCCTGTGTTCCCGGTCAACGATGACCACCAGGCGGGATCGATCGGGAAGGTCACGCGTGTAACGATGTACGCCCCTTCTCGTGCCACCGAGAGGGGGTCTGCCATTGGCCGGCCCTCCCCGCCCCCCGTCCGGAGAGGAGCCCAGTTCCATGTCCCACAAGTTCGACACCCTGCAAGTCCACGCCGGCCAGAAGCCCGACCCGACCACGGGCGCGCAGCAGGTACCCATCTACCCCACGAACTCCTACGTGTTCGAGTCGCCGGAGCACGCCAGCGACCTGTTCGGCCTGCGCGCCTTCGGGAACATCTACTCGCGCATCATGAACCCCACCAACGCCGTGCTGGAAGACCGCATGGCCGCGCTGGAGGGCGGCGTGATGGCCCTGGCGGTGTCCAGCGGGCACGCCGCGCAGTTCCTGGCGATCACGACGCTGGCGCAGGCGGGCGACAACATCGTGTCCACGCCGAACCTGTACGGCGGCACCGTGAACCAGTTCCGCGTGACGCTGCGCCGCCTGGGCATCGAGGTGCGCTTCACCAGCAAGGCCGAGAAGCCCGAGGAGTTCGCCGCGCTGATCGACGACCGGACGCGCGCCGTGTACCTGGAGACCATCGGGAACCCGGCGCTGAACATCCCGGACTTTGAAGCCATCGCGGCAGCGGCGCACGCGCAGGGTGTGGCGGTCATGGTGGACAACACCTTCGGCGCGGGCGGGTACTACTGCCAGCCGCTGAAGCACGGCGCGAACATCGTGCTGCACTCGGCGAGCAAGTGGATCGGCGGGCACGGCAACGGCATCGGCGGGATCATCGTGGACGGCGGGAACTTCGACTGGGGCAACGGCCGTTACCCCCTGATGACCGAGCCCAGCCCCAGCTACCACGGCCTGGACTTCTGGGCGACCTTCGGCGAGGGCAACCCCCTGGGCCTGCCGAACGTGGCGTTCCTGATCCGCGCGCGCACCGAGGGCCTGCGCGACCTGGGCCCCACCCTCGCGCCGCAGCAGGCGTGGCAGTTCCTGCAGGGCCTGGAGACGCTGAGCCTGCGCGCCGAGCGGCACGCCCAGAACACCGCGGCGCTGGCGTCGTGGCTGGCCGCGCACCCCGACGTGAAGCGCGTAACGTACCCCGGCCTGAGCAACCACCCGCACTACGACCGCGCGCAGCACTACCTGCCGCGCGGAGCGGGCGCGGTGCTGACCTTCGAACTCAAGGGCGGCCGCGCGGCCGGCGAGGCCTTCATCCGCTCCGTGAAGCTCGCGCAGCACGTCGCGAACGTGGGCGACACGCGCACCCTGGTCATCCACCCCGCGAGCACCACGCACTCGCAGCTCGACGAGATCACGCAGGAGGCCGCCGGCGTCACGCCCGGACTGGTGCGCGTGTCGGTGGGCATCGAGCACATCGACGACATCCGCGACGACTTCGCGCAGGCGCTCGCCGCGGCGCTGGAACTCGCCGGGGAGGAGGCGTGACCGCCCTTCCCCACCCCGGCCCCGCCGCCCGCCACCTCCACCCGGACGACGTGGACGAGGCCGGCTGTCCGCAGCAGGAGGCCCTGCTGTTCCGCGACCGCCCCCTGCTGCTCGACAGCGGGCAGGTGCTGAGCGACCTCCGCGTGGCGTACCACACCTACGGCGAGGCGCGTGAGGACGCCACGCTGGTGCTGCACGCCCTGACCGGCACGAGCGCCGTGCACGAGTGGTGGCCGGACTTCCTCGGGCGCGGCCGGCCGCTCGACCCCACGACCGACTACATCGTGTGCGCGAATGTCCTGGGCGGCTGCGCCGGCACCACCAGCGCCGCGGAACTCGGCGACGTGCCCCTCACGCTCGCCGACATGGCCCGCGTGGGCCGCGCCCTGCTGGAACACCTGGGCATCACGCGCGTCCGGGTGATCGGCAGCAGCATGGGCGGCCTGCTGGCGTACGCGTGGCTGCTGGAGTGCCCGGACCTCGTCGAGCGGGCCGTGATCATCGGCGCTCCCGCCCGGCACTCGCCGTGGGCGATCGGCCTGAACACCGCGGCCCGCAGCGCCATCCGCGCCGCACCCGGCGGCGAGGGCCTCAAGGTCGCGCGGCAGATCGCCATGCTGTCGTACCGCAGCCCCCAGAGCTTCGCCGTCACGCAGACCGGCCAGCGGACCCGCGGCGTGGCCGCCATCACGTCGTACCTCGAATATCAGGGCGAGAAGCTCCACGCCCGCTTCTGCGAGAAGACGTACGTGACCCTGACGGCCGCGATGGACGCCTTCCAGCCCAGCGACGCCGACCTGCGCAGCATCCAGGCTCCGGTGCTCGCTGTGGGCATCTCCAGCGACGTGCTGTACCCGGCCGCCGAGGTGCAGGAGCACGCCGCCCTGCTGCCCCGCAGCACGTACTGGGAACTGGAGAGCATCCACGGCCACGACGCCTTCCTGATGGACGCCGGAGAGCTGCCGGACGTGGTGCGCGACTTCCTGCATCGCTGACCCGAACCTCGTGGAGTCAAGGAGGGTGCTCCGGCCTCCGTGGCTGGCCATGTCCGCCCGGACGGCGAGCTGCCGGTCAGGGCTGCACGGTTCCTGAATCGGCCGTGGCGACCAGATCCAGGGAGGTCATCGCCACGGCGGTGAGCTGCACCCGGCCGACACCCGCGCTGCCGAGAACCTCCATGCCACGGGTCAGAGCCAGGAACAAGGCCGCCAGGGCATCCGGATCCGAGCCTGGAGGGATTTCACCGTGCTCCTGCGCATCGACGATGCACTGACGGTATGACTGTTCAAGCCGCTCGAAGGTGTGCAGGGCAGAGTGTGCGACCTCGCTGTCATGCCCTGCACGTTCCACCGTGGCCTTGGTCAGCAGATCAGCCTCTGAATTCGTACCGCTGAACGCGATGGCCAGCTTGAGCAGGTGGGCGCGGATGCGTTCCAGTGGGGTCGCGCCGCTGTGATTGAGCGCTGCGTCGACCACAGTGACGGCCTCTGCGGCGCTGTCCGTGAGGGCACGGAGATAGAGTTCCCGCTTGCCGCCAAACGCGTTGTAGAGACTCTGTTTGCCCAGACCGGTGGCGGTCGTGAGGTCGTCGAGAGTCGTGCCGCCGAATCCCTGCTGCGTGAAGGTCTCTCGGGCAGCGGCGATCACGTCTGCATCACGGAATTTGCGGGGGCGGGGCACCAGGGTACGCTACTGTTTCTTGACTTTCTGGTCAAGAACCTCAATATTTGACCACATGGGATAAAACCCTGAGCCGCTCTCTCGGATAGCCGCTCTAGAGCACGCCACATGGAATTGCGGCCACCGCTGGACACCCCCGACGGGGTGCCGTCCCCGCCGTGTGCCCAATCTCCGGCGTCTGGTCGCTCCCGGACACATCTTCGCCCCGCTGCATCAGCAGTGACGCAGCCGCCCCTCCACGACGCCCGCGTCCAGAACAAAGGAAACGCCATGACGAGCCCACGATCCACGTCCCCTCTGTCCACCTCCGTGCACGTCCAGCTCCAGAGCATCGCCATCAGCGTCGAAGACCTCGACCGCGCCATCGACTGGTGGCACCGGATCTTCGGCTTTCAGGTGGTGACGCGGACGCACCTTGAGGCGCTCGGCGCTGACGTCGCCATCATTCAGGGCCTGGACTTCAGGCTTGAACTGATCCAGGTGCCTCATGCGCAACGCTTTGATGCCCTCTTTGCCGCGCCGCCGGCACACCTGCTCGCCATCGGTGCCAAGGCGCTGGTACTGGAAACCGGCGACCTGAGTAGCCTGACTCGTATACTGGAAGAGCACGGCGTGACCTTCCTCTGGCAGGAACTGGCGCTGGAGATTGGCGTCGCCACGGCCATCCGGGACAGCGAGGGCAACCTCATCAACATCTTCCAGAAGACGGCGTGATCCAGATCGCCCGGACTGACGTGCGGGACTGATGCCGGCGACCCTGGGTGAACCAGCGGTTCTGACCTTGCATGGCGCTGCGGCGCGTGTTTCTCTGGAGCAGTGCCCACCGTGATCGACGTGCCGCCTACCGACCCGCGTGTGGCCGCCCTGCTGGACGCGCAGGAAGCCGAACTCACCGCCCTCTACGACGGCGACCCCACGCAGAGCGAGCCCTTCGACCCCCGGACTCTGGCCGGCGAGGGCAGCGTCCTGCTGGCTGTGCAGCACGGCCCGGAGCTGATCGCGTGCGGCGCGCTCAGGCGCTGGGACGCGCACACCGCCGAGGTCAAGCGCATGTACACCCGCCAGGGCGACCGCGGGAACGGTCACGCCCGGCGCATCCTGCACGCCCTGATCGACCGCGCCCGCCGCCTGGGCTACGCGCGCCTGGTGCTGGAGACCGGTGACCGCCAGCCCGACGCCATCGCCCTGTACGAGCGCAGCGGTTTTGTCCGCATCCCCAACTACGGGTACTACGCGACCATCGAATCCAGCGTGTGCTACGAGCTGCCGCTCGCAGACGAGCAGACGGGCTGACCGCCGCAACGCTGAAGAGCCACTCACAGCCGGTAACGCCCGCTGCACCTTTGGGATGACCGGTGCCTCGTGGCGCCTCCATACACTATGGGTGAAGTGGCAGAAGTGGCCTCGGGGAGGGGCCTGCTATGGGAAGACCCGCGATCCGGACGTCGTCGTGTTCTGTTGCCCGTGTTCAGTGTTCGTGTCCGGATCGTGGTGTTCCTTGAGGTGGGGACGGGGTGTGGCCGCGTGCGCCCTGACGCTGCTGCTGGGCAGTCTGTCGGCCCTGGCCGCGCCGCCATCTGCGCTGGACGCCGACCGGGACGGCTACCCGGACGCGGCGGAACTGTATGGGCAGGATCGGGCGAGCTTTGCCGACTGGTTCGCCAGCATCGCAGAGAGCCAGTACTACGGCATCAGCGCCGACTGGGCGGCCCAGGATCAGGACTGTTCGGGGCTGCTGCGCTACGCCTTCGTGAACGCCCTGGCGCGACACGACGCGGCGTGGTTCGCCAAGTTCCGGTTTCTGCCAACGCCCGCGCTGCCGCCCGTGCAGCACCTCAGCTATCCCCTGCCGGTGATCCGCCGCTCGGTGTTCCGCGTGGCAGCGGGAGCGTACCGCGCTGATGATGTGGAGCAGGGCCGGCTGGTCGGGCGTACCGGGGCG